>JBFWQM010000134.1:0-14884 GCA_050249455.1 Rhodospirillaceae bacterium | reverse complement strand
GGCTTCGACGACGACGAGGTGATGGCGCAGCTGCGCACCGCGTTCACCGAGCACCACGGCCTGCAGTGCGGCTACTGCACGCCCGGCATGCTGGTCAGCGCGCGCGACATCGTGCGCCGGCTGCCCGATGCGGACGAGAAGCGGGTGCGGCTGGAGCTTTCCGGCAATTTGTGCCGCTGCACCGGCTATGTCGGCATCGTGCGCGCCATCCTCGACGTGCTGGGCAAGCGCAAGGCCGCCGGCGCGCGGGCCTGATGCACCGCAGGGGCGGACCTCAGGTCCGCCCGCGCCGCCGCTCCGCCGCCCATTCCGCCAGCATCGGCGCCAGCGCCGCCAGCGCCATGACGACCAGCGCGACGGCCAGGCCGTCGCGCGGCAACAGGTCCATCGCCGGGCCGGCGACCGCCGGACCGATCACCGCACCCAGCGTGTAGGCGGTGATCGCGAGCGCGGTGGCGGTCGGCACGTCGGACCCGCGGAACACCACGCCGACCCGGATCATCACCAGGGTGTAGAGCGCGCCGCCGACCGAGCCCCAGATCGCCGCCGCCGGCCACAGCAGCCACGGCGCGGCACTGGCGAACGCCAGCATCACGCCGCTGGCCGCCAGGATCGTCGCGGCGCCGATCAACAGGGTCAGCACCCTGATACGGTCCGCGATCCGGCCGGCGGGGTACTGCGCGGCGAGGCTGCCGGCGGCGATGACGCCGGGCACGATCGCCGCCGCCGCCGCGGCAAAGCCGAGGTGCAGGCCGTGCACCGGGCCAAGCGCGTTGACCCCGCTCTCGAAGATGCCGCCAAGCAGCGCGCCGGCCGCCAGCGACGGGCTGACCGCCAGCGCCGTCCGCCAGCGCATCGGCGCCGCCGCCCGCCCGACCGAGACGTCGACCCGCAAGGTCGCTACCGGCAGCCACGACACCGCGAGCAGCGCCGCCGCGACGATGCCGGCGTCCGCGTAGCTGAGTCCGAACGCGCCCGGGATGAACGGCCCCGACGCCACCGCGACCCCGATCAGGGTCTGGTAGAGGCCGGTCGTGCGGCCCAGCCGCTCGGCCGGCGCGTACTCCGCGATCAGACCTTCCGCGACGCCCCAGATCAGCGCCGCGGCGACGCCGAGCACGAGGCACATCGCATACCACCACAGGAGCCCGTCGCCGAACGCCAGGCCGAGCGTGCCCGCCGTCCACAGCGCCATCCCGGCGCGATGGATTCGCCCGACGCCCCATCGTGCCCGCAGCGCCGGCGCCTTCGGCGACAGCGCCAGCACGCCGAAGAACAGCAGCAGCCCAGTCGCGCCGATCGCCGTGCTGGAATGCCCGCGCGCGGCGAGCTCTACCGCGATCAGCGGCATCATCATTCCCTGCGGCACGATGCCCAGGATCGACGCCGCCGCGTAGCGCCACACCAGGCGCATGCCGGGCGCGGGAACGGGTTGGATTGTCATGTCCTCGGCACCGCAGCCCCCACCTCACCCCGACCCTCTCCGCCCCCGAGGGCGGAGAGGGAGCAGGTCATACCCTCTCCGCCCTTCAAGGGGGAGAGGGTGCGCGCGCAGCGAGCGGGTGAGGTGGGTGCCGCCGCCGGACCGCCGTCGGCCAAGCGGCGCTCGAACGCCGACTATCTGTCCCGCGGCCCGTAGTGGGGCAGCGGCTCGCCCAGCTCGCAGCAGCCGAGGTCGGGGGCCGCGCCGGAGAACGTGTCGTTGAAGTTGGGGATGCGCACGCCGCGGTCGATGGCGCGCGCGCCCGGGGAAAGCCGCGGGTCATAGTCGGTGACCTCGAACCGGCGGCCGGGATCGGCCGGCGCCTTGATGCCGGTGTCGCGGCCGGGCTGCAGCGAGATCGCGCCGAACTTCGCGTAGAGCTGGCCGGACTGCTTGGCGGCCAGCGGCGACGGATAGGCGCGCCCGACCCAGTCGGCGAAGCCGCCGAGGCCCCAGGCGTAGCCGTCGTTGTCGAAATCGGTTCGGATCATCGCGTCGCGCGCGACGATCGCCGGCGAGCCCGAGCCGACGAACAGGTTGTTGCGGGTGACGACGTCGCTGACCGGGTCGCCGCCGGGCTGGATCACGAACGGCGAGCCGCGACGCGCGGTCGTGTTGTGGAACAGCAGCACGCCCGACGGCTGGTTGTGCAGCTTGAACGGCGTGTACTCGGTGTTGAAGATCACGTTGCGCCAGACATAGACCGGGCCGCCGAACACCGGCTGGAAGCTGATGCCGGCGAAGCAGTTGGTGATGCGGTTGCGGAAGACGCGGATGTTGGTCTCCGCATGGTCGGTCTCGATGCCGTCGTCGGTGCACACCATCACGTCGTTGTTGTGGTAGTCGCTGGCGGAGATGCGCCCGTTGCTGCCGTTGTGCACGGCGTCGCCGACGTTGGTCATCCGGTTGTAGGCGACGACATGGCCGGAACCGGTCAGGTTGACCGCATAGACCTGCTCGATCCCCTTCGAGCGCGGCCACGTCGCGTTGCCGGTGAAGGTGTTGTCGAGCACGAAGATGCCGACCGACTCGTCGTGCACCGCGCCCTCGCCGTTGATCCCGAGCAGGGTCACCTCGAACGTGTTGTGCCGGAAGACGATCTCGCTGGCGTTGTTGAGCCGCACCAGCCGGCGCGCGTTGCGGAAGGTGATCCCCTCGAACCACAGATGCCGGCGCCCGGTGGCGTTGACGCCGTATTCCGCTCCGCCGCCGTCGAACACCACCGGCCCGCCCGGCGCGGCGCGGAAGACAATCGGCTGGCCGGGGGCGCCGGACGGGGGCACGACGCCCGGCAGCCGGTAGGTGCCGGGCGCGAACACCAGCGCATCGCCCGGCCGCGCCGCCGCGATCGCCGCCGCCGCGCCGTCGGGGCGCACCTGCACGGTGCGCGCCGGCGGCGGCAGCGCGGGCTCGGCGCGGGTTTCCATCTCGAGGGTGCGGGTCTCGCCGCCGCCGTCGGGGTCGGCGAGCGTCAGCCGGACCTCGTAGCGCTTGCCCGGCTTGAGCTCGACGACGGAGCCGGCGAACTGCGTGCCCTGCGGCTGGTTCTCCGGCGACAGGTGGACCCGCGAGGTGCGGAACAGCGGCAGTGCCTCGCGCCACGCGGTCTCGCCGGCGGCGCGGTACGCCACGGCCACCGTGGCGTTGCCGTTATCGTCGTCCTGGACGATCCAGCGCACGCCGAGGGAATGGAGGGTCGCCGGCTCGGGCGTCAGCTTGGCGGCCTTGACGGCCGGCCCTTTGGCGGCGGCCGGGGGCGCCGCGCAGACCGCCGCGGCGAGGAGAAGAGCTGTCAGTGGTCGCACGGCGAACATGGAACCCGCTCCGATCGGTTGGGGCGGGCCGAAGCCCGCCCCACCTAAACGTCGCTGCGATGGTCGTCGTGCCGCCGGGGCTAGCGCCGGCGGGCGAAATTGCGCTGCGGCGGCGCCGGCATGGCGGCCGCGCGCTCGTCCTTGTGGCGGAAGATCACCCGTCCCTTGTCGAGGTCGTACGGCGTCATTTCGACGGTGACCCGGTCGCCCGCCAGGGTGCGGATGCGGTTCTTCTTCATGCGCCCGGACGTGTAGGCGATGATCTCGTGCCCATTCTCCAGTTTGACCCGGAATCGCGCGTCCGGCAGGACGTCGACCACCGTGCCTTCGAACGTGAGAACGTCTTCCTTAGCCATCCATTCGTCTCCGATCCGCGCCCTCCGGGCGACGGCTGCCGCCCTGCGCCGGCCGCCGGTTGCGGCCGCGCCGTGCGCCGTCCGCCCGGGGCCCCCGGGGGGCCGGGCCTTTGGGATATTCAACCACTTTGCCGCCGTTTTGGCCACGGCCGGATTCCCCGCGCCCGCCCGGCTTGTCGCCGCGGGGCGCCGGCCGGGCCACTGCCGCCGCGGCGACGGTCGCCGCCGGCAGCCCGGTCTCGCGCGGCGTCAGCGGCCGCTTGGTCAGCCGCTCGATGTCGCGCAGGAACAGGCGCTCGCTGGGATCGCAGAACGAGAAGGCGATGCCGCTGGCTCCGGCGCGCGCGGTGCGGCCGATGCGGTGGACGTAGCTTTCCGGCTCGTTCGGCAGCTCGTAGTTGATGACGTGGGTGACGCCGGTGACGTCGATGCCGCGGGCGGCGATGTCGGTCGCCACCAGCACCCGCGCCCGGCCGGAGCGGAACTGCTCCAGCGCACGCTGGCGGGCGCCCTGCGACTTGTTGCCGTGGATGGCCTCCGCCGCCACGCGCGACCGCTCCAGGTGCTCGGCCACCTTGTCGGCGCCGCGCTTGGTGCGGGTGAACACGATCACCCGCGACAGCGCCGGGTCGTCCAGCAGCTTGGTCAGCAGGTCGCGCTTGGCCGGGAACGGCACGAAGAAGACGTGCTGGTCGATCAGGTCGACCGTCACCGCCTTGGGCGTGATGTCGATGCGCACCGGGTCGGTCAGCAGCTCGGCGGCGAGCTTGGCCACGTCGGGCGGCATGGTCGCCGAGAACAGCAGCGACTGGCGCTCCTTCGGCAGGGTCGCGACGATCTTCCTGACCTCGCGGATGAAGCCCATGTCGAGCATGCGGTCGGCCTCGTCGAGGACGAGGAACTTCACCGCGTCGAGCCGGATGTGGTTCTGGTTCATCAGGTCGCGCAGCCGGCCCGGCGTCGCGACCAGGATGTCGACGCCCTTGGCCATCGCGCCGACCTGCGGCCCCTGCCCGACGCCGCCGAACACGACGGTGTGGCGCAGGCCCAAGTGGCGGCCGAACGCGAAGACCTGCTTGCCGATCTGGACGGCGAGCTCGCGGGTCGGCGCCAGCACCAGGGCGCGCGGCGACTTCGGCTTCGCCCGCTCGCGGGTGGCGGCCAGCAGCTGCATTACCGGCAGCGCGAACGCGGCGGTCTTGCCGGTGCCGGTCTGGGCAGTGGCGAGGATGTCCCTGCCTTCGAGCAGGACGGGAATGGCCTGCGCCTGGATCGGCGTCGGCACGGTCAGGTTGAGCACGTTCAACGCACGCCGAATCGGCTCGGCAACGCCGAGGTCGGCGAAGTTATCGATTGTCACTAAGAAGCTGTCCTTATCGGCCCGCGCGGCGGCCACTTCTGGGCATCGCCGGGTCACGGGCTAGTCGTCGGTCCCCACGCGCACTCTGACGCCGACGTGTTTCGGGGATTGTCTCGGGATGATTGGGCCGCCCTGTGTTTTTTTGGCGGCAGGTCGCGATCGCGAGAAATCTGTTTGCAGTGCACACATGGGCGCTTCGGCGCCCGATGTCAAGCACGGCGGCAGGTTAGCGGGCCATGGTTAAGGGAATGTTGCAGGGAGGGAACCGGGATCGGGGTCGGGCACAAGCGGCCCGAAGCGATCCCTCGCGAGGCAGGCGGTGAGGCCACCCACCTCTCCCGCTCGCTTCGCTCGCACCCTCTCCCCCATAGTGGGCGGAGAGGGTAAGAAGCGTCCCTCTCCGCCCACTATGGGGGAGAGGGAGGGGACCCATCGCATCGCGATGGGGAGGGTGAGGCGGACGGCCGCCGGCCTATCGACCCCCTTCACATCTCCGGCTTCTTCCAGATGCCCTTCTGGTGCATCAGGGCGATCTGCTTGTCGATCACCTCGCGCTTGTACTCGGCGTGCTTCATCGGCGCGCGGTCGAGGTAAAGGTTCTTCGGGTAGATCGGCTTGTCGTAGACGATGCCGTAGAGCTCGGTCCGCAGGTCCTTGAGCCAGTTGTCCCACTGCGCGCGGGCGCGGTGGTCGCGCATCGCCTGGATGTCGATGACGCCGGCGACGTAGGTGGAGCCGGCGCCGTAGTCCTGGCGCCCGACGATGCGGCCCTTGTAGTCGATGATGAAGGACCGGCCGCCGAAGGCGTCGATCGGCGTCGTCTCCTCCGGGAACAGGTGGTAGGTCCCCATGTTGGGGGCGACGATGTACATGTTGTTGTCGAGCGCGCGCGCCCGGCTCTGGATCTCGAAGAACTCGTTGCCGGTGCCGGGGTGCGGGTAGGACGCGCGGTACACCACCTCCGCCCCGTTCATCGCCAGCGCGCGCGCGTTCTCCGGGTACGAGCCCTCGTTCGCCATCATGATGCCGAGCCGGCCGATCTCGGTGTCGGCCACCGGCCAGAACGCGTCGAGGTTGTTGCCGTATTTCTCGATCCACCAGTCGTAGATGTCGTGCGGGCAGACCGAGTGCTCGACCGGGAACAGCGGCGAGACCTTGTAGTGCTTGAGGATGACCTCGCCCTTGGGGTCGAGGATGAAGCCGACGTTGAAGAAGCGGTCAGGCCAGTCGGGATGGCGCGCCTTGGCCTGCGCCATGATGAAGGCGTCGTACTGGCGCGCGATCTTGCCGAGCTCGTCGGTCTCCTTGCCCGGGATGTCGATGGCGCAAGTGCGCGCGAACTCGGCGTGGTCGAGGTCGAGCACCTCGTCGTTGAACGCCTGCAGCGCGCCCTCGGGGAACGCGATGAGGCGCACCGGCAGGTCGAGCGCCGACAGCCACGCGGCGGCCTTCACCAAGTGGGTCAAATGCTCGATGTTGATCATGATGTCGTCGCGCTTGCGGATCCCGCGCACGGTCGGGATCAGGCCGACGGCGGTGTAGGGCTGCACCATCGTGTCGTTCTCCGCTCCAAGCAGTTCGTCATGGCCGGGCTTGTCCCGGCCACCCACGTCTTTTGTTTGTGTCGCCCTCCGGCTAGACCGGAGGGGGCCCATGCATGGGTCCCCCGCTTTCGCGGAGGACGACAACAGATGAAAGAAGCACGTGGATGGCCGGGACGAGCCCGGCCATGACGCGTGAAATAAGAGTCGCTTCCTACTCCGCCGCGACCGACGGCAGGCCGGAAAGCGCCATGGCGAGCTCGGCTTCGTCGTAGGGCTGGTCGACCAGCTTGCCGGCGAAGTAGTCCATGTAGGCCTGCATGTCGAAGTGGCCGTGGCCGCACAGGTTGAACAGGATCGCCTCCGACTTGCCCTCGCGCTTGCAGCGCAGCGCCTCGTCGATCGCGGCCTTGACGGCGTGGTTGGCCTCCGGCGCCGGAACGATGCCCTCGGCGCGCGCGAACATGACGCCGGCCTCGAAGATCGCGGTCTGCGCATAGGACACCGCCTCGATCAGGCCGAGCTCCTTCACGTGGCTGACCAGCGGCGCCATGCCGTGGTAGCGCAGCCCGCCGGCGTGGAAGCCGGGCGGCACGAAGGTCGAGCCCAGCGTGTGCATCTTGACCAGCGGCGTCAGGTGGCTGGTATCGCCGAAGTCGTAGGCGTACTTGCCCTTGGTCAGGCTGGGGCACGACGACGGTTCGACCGCGACGATGCGCACCTTCTTGCCGCCGCGCAGCTGCTCGCCGAGGAAGGGGAAGGCGATGCCGGCGAAGTTGGAGCCACCGCCGGTGCAGCCGACGATGACGTCGGGGTAGTCGTTGGCCATGTCGAGCTGTTTCATCGACTCCATGCCGACGATGGTCTGGTGCAGCAGGACGTGGTTGAGCACGCTGCCGAGCGCGTATTTGGTGTCGTCGCGCTGGACCGCGCGCTCGACGGCCTCGGAGATCGCCATGCCGAGGCTGCCGGTCGAGTTCGGGTTCTTGGCCAGGATGGCGCGGCCGGCCGCGGTCTCCTCGCTCGGGCTCGCGACGCAGCGGGCGCCGTAGGTCTCCATCAGCGCGCGTCGGTAGGGCTTCTGCTGGAAGCTGATCTTGACCATGAAGACCTCGATCTCGAGGCCGAACAGCGAGCCGGCGAAGGCGAGCGACGAGCCCCACTGGCCCGCGCCGGTCTCGGTGGTCAGGCGCTTCACGCCCGCTTCCTTGTTGTAGAACGCCTGCGCCACCGCGGTGTTGGGCTTGTGGCTGCCGGCCGGGCTGACGCCCTCGTACTTGTAGTAGATGCGGGCCGGGGTCCCCAGCGCCTTCTCCAGCCGGCGGGCGCGGAACAGCGGCGTCGGCCGCCATTGGCGGTAGATGTCGCGCACCGGCTCGGGGATGTCGATCGACCGCTCGGTGGTGACCTCCTGCATGATCAGTTCCATCGGGAACAGCGGCGCGAGGTCGTCGGGCCCGACCGGCTTGCCGGTGCCGGGGTGCAGCACGGGCGGCAGCGGCTTGGGCAGGTCGGCCTGGATGTTGTACCAGGTCTTCGGGATGTCCTTCTCGCCGAGAAGGTATTTCACGCTGTCTGACATCGACGGTCCCCTCGCGTTGTCGTCCGCTGTTTCGGTCAGTCTAGCACAATGTCGAACTGGTCGCGAAACGGCCCGGGCTCGACGCGGAGCGCGACCCGGCGGCCGGTGCGCGCCACGGCGCCCTCGAACGCCGGTCGCAGCTCGCCCTCCAGCAGCGCCACGACGTCGTCTGCGGCGCGGACGGTGAGCGCCCCCGGCGGCGAGACCGCCGCTTCGGCAGCCAGCGCGCGCAGGATCTCGTAGGCGACGGTCTCGGCCCGGCGCACCCGCCCGGTGCCGGCGCAGGTCCGGCACGCCTCGGTGACGAGCTGCAGCAGCGATTCGCGCCGCCGCCGCCGCGTCACCTCGACCAGCCCCGCTGCGGTCTTGCCAATCACCCGGCAGGGCGAGCGGTCGCCCGTCACGGCAGCGCGCAGCGCGCCGACCACCGCCTCCCAGTCCGCGTCGGCTTGCATATGGATGAAGTCGACGGCGATCAGGCCACCCAGGTTGCGCACGCGGATCTGGCGCGCGACCTCCTCGGCCGCCTCCAGGTTGATGCGTCGCACGGTCTCCGCCAGCCGGGTGTCGCCGACGAAGCTGCCGGTGTTGACGTCCACCGCCGTCAGCGCCTCGGTCGGCTCGATCACCAGGAAGCCGCCGGACGGCAGGTCGACGCGCGCCGACAAGGCGCGGTCGATCTCCTCGTCCACGCCGTGCCGCGCGAACAGGCTCGCCGGGCCGGGATGATGCACCAGCCGGTCGGCCAGCCGCGGCAGGTGACGGCGGCAGAAGCGCTGCGCCGCGGCCATCGCGGCGTCGCTGTCGATGCGGATGGCGGCGTGGCGCTCGCCGGCGTGGTCGCGGATGACCCGCGACAGGGCGTCTGGCTCCGCGTGCACCAGCGCCGGCGCCTTCGCCGGGCGGGCGGCCGCCGCGGCCTCTGCCCACAGCGAGCGCAGGATGCGCGCATCCTCCGCCATCTCGTCGGCCGTCGCATCGGCGGCCGAGGTGCGCACGATGAAGCCTTCGCCCTCGCCCGCCAGCGCCGCGGCGATGCCGGCCAGCCGCTTCTCCTCCGCCGCATCGACGATCTGGCGCGACACCGCGATGCCTGGGTGCAGCGGCGCGTAGACCAGGAGACGGCCGGGCAGCGCGATGCGGCGGTCGAGCTCCACGCCCTTGCGGCCGATGGCGTCGCGCGTCACCTGGACCAGCAGCGCTTCGCCTTCCGACAGGTGGTCGGCAATGCGCTCGCCGTCGTAGGGCGCGGCGCCGGGCGGGCGGGCGCCGTCGAGGTCGAGGAAGCCGGCGCGGCCGATGCCGACCTCGACGAACGCCGCGTCCATGCCCGGCAGCACGCGCTGGACGCGGCCGAGATAGACGTTGCCGACCAGGCTCGGCCGCATGCCGCGCTCGATCACCAGGTCGACCAGCCGGCCGTCGGCGACCAGGGCGGCGCGCACCTGGCCCGGCACCACCTCGATCAGCAGTTCCTCGGTCATCGCGTTGGCGCGTCCGCGCAGGCCGGCGGCGGCACGCGGAAGCCGGCGCCCTGCAGCAGCGCCAGCGTCTCGTACAGCGGTAGCCCGACGACGTTGGGGTAGGAGCCGTTGATGCGGGTGGCGAAGGCGCCGGCGCGGCCCTGGATCGCGTAGCCGCCGGCCTTGCCGCGCCATTCGCCCGACGCGACGTAGCCCTCGACCTCCGGCGCGGTCAGGCGTTTGAAGCTGACCACGGTGACCACCCGCCGGCTGCGCAGCCGCCCGTCCGGCGAAATCAGCGCGACGCCGCCGATCACCCGGTGGCGCCGTCCGGACAGCAGCTTCAGGCAGCGCCGCGCGGTCGCGGCGTCCTCGGCCTTGGGCAGGACGCGCCGGCCGCAGGCGACGACGGTATCGGCGGCGAGGACGAACGAGGCCGGGTGCCGCGCCGCGACCGCCTGCGCCTTCGCCGCCGCCAGCCGCAGCGCCAGCGCCGGCGGCAGCTCGTCGCGCCCGGGCGTTTCGTCGATGTCGGCGGGGTCCACGAGGTCCGGCTCGATCCCGACCTGGCGCAGGAGGTCGAGGCGACGCGGCGATCCCGAGGCCAGGACCAACCGCAGCATGGCACGCGCGTCCGTCATCGCGGCGGCTGCGGCGTGCGGCTGCGCCGCCGGCCGGCGGTCCGGCGGGTCGTTGCGGCGTCGTGCGCGCGTCGTCTCAGCGTTCCGTTCCCCCTGGTGCGAGTGGGCGGCAGCTTCCCTTTCCATCCCAGGCGGGTCAAGCCCTGCCGGCGGAACCGGACGCCGCGGCCGTCGTTGCCGTCAGACCTGAAGGGATCGCCGATGAACCTGGACACCGCGCGCTTCGCCGCCGTGCTGCTCACCGGGCTCTACATGGTGCCGGCACTGGCCCACGCGATGGAGCTGCCGCACAAGATCGGCATGGCGGGGCCCGACTATCTCGTCGTGCAGCAGATCTATCGCGGCTGGTCGCTGTCCGGCGTGGTGGCGGTCGCCGCCCTGGCCGCGACCGCGGCGCTGGCGGCGATCGTGCGCCGCCGCCGGCGTGCGTTCCGCCTGGCGCTGGCGTCGTTCCTGTGCCTGGCCGGCGCGCTGGCGGTGTTCTTCGCCTTCACCTATCCGGTTAACCAGGCGACGGCGAACTGGACGATGCTGCCGGATGGCTGGCAGGCGCTGCGCGCGCGATGGGAGTACGCGCATGCCGGCGGCGCCATGCTGAACCTCGCCGCTTTCGCCGCAGCGATCGGCGCGGCCGTGGCGAGCCCGGCGCGCCTCGCCGCCTGATCAGCCGGCGGCCGGGGAGTCGGCCAGCCGGGCGGCGATGCGCGCGATCAGCATGTCGCGCAACTCGCGGTAGGCTTGCAGGCGCATGTCGCGGGTGCCCTCGATCGCCGACGGGTCGGCGGTGACCCAGTATTCCACCTCCGCGGCGCTGGCGCGGCTCATCTGCAGCGCCCAGTGGTGCGCCTCCGGGCTCAGGGTGACGACCAGGTCGAACGAGGTGTCGTTGAGGTCCTCAAGCCGCTTGGCGCGGTGCTGCGACAGGTCGACGCCGATCTCGTCGAGCACAGCCACGGCCAGCGCGTCCAGTTCGCCGTCGCGCACGCCGGCGGAATCGATATAGACGGTCGCGCCGTGCAGCCGCTTGGCGATCGCCTCCGCCATCGGCGAGCGCAGCGCGTTCTCGCTGCACACGAACAGGACGCTCTGCGGCGCGCGCACGGCTACACCTTCGCGTGCAGCGCGCAGATCAGCGTGAACAGCCGGCGCGCGGTATCGACGTCCATCTCGATGCGGTGCGCCAGCCGGTCGCGCAGGATCGTCGCGCCCTCGTTGTGCAGGCCGCGGCGGCCCATGTCGAGCGCCTCGATGCGCGACGGGCTCGCGGTCTTGATCGCCTCCACGTAGCTGTCGCACACCGTGAAGTAGTCGCGGATGATCGAGCGGAACGGGGTCAGCGACAGCCGCATCTCGTGCAGCCGCGTCTCGTCGTCCAGCCGCACGTCGAGCACGATGCGGTTCTCGCGGATGCCGAGATAGAGCGCATACGGCCCGCCGTCGTGGCCGACCAGCCCGAACGCGTTCTCCTCCAGGAGGTCGAACACGGCCACCCGGCGCTCGTGCTCGGCCTCCGGACCGCGGCCGCCGAGCGCGCTCTCGTCGAAATGGACCCGGGCGATCCGCTTGGGATTATCGGTCACGGCCGCGGTCGCCCAGCCGGATCGCCACCGAGAGCGCGTGCGCGGCAAGCCCTTCGGCCTCGGCCAGCGCCACCGCGGACGGGCCGATCGCCGCCAGCGCTCCGGCGTCGCAGCGCACCAGGGTGGTGCGCTTGAGGAACTCGGGCACGCCGAGGCCGGAGGAGAACCGCGCGCTGCGCGACGTCGGCAGCACGTGGTTCGGCCCGGCGACGTAGTCGCCGATCGCCTCCGGCGTGTGGCGGCCGAGGAAGATGGCGCCGGCGTTGCGCACCCTGCCCGCCAGCGCGTCGGCGTCGGCGACGGCAAGCTCCAGGTGCTCCGGCGCGATGGCGTCGACCAGCGGCACGGCGTCGCCCAGCGTGCCGACCAGGATGACCGCGCCGTGCGCCGCCCAGCTCGCCGCCGCGACCGTTGCGCGCGGCAGCTTGGTCAGGTGCGCCTGCACCGCCGCCTCCACGGCGTCGGCGAATGCCGCGTCGTCGGTGATCAGGATCGACTGCGCCGCCGGGTCGTGCTCGGCCTGCGACAGGAGGTCGGCGGCGATCCACGCCGGGTCGTTGGCGCCATCGGCCACCACCAGGATCTCCGACGGGCCGGCGATCATGTCGATGCCGACGGTGCCGAACACCATGCGCTTGGCGGTGGCGACATAGGCGTTGCCGGGCCCGACGATCTTGTCCACCGGCCGGATCGTCGCGGTGCCGTAGGCGAGCGCGGCGATCGCCTGCGCGCCGCCGATGCGCCAGATCTCCGACACGCCGGCGAGGCCGGCCGCGGCCAGCACCAGCGGGTTCAGCACGCCGTCGGGCGAGGGCACCACCATCGCGATGCGCGGCACGCCGGCGACCTTGGCCGGGATGGCGTTCATCAGCACCGAGCTGGGATAGGCCGCGGTGCCGCCCGGCACGTAGAGCCCGGCCGCGCCGACCGGCGTCCACCGCGCGCCGAGCCGCACGCCGGCGGCATCGACGTAGTCGATCGCGTCGGGGAGCTGGCGGCGGTGGAATGCCTCGATCCGCTCGGCCGCGACACGCAGCGCGGCGAGCGCCGCGGCGTCGCACCGCGCGGTCGCCGCCGCGACCTCCTCGCGCGTGACCGCGAGCGCGGCCACGCTGTCTACTTTCAGCCGGTCGAAGCGGGCGGTGCAGTCGAGCAGCGCCGCGTCGCCGCGTGCGCGCACGTCGTCCACGATGGCGGCGACGGCGGCGGAGACGTCCGCCTCCTCGGCGCGGCGGTGGGCGAGGAAGGCGGCGAAGCGGTCGGCGAAGCCCGGGCTGCGCCCATCCAGCCTAAGCGCCATCGACGGACTCCCGCATCCGCTCGATCCAGCGGCCGATCTCCTCCGGCCGCGTCTTCATCGCGGTGCGGTTGACGATCAGCCGCGAGGTGACGTCTGCGATGCGCTCGATCTCGACCAGGCCGTTGGCCTTCAGGGTCGCGCCGGTGGCGACCAGGTCGACGATGCGCCGGCACAGCCCCAGGCTCGGCGCCAGTTCCAGCGCGCCGTTGAGCTTGACGCACTCGGCCTGCACGCCGCGCGCGGCGAAGTGGCGGCGGGTGATCTCCGGGTACTTGGTCGCGACGCGGACGTGGCTCCAGCGCTGGGTGTCGTCGTCGTCGGCGTACTCCGCCGGCTCGGCGACCGACAGCCGGCAGCGGCCGATGCCGAGGTCGAGCGGCGCGTAGAGCTCCGGGTAGTCGAACTCCATCACGACGTCGTTGCCGGCGATGCCGAGCTGGGCGGCGCCGAACGCGACGAAGGTCGCGACGTCGAAGCTGCGCACCCGGATCAAGGACAGGTTGGGCACGTTGGTGGCGAACTGGAGCTGGCGCGAGTCCTCGTCGCTGAACTCAGCCTCTGGCTCGATGCCGGCGCGGAGCAGCAGCGGCATCGCCTCCGACAGGATGCGGCCCTTGGGCAATGCCATCACCAGCGGCTCGTTCGTCAGCACCACGTCTCTCCACCGGGCCGGCCCCGCCGACCCCTCGCTTGTCAGGCCCGTCTTATACCAGCAGCACGAATAAATGACTTCCCGTGCGGCCGCTGGAAAGCCCGTGCCGCCTCGCGATATGCTCCGAAGATATGTAGGGGCGGGTTTCAAACCCGCCCTGTTTTCGGTTTTCCTTGCGCCGGTGCCGGACCGAAAGCCGCGGGCGGGTTTGAAACCCGCCCCTACGCAGCGTCGAGGCCGTTTCCCAAGGCTGTCGTTCCGAGGTCCGCCTCTACCGGAGAACCTCTCGCCGGCCTTACCCGTCCCCGTCCGCCGGGTGGGCGGGGCGCCACTGGGTGGGCCAGGGCTCGCCGAGGTCCTCGGCCTGGCACAGGATGCGCCCGACGTGGAGGCGGATGACGGCGCCGGCGGAGAAAACCAGGTCGATGAACCCCTCGCCGCCCTCGATGGCGAGCAGCGACAGGATCTGGCCCGGCTGGCGGCGGTCCAGCCCGCGATGCTGCACCCGCCCGACGTCCTCGAAGCGGACGCCGCAGCGCACCCGTTCGTAGATGCGGCCGGGGGCCGGCGGCTCCAGCCCCGCCTCCTCCCAGCGGAACCGGGCGGCGACCAGAACGAACCGGCGGTCCTCCGGGAAGAAGCCGACGTCCTTCAGCGGCACCACCGCGTCCTGCAGGTGGGAGGAGATGACCGCGAGGTCCTCGGCGTCGGTGGCGCGCAGCTTCAGCCGGCCGGTCATGATGGTCAGCCGTCGCCGGGCAGGCGTTCGATGTCGGCGCCGCAGCCGGCGAGCTTCTCCTCGATCCGCTCGTAGCCGCGGTCGAGGTGGTAGACCCGGTTCACCGTGGTCTCGCCGTCCGCCGCCAGACCGGCGAGCACCAGCGAGACGGAGGCGCGCAGGTCGGTCGCCATCACCGGCGCCCCGGTCAGCCGCCTGACGCCCCGCACCAGCGCGGCCGCGCCGTGGACCTGGACGTCGGCCCCCATGCGGGTCAGCTCAGGCACGTGCATGAAGCGGTTCTCGAAGATGGTCTCGGTGATCATCGACGCGCCGTCGGCGACCGCCATCAGCGCCATCATCTGCGCCTGCAGGTCGGTGGGGAAGCCGGGGA
>JBFWQM010000133.1:13045-14907 GCA_050249455.1 Rhodospirillaceae bacterium | reverse complement strand
GGCGAGCTCCATAAGCACGTAGTGCTCGTAGTCGTTGACCAGCGGCTTGCGCGCGCCGGCGATGTGGCGCATCACGAAGTCGTAGCCGATGCGCCCGATCCATTCGAAGGTGATCACCCGGTCGTCGGAGCGCACCCGCGCGCGCGACAGGAGCTCCACCGCGGCGGCCGGGTCCGTCACCGCGCAGAACGCGGTCTGCACTTCGCCGTGGCGGGGGAAGGTCTTAAGCACGCAGGCGGTGATGATGCCAAGCGTGCCCTCGGCGCCGATGAAGAGGTGCTTCAGGTCGTAGCCGGTGTTGTCCTTGCGCAGGCCCGACAGGAGGTCGAGCACGCGGCCGTCGGGCAGCACGACCTCTACACCCAGCACCAGCTCGCGCGCGTTGCCGTATTTCAGCACCCCGGTGCCGCCGGCGTTGGTCGACAGGTTGCCGCCGATCCGCGCGGTGCCTTCGCCGCCGAGCGACAGCGGGAACAGCCGGTCGGCCTTGGCGGCCTCCGCCTGCACGTCGGCCAGGATGACGCCGGCCTCCACCGTGATGGTGTAGTTGAGCGGGTCGACTTCGCGCACCCGGTTCATGCGGGTCAGGCTCAGTACCACCGCGCGGCCGTCCTCGTACGGGGTCGCCGCGCCGCACAGGCTGGTGTTGCCGCCCTGCGGCACGATCGGCGTGCCGGTCTCGGCGCAGATGCGCACCACCTCGGCGACCTCCGCGGTGGAGGCGGGGCGCAGCACCACCGGCGTCGCGCCGCGGTACATGCCGCGCTCGTCCAGCAAATAGGGCGCGACCAGGTCGGGGTCGAGGATGAATCCCTTCGGCCCGACCGCCTGGCACAGGCGGTCGATCACGGCGTCGGAAACGGTGGCGGCGAGGGCGGTCATGGCAGGGCCTCCGCTGTGGTTGCGGCCATGTAAGCCGATCGCTCAGGTGCCGGCAAGCGGACGCGGCGCAGCGGCGCGGCGCAGCCGGTCGTTGATCGCCCGCCCGAGCCCGGCGTCGGGGATCGCCATGACCGCGATGCCGGCAAAAGAGGGGTCGTCGAGCGCGCGCAGCATGGCGAACAGGTTGGCCGCCGCCTCGGTGAGGTCGCCCTTCGGGCTCAGGTTCATCGTGCAGGCGGCGCCCGCCGGCGGGTGCGGGCCGAAGGCGAGCAACGCCTCGTCCGATTGCACCGCCGTCGCCGCGGTGCGCACGGCGAGCCGCGGCGCATAGTGGCTCGCCAGCATGCCGGGCGACGCCGGGCGGTCGGGCGTGCCGTCGGCATGCGTGACCGCGCCCGCGACGGCGGCGATCTGCTCGTCGGTGACGCCGCCGGGACGCAGCACGACCGCGACGTCGCCGGTCGCATCGACCACCGTGGATTCGAGCCCGACCCGGCATGGTCCGCCGTCGAGGATCAGGTCCACCGCGGCGCCGAGCGACTCCGCGACGTGCGCCGCCGTCGTCGCGCTGACGCCGCCGGACCGGTTGGCCGACGGCGCGGCGATCGGGCAGCCGGCGGCTTCGATCAGCGCCTGCGCCACCGGATGCGCCGGCACCCGCAGCGCCACGGTGTCTAGCCCGGCGGAGGCGAGCAGCGAGACCCGGCAGGCTTCCGGCCGCGGCACCACCAGGGTCAGCGGTCCCGGCCAGAACGCGGCGGCCAGCCGCGCCGCCAGCGGCGTCAGCGGCGCGGTCGCGTCGGCCGCCGCGGCGTCGGCGAGGTGAACGATCAGCGGGTTGAACTGCGGCCGGTCCTTGGCTGCGAAGATCGCCGCCACCGCCCGGTCGCTGGTCGCGTCGGCGCCGAGGCCGTACACGGTCTCGGTCGGGAACGCCACCAGCCGCCCGGCGCGGATCAGCGCCGCGGCGCGCGCGATCG
>JBFWQM010000133.1:0-12945 GCA_050249455.1 Rhodospirillaceae bacterium | reverse complement strand
CCGTGCGCGGTGTAGGCCAGGCCGCGCGCCGGCGCGAGGACGACGCCGAGCGCCGGGACGCCGTCCTCGACCAGCGCGATGTTGACGGTGAACTCGCCGTTCTTCGCCACGAACTCCTTGGTGCCGTCGAGCGGATCGACCAGCCAGAAGCGGCGGCCGACGGCGGCCGGCAGCCGGCCGGCGGCGGCTTCCTCCTCCGCGACGACGGGGACATCGGGGGTCAGCCGGTGCAGGCCGGCCAGGATCAGCCGCTCCGCCTCCTCGTCGGCCAGCGTCACCGGCGAGGAGTCGGCCTTGCTGCGGACGTCGAAGCCGCCCTCGTAGTGGGCCATGACGATGCGGCCGGCGGCCAGCGCGAGGCCGCGGATCGCCTCCAGCAGACGGGGGTACTCGGACTCTCCGGTCAGCGGCTCAGGCTCCCGGCCACGCCGCCTGGATACCCATGTTGGGCCATGCGGCGGGCGCACAGACTTTCTTCGCGGCCTCGTCCGGCGGCAGGCTGGTGTCCCACGCCTGCCCGACGAAGCGGCAGTCGGTGATGCCGTTGGAGAGGTCGGAGGCGAGCCAGACGATCGGGCCCTCCATCACCGTCGGCTGCACCAGCTTGGCGCGGTCGAACGGCGCGCTGGACGGGATGAAGCCGGTGTTGGTGGGACCGCCGGGCACCAGCACGTTGACGGTAACGCCGGTGTCCTTGAGGTCCTTGGCCCAGGTCGCGGTCGCCGCCTCCAAAGCCGCCTTGGTCTGGCCGTAGGGCGTGTAGGCGCCGCGGATCATGGTGTCGAGGCTGGTCGTCACGTTGACGATGCGGCCCCACTTCTGCCGGATCATGTGCGGCGCCACCGCGCGCGCCATCAAATACGGCGCCTTGAAGTTGACGTCGACCATGCGCTGCCAGCGGTCGGGCTCGGCTTCCCAAAACCGCACCGGGGCGTTCATGTAGTTCTCGTTGATCGTCTGCATGCCGATGCCGGCGTTGTTGACCAGCATGTGCACGCCGCCGAGCTCGCGCACGACCTGGGCGACGACCCTTTCGCATTCCTCCGGCTTCGTGATGTCGGCGGCGATGGCGATGGCGGAGCCGGCATTGCTGATGCGGTTGCCTTCGTCGGCGGTCGCCTTCGCGGCGTCGGCGTTGACGTCGACTGCGGCCACCTTGGCGCCGCGCTTGATCAGGCCGAGGCTCATGATGCGGCCCATGCCGCCGCCGCCGCCGGTGATGATCGCGACCTTGCCCTTGAGATCGATGTCCGCCATGGCCCTGTCCCTGTTGCGCTTTGCGGCGGATGATAGTCGCCGCGTCCGGCGGTCACAAGGCGCGGTCAGGCCGTCCCGATGGCCTTGAATGCCTCGAACCGCGCCACCGTGACGCTCGCCGACCAGTGATCGCGCGCCAGGCCGGCCTTGGCCTTCAAGTGGGCGACGAAGTCCTGCGCTTGCGGCAGGACGTCCCAGACGGCGGGCAGGAACACGGCGCGCCGGCCCCGGTCGGCGAGGATCAGCCCGTCCACCCCGGGCCGCAGCCGGGCGAGGAGATCGGCCTCGTCGGCGACCGCAAACGGCTGCGGCGCGGTGAGCACCGAGACCTCGATCGCAAGGTCCGGCGCCTCGGACGCGGTCAGGGGATCGAACCGCGGGTCGGCGAACGCCGCCGCCCAGGCATTGCGGGCCACGTCGTCGGCCAGCGCCCGCTCGGCCGCCACGCTGCCGATGCAGCCGCGCAGGCCGCCGTCGCGCCGCAGGGTGACGAAGCTCGCGCCCGGCGCCGCCAGCGCCGCAGCGACCGCCGCGGGCGCGGCCGGCCGCCAGCCGGGGTCGGCGAGCGCGCGCCGGATCGACCCGGCGGCGATCGCGACCAGGTCGGCGCCGTGCCGGACCACCAGCTCCTGCGTGTCGGGGACGAGGCCGGCGTCAGGCAACGAGCCAGGATCCGTAGCCGACGACCCTGTCGCGCGTCCCGGCGGTGTCGCCGGAATTGCGCAGGTCGAGCGTGGCGACGTGCAGGCCGCGGCGCTTTGCCACGGCAAGAAGTCCGCGCACCGGCACGCGGCCGCAGGCGCCGGCGCGGCCGATCGCGGCGCCGTCCAGCCTCTCGATCGCGGCCGCGGTCGCGGCATCCATTTCGCGGGCGGTGGCGTAGTCGTTGTAGTGGCTGAGGTCGGTGCTGATCACCGGCAGCGTCCGGTCGTCGTGCCAGACCGCCTCGATGACCTCGGCCACGTCCTCGGCGCTGGCGTCGCCGGCGACCAGAGGCACCAGGGCGAAGCTGCCCAGCACGCGCTGCAGGAAGGGCAGGTGGACCTCCAGGCTGTGCTCGCGATCGTGCGCGGCGTCGAGCACCATGACCTGCGGCAGCTCCAGGAGCGTCGCCACCGCGGCGGTGTCGACCGGCACCGCGCCGAGCGGGGTCTGGAACGCCTCGTCCGACGGCAGCGCCAGCCCTTTGAAAGGCAGCCGGTGCGACGGCCCGATCAGGACGACGCGCGCGATCCGGCCGCGCAGCGGCGCCAGCGCCGCATAAGCGCGCGCCGCCACCGGTCCGGAATAGATGTGTCCGGCGTGCGGCGCGATGATCGCCTTCGGCGTATCGGCCGGCGGCTTGGAGGCGGCGGCGATGAAGTCGTCGACCGAGCGCGCCAAGGCGGCGGCGTCCTCGGGGTAGAACAGGCCGGCGACGGCCGGCGGGCGAACCTTGGTCATTGGGCACCCTTCCGCGGGTCGCGCGATTCCTTTCATGAAAGCTAAGAGCCGTTAATGCTTCGTTCAAGCTTGCGGGACGGGCGCGCAATTCCATCTCTTACTTGAGACCCCCTCGGATCATTAACGATGAACGAAAACTCGACCATCGTGCCGGCGCGCCATTGGCACACGCTCGCGGACGGACGCCTGCAATGCGACGTCTGCCCGCGGCTGTGCCGGCTGCATGACGGCCAGCGCGGCCTGTGCTTCGTGCGCGCGCGCGACGGCGACCGCATGGTGCTGACCACCTATGGGCGGTCGTCCGGCTATTGCGTCGACCCGATCGAGAAGAAGCCGCTCAACCACTTCCTGCCCGGCACGCCGGTGCTGTCGTTCGGCACCGCGGGCTGCAACCTGACCTGCAAGTTCTGCCAGAACTGGGACATCTCGAAATCGCGCGAGATGGACACCTTGGCCGATGCGGCCGACCCGGACGCGATCGCGCGCGCCGCGCAGGCGCTCGGCTGCAGCAGCGTCGCCTTCACCTACAACGACCCTGTGATCTTCCTCGAATACGCGCTCGACGCGGCAGCGGCCTGCCATGAGCGCGGCGTGAAGACGGTCGCCGTCACCGCCGGCTATGTCTGCCCCGAGCCGCGCGCCGAGTTCTTCGCCGGCATCGACGCCGCCAACGTCGATCTGAAGGGCTTCACCGAGGACTTCTATCGCCGCGTGTGCGGCGGCCGGCTGGCGCCGGTGCTGGAGACGCTGGAGTACCTGCGCCACGAGACGCGTGTGTGGCTGGAGATCACGACCCTGCTGATCCCGGGCGAGAACGATTCGGACGCGGAGCTCGACGCGCTCACCGGCTGGATCGCCGACCGGCTCGGCGTCGGCGTGCCGCTGCATCTCTCCGCGTTCCATCCCGATTGGAAGATGCGCGACATCGGCGCGACGCCGGCGGCGACGCTGCAGCGCGCCCGCGCGATCGCGCGGCGCAACGGCCTGCGCTACGTCTATACCGGCAACGTGCACGACACGGACGGGCAGAGCACCTACTGTCACGGCTGCGGCGAGCGGCTGATCGAGCGCGACTGGTACGTGCTCGGCGACTGGCAGATCGACGGCGCCGGCCGCTGCTTGCGCTGTGGCACGCCGTGCGCCGGCGTGTTCGATGGGCCTGCGGGCACCTGGGGCGCCAGGCGCCGCCCGGTGCGGCTCAAGGATTTCGCCGCCGCCTAGAACATCATTCGGCGAAGTAGAATCCAGTTCGCCGAAGAGAATGCGGCCAACGAAGAATCGAGAGCGGTATCGCACCTGATTGGATACCGCTCTGGACTGCGGCCGGTCGTCTTAGAGCACGCCCAGCATGCTCGCCACCAGCGGGTGGCGGACGACGTCCTCCTGGCCCATGCGGACGACCGCGATGCCGTCGGTCGATTGCAGCTTGTCGGCGACGGTGGCGAGGCCGGACAGGCCGTCGAGCAGGTCCGACTGGTCCGGGTCGCCGGTGATCACCATCGTCGAGTGCCAGCCCAGCCGGGTCAGCAGCATCTTGATCTGGCCGTAGGTGCAGTTCTGCGCCTCGTCGATGATGACGAAGGCATTGTTGAGCGTGCGCCCGCGCATGTAGGCGATCGGCGCGATCTCGATGGTGGATTCGGCGATCATCGATTTCATCCGCTTGCCGCCCAGCCGGTCGGCCAGCGAGTCGTAGAGCGGCCGCAGGTACGGCGCGACCTTCTCCTCCATCGTGCCGGGCAGGAAACCGAGATGCTCGCCCGCCTCGATCGCCGGGCGCGACAGGACGATCCGGGCGACCGCACCGTCCTCCAGCGCCTCGACCGCGGCGTTGATCGCGAGGTAGGTCTTGCCGGTTCCGGCGGGGCCCAGCGCGACGGTGACGGTATGGTTCTCGATGGCGTCCATCAGCTGCCGCTGGTTGTCCGATAGGGGCCGGATGCGGCGCACGTAGCTCTGGTCGCGGCGGCCGTCGATCGGATCCCAATTCGGCGTCAGATGGTGGAGGTTCTCGACCCTGGACTGCGGTGACGCCGACTTCGCCGATCGCTTCGCCATGCCGGATCTCGATCCTCCCGCGGTTACTGACGGGCGTGTGCCCCGCATCCGCCGCCAGCTTTCTCCGGCGGACCGATCGGCCGCCAATTCTCCAACAAGCCGCAGCGAATCGTCATCACTGACGCTCTTAGTCTGAAAATGTGACAGGCGTTTGAAGCGAATGTCCCGCAAATCCAAGAAATCACGCGGGAATTTCTGCGGGCTCTTAAGTTCGCCTTAAGCGCGCACAGGCTAGGGATCGGCCGCGCCGCCGCTGCGGCGATGGAGCCTGGCGTGCGCCTGTCCCCCCTTGTTGTCGTGTTGGCGTTCCTGGCCTCGCCCGTACAGGCGGCCCAGCCGCTTGCCTGGTGGCTGGAATGGGACGTGGCGCTGGCGGAGCGGATCGTGGCGGGCGCGCCGTTCAGGCTCGGCGCCGTCGAGGCCGCGGCCGCCCTGGAGCAGTCGGCGCGGCCGGCGCACGGGACCGCCAGCCTGGCCGCCAACGCCACCGACGTCGCGCTGGCCGCCCCGGGGGCCACCGCGCTGTCGGCCGCCGCCGCGGTGCGCCAGCTCAACAGCCGCCCGGCGCAGGCGCGCGACGCGGTCGCCGGCGACGCAGCCTTCGCGGCTGCGGCGGGCGTGGTGCTGGCCGCCAACGAGGCCGCCGGCACGGCGACCCTCCAGGCCAACGCGGTCGCCATCCACCTGGCGCCGACGCCGGGGGCCGACCGCAACACGGCGCGCACCGCGCTGGACCAGCAGATCGCGGGATCGGCGGTCACCGCCGGGTCCCTGGCCGCGGCGGCGTCGATGTCCGGCGTGCTGACCGGCCGCGTCGGGGTGATGGTCGTCAACCAGTCGGCCGGAACCCTGGGAAACCAGGCCAACGTCACCGCGATCGCCCAGCCAGCCACCCTGCGCTGATCGACGCGGCATCGCGCGCCTTGACCCGGGGCCGCCATCGCCCGAGAGTCCATTCGTTAACCCTGTGCGGCCTGCCGCCGAAACGGTTCACGGGCGGGAAAATCAAGGAAATCGCAAACTTTATCGAATTTAACTGTGCCGGCCGCCCTTTCCGCGGCCGACAGGATCCGGCGTGGTGTAATGGATTCGGCCCCGACTGAGCCCAACGTGCAGGACATCTCCCAGCCGGCCAACCAGCCGCAAGCCGCGGCGCCCCCGCCGCCGGAGCGGCAGCCGCCCGAGGCGCAGTCGCCCTGGCGCACTCCCCTGCTGCTGGGCGCGGCGCTGTCGGCTGCGTGGCTGGCCGCGTGCGGATTCTACGTCTTCCAGGCGGCCGGCTGGCGGAACTTCCTGGCGGTTCAGCCCTACGAGATCGGCGCCGCGCTGCTGGGCGGCTTCGCGCCGGTCGTGCTCGGCTGGCTGGTGCTCGCCTACGTCACGCGCGCGCGGGACCTGGCGCGGCTGGAGCGCATCGCCGCCGCGGGTACGCCGCGCACCGATGCCCTGCGCGATGCCGCCGAGGCGCTGCGCCGTCAGGCGGAAGCGCTCACCAACGGCAGCGGCGACACCGAACAGCGGATGCGCGCGCTCCTGCGCGACGAGACGGCGCGGCTTGAGCGCAACTACCGCGCAACCGCCGTCGCCGTGCCCAGGCCGGCCGCGCCGCCCGAGGCGATGCCTGAGCGCGAGCCGGCCGCGGCCGGCGCGACGGCGCCGTCGCGCAGCGAGATCGACCTGTCGGAGATCTTCCGGCGCATCTGGCGGCGCAAGGAGATCGTGTTCGCCACGGTCGCCGTCGTCATGGCGATCGCGGCGGGCGTGCTGTGGTCGATGACGCCGCTCTACACGGCCCAGGCGCTCCTGCTTGTCGAGCGCAGCGGGCCGCGCATCGTCGAGCTCGAGTCCGTCATGGCGTCGCTGCCCAACGATCCGCAGACCGTCATGAACGAGATCGAGATCATCCGTTCGCCGACGGTGATCGCCAACGCCGCATCGCGCGTGGGGCTGGAGAAGCTGCCCGAGTTCAATCCGCTGCTGCGCCAGAAGGGGCCGGTCGGACAATTCCTCGCCGATCATCTCGGCATCGGTCGCCTGGCGCCAATGGCGCCGGAAGAACGCCGCATCCTCGAGCAGGTGAAGGTCGTCGAGACGGTCGCCGGGCGCGTCGAGGTCGGGCTGCGCGGCCAGTCGCGCATCGTCTCGGTCGGGTTCACGGCGTCGGACCCGCAGCTCGCGCTGCGCGCCGCCAACGCGGTGGCCGACGCCTATCTCGAGGAGCAGCTCGAGAACAAGTTCGACCAGACCCAGCGCGTCTCCGGCTGGCTGGAGGAGCGCATCGCCGCGCTGCGCGAGCGCGTCGAGACCTCGGAGCGCGCGGTCGAGCAGTACCGCGCCCGCTCCGGGCTGATCGAGGGCCGCGGCGGCACGCTGACCTCGCAGGAGGTCGCCGACCTCAACACCCAGCTCATCTCGGCCCGCGCCGCGCGCACCGAGATCGAATCGCGCTATAACCAGGTGCGCCGCCAGCTACGCGAGCCGCGCGGCTTCGAATCGGTGCCCGAGGTGCTGGCATCGCCGCTGATCCAGCGGCTGCGCGAGCAGCAGATCGCGATCGACCGGCAGATCACCGAGCTGGGCCAGACGCTGGGCGACCGCCATCCGCGGATGCTGTCCGCGCGGGCGGAGAAGCGCGACCTCGAGATCCAGATCGAGGCCGAGATCAACAAGATCGTGCAGAGCATCGAATCGAGCCTCAATTCGGCGCGCGCCCGCGAAGGCGCGCTGCAGTCTGGCCTCGACCAGCTCAAGGGGAGGGTGGTCGAGTCCAACCGGGCCGAGATCGAGCTGCGCGCGCTCGAGCGCGAGGCGCGCGCCAACCGCACGCTGCTCGAATCCTTCCTCACCCGGTTCAAGGCCGCCGGCGGGCCCGACGACGTCGCCTTCCAGCAGCCCGATGCGCGCATCATCTCGCGCGGCGACATCCCGACGGTGCCGTCCTTCCCGAAGAAGGTGCCGATCCTGGCGGTGGCGCTGATGGCATCGCTGATCCTCGGCATCATGATCGCCTTCCTGATGGAGCACTTCGACCGGGGCTTCCGTTCGACGGAAGAGCTGGAGCAGGCGGCGGGCGTGCCCAGCCTGGGGCTGGTTCCCTTCGTCAACCGACGCATGCGGTCGGGCCTGGCACCGGACCGCATGGTGGTGGACAAGGCAAGCTCGGCGTTCGCCGAATCCATCCGCAGTGTCTTCGCGGGCCTCGCGCTGTCGCGCGACGGCGTGCCGCCGAAGACCCTGCTCATCACCTCGGCGCAGTCGGACGAGGGCAAATCGACGCTCGCGCTGTCCATCGCGCGGATGCGCGCCTCCGCCCGGCAGCGGGTCATCATCGTCGATGCCGACATCCGCGCGCCTTCGGTGCACGCCGCCTTCGACATGCCGCGCGCGCCCGGCCTGACCGAAGTGCTCACCGGCGTGGCGCGCGTGGACGAGGTGCTGCGGGTGGAGGAGGGGACAGGCCTCGCCATCATCACCGCCGGCGGTCCAGCCGCCAATCCGCCCGATCTCCTCGGCGCGCCGCAGATGGAAGACCTGCTCGCCACCCTGTCCGCGCTCTACGACCTCGTCGTCATCGACTCGCCGCCGGTGCGCGCGGCGACCGATGCGCGCATCCTCGCCGGCCTCGCCGAGACCACGCTGTTCGTCGTGCGCTGGGGCAAGACCCGGCGCGAGGCGGCGCAGCAGGCGCTGCGCCAGGTGATGGCGAACGCGCGGTCGGTGCGGACCGCCGTCTCGATGGTCGACGTGAAGCGCCATGCCCGCTACGGATTCGGCGATTCCGGCCTCTACTACGGCCGCGACAGGAAGTACTACACCGGCTGACGCCGCGTCTGGCGCGCTCCGCGGAATTGTTGTATCGCTCGCAGGAGCGGATACGACGAGGGGAGCGGCGCCATGATCGCCAAGCGAATGGCCGAGGCGGCAGGCTACAAGGTCTGCCTGTACGAGGGCGGCAGCGGCTTTCCCATCCTGATGATCCACGGCATCGGCCCGGGCACCTCGATCGAGGGCAATTTCGGGCCGGTCCTGGAGCCGCTTGCCCAGCGCTACCGCGTCGTCGGCACCGACCTGATCGGCTTCGGCGCCTCGGAGCGCAAGAAGGAGCAGCCGTTCTTCGACATCGAGCTGTGGGTGCGCCAGGGCCTCGCGCTGATCGACCAGATGCCGGCTGGGCCGGTCGGGGTGATCGGGCACTCGCTCGGCGGCGCGGTCGCGATCAAGATCGCCGCACGCAGCCCGCGGGTCGGCAAGGTGCTGATGAGCGCGGCCGGCGGCTCGCGCCTGCGCGCCAACGAGCACGTCGAGAAGTTCTGGAGCCCGCACAAGACCAAGGACAGCCTGCGCGACGCGATGCTGGGCATGGTCTACGACCCGGCGGGGGTGACCGACGAGGTGCTGGACCTCCGGCTCTCGATGCTGAACCAGCCCGGCTACGGCGACTTCTTCGCCGCGATGTTCGGCGGCAGCAAGCAGGCGCTGATCGACAGCGCGATCATCACCGATGCGGAGGCCGCGGCGGTCAAGGCGCAGGTCGCCATCGTGCACGGCCGCAACGACCTGCCGTGCCCGGTGGACGAGACGGCGCTGCGCCACGCCGCGATGTTCCCCAAGGCCGACGTGACCCTGATCGCCGAATGCGGCCATGGCCCGCCGCGCGAGCATCCGCAGAAGTGGCTCGCCGCCGCCTTCGGCCTGTTCGGCTGACTCCCCGCGAACCGACAAGGAAGCTCACCATGCCCGACGTCAAGCCGTTCCTGCGCCTGTCGCACGAAGGCGCCATGAAGGTCCTCAACGCCGCGATGGCGAAGGCCGAGGAGATGAAGGTGCCGCAGTGCATCTGCGTCGTCGATTCCGGCCTGCACCTGGTCGCCTTCGTCCGCATGGACGGCGGCAACATCCAGTCCTTCGACACCGCCTTCCGCAAGGCGCAGACCGCGGCGTCCAACGGCCACCCGTCGGGCGGCATCGAGCCCGGCATCGACCTCAAGCTTGCGATCGCGACCGAGGGCCGGCGGATCAACCTGCCGGGCGGCCTGCCGATCATCGTCGACGGCCACCTGATCGGCGGCATCGGCGTCGGCTCCGGCACCGGCGAGGAAGACCTGGAGGTCGCCAAGACCGGCATTGCCGCGCTCGCCGGCAGCAAGCGGTTCTGACTTGGCCGACACGCGGCCCGCTCCGCGCCTGACCCATCGCGGCGCCCTGAAGGTGCTCGACGCCGCGATGGCCGAGGCGGCGCGGATGGGCGTCGCGCAGTGTATCTGCGTCGTCGATCCCGCCGGGCACCCGATGGCGTTCGTGCGGATGGACGGCGCCAACCGCCAGTCGTTCGACTCCGCCTTGCGCAAGGCGCAGTCGGCGGCCGCCAAGGGCGTGCCGTCCGGCGCGCTCGACTCCCCCAACGGCCTCAAGATCGCCATCGCCACCAATGGCAAGCGCACCGACATGAACGGCGCGCTGCCGCTGATCGTGGACGGCCACGTCGTCGGCGCCATCGGCATCGGGACGGGGACGGACGAGGAGGACGTCGCAGTCGCCGGGGCGGGGGTGAAGGCGCTGGCTTCGTAAGTTCGCGATCCGTATACGCCCCCTCCCCCACCCTCCTCCCACGAGGGGAGGGGGCTAGTAACTCCCCTCCCCTCGTGGGAGGGGGTCGGGGGGAGGGGGCCTCTCCGCGCGAAAAACCTCAGCTCAACCCCATCTGATGGAAGATCGCCGACCGCAACGGGCTCCCCGCGCGGCCGATCTCGCCGACGATGGAGAAGTGCTGCGTGCCCGGCACCTCCAGGTAGACCAGTGGGAAGCCGCGGGCGATCCAGGCGGCGGCGTAGTCGCGCGACTGCCGCAGGAATTCGTCGGATTCGTCGGCGCCCAGGGTGACGATCAGCGGCCGGCCCTTGGGCGGCAGATGGCGGATCGGGCTGTTCTTCGCGATGCCGGCGTCGTCGAGCTTGAGCCAGCCGTTGTAACTGAGCGGCTGCAGCGGCGTGAGCTCGAACAGGCCGCTGATCGCGCAGCCGCCGGCGATCGCGGACTCAGGCATGCCCAGCGCCTCCTTCCACCCCGGCGCCATCAGCATGCCGATCAGGTGGCCGCCCGCCGAGTTGCCGCAGACGTGGATGCGGCTCGGATCGCCGCCGAAGCTGGCCGCGTTCTTCCAGATCCAGGCGATGCCCGACCGCACGGCGGCGACCAGGCGGTCGAGCGTCACGTCGGGGGTCAGCGGGTATTCGAGCGAGATGTAGACCGCGCCGGCGTCGGTGTAGGCCGGCGCCAGGAAGGCGCGGAATTCCTTCTTGCCGCCCTTCCAGTAGCCGCCGTGGATGAAGACGAAGACCGGCGCGTTGGGCGCGGACGTCGTGAAGATGTCCATGTTCTCCGCCGGCAGCGGGCCGTAGGCCACGTCGAGCCGGGCCGGCCGGCTGCCGCGGATGACCGCGCTGTCACGCTCGTAGGCGCGCACGAAATCGACCGAGTCCGGCTTCTCGCCGTCGGTCTCGTACTGCAGCTCCA
This sequence comes from Rhodospirillaceae bacterium, assembly GCA_050249455.1. GTDB lineage: Bacteria > Pseudomonadota > Alphaproteobacteria > MPNO01 > VGEU01 > JBFWQM01. The sequence continues at coordinate 1,674 of JBFWQM010000133.1, read as the reverse complement.
GCTCGGCGGCGCTGTAGGCGCGGTAGTCCTTGAGCATGTCCCTGATCCCCGGCATTGCGGACGCCGGCCGAGCTTATCCGCGGCGCCGCGGTTGCGCTACACTGCCCGCCGTCGATCGAGGAGAGGGAGCATCCCGTCATGCCGAAGAAGACCGTCGTCCCCGCCGGCTCGCCGCCGCCGCTCGCGCCCTATTCGCCGGGCGCGCTGGCCGACAACGTGCTCTACGTCTCCGGCACGCTCGCGATGGACAAGGACGGCAAGACCGTCGGCGCCGGCGACGCCGCGGCGCAGACCCGCCAGGTGCTGGACAGCATCAAGTCGGTGGTGGAGGCCGCGGGCGGCACCATGGCCGATATCGCGTTCAACCAGATCTTCCTCAAGTCGTTCGACGACTACGCCGCGATGAACGCGGTCTACCGGGAATACTTCCCGTCCGAGCCGCCGGCGCGCTACTGCATCCAGACGCCGCTGGTGAAGCCGGAGTTCCTGGTCGAGATCGCCTCGATCGCGCACCTGAAGCGATAGGTCAGCGCGGGTCCGCGCCGTCGTCGGTCTGCGCGTCCAGGTCCTCCGCGAGCAGGCGCAGCGCGCCGGCCATCATCGCCGCCTTCTCCCCGTGCAGGTCGCCGACCAGATGATGGACGAAGCACGCGAGGGTTGAGACGTCGAGGCCGCGCTCGCGCTGCAGGTCGGTCATCAGCGCCATGAGGCCGGCTCGGCTGACCATCGCATGCGCCGCGCAGGTCTGTTCGATCGTCAGCGCGACGTTGCCGCTGCGCCGGGTGGTGCCCGGCCCGTAGCCGACGTGCGCAGCCGCATCGTCCGCCGCCGCCGCCGCGAACCGGTTATCGACGAGCCGGATGCCGGCCCGAGCCTGTCCGTAAGCCACCGAATACCCCCTTGTCCCCGGTTGGCCACCCGTCGGGAACGTCGGAGAATATCGGCCGGTTCCGCCGCGCGCGTCTGTGACCATCCGCACACGCGCTCAATACAGCGTCTTGGCGATCAAATGCGCCCCGACGACGAGAAGGACGGCGAAGACGCACGCGCGAAACCGTTCCGGCGACAGCCGCCCCGACAGCTTCTGCCCGACCCACATGCCGGCCAGCGCCGGCGCCAGGGCGGCGGTGGATGCGGCGGCCTGCGGCCAGCCGAAGGCGCCGCGGCCGATCAGCGTCGCGCCGAGGAAGACCCCGCTGACCAGGAAGATCAGGCTGATCGCCCGCAGGTAGGTGTCCCGGTCGAAGCCGATCGCCTGGAAGAAGACCACCAGTGGGATGCCGACCGATCCCGTCGTGCCGGTCAGGAACCCGGACAGCAGGCCCACCGCCGGTCCCCACCGTCGCTCCGCCTGGGGCCGCAGTCGGACTTGGACGGCCAGCAGGTTGATCAGCGAGTAGGCGAAGACCACGGCGCCAAGCCCGGCGGCCAGCAGCGCCGGGTCGAGCGCGAACAGCACGATCGTGCCGAGCCAGATGCCGGCGCATGCCGCCACGTTCATCGCCCAGAAGCGGGCGACGACGGAGGCCAGCGCGCCGCCCTGAACCACCTGCCAGATGTTGGTGACGATCACCGGCACGACGATCAGCGGGATCGCCTCCAGCGGCGACACGACGGTGACCATGATGCTGATCGCCGTCAGCGGCAGGCCCATGCCGACCAGCCCCTTGACCG
>JBFWQM010000132.1:0-14997 GCA_050249455.1 Rhodospirillaceae bacterium | reverse complement strand
CTCGCATTGACGGCCGCCCGGCCGCGCGTTACGCAAGGCCGCAGGAAACGGAGGCCACGATGACGGCGCTGCCGCGCTGGAAGACGATCGAGGAGGCGCCGCTCACCCGCGAGTCGGTCGAGGCGCTTTACGCCAACGAGATCCCGGCGATCCGCTGGCGCGACGCCGTCACGCCCGACGAGTGCCGGCGGCTGGCGCAGGCGATGGACGCGGTGGGCCTGTCGAAGCAGTACAAGGTACCCGGCCTCGCCGACCCGCCGCGATATCTCGGCGTCGCGCAGTTCGAGTTCCGCAAGCGGCCGAAGGAAGACTATTTTGCCGCCGTCGCCCAGGCGTGGGCGGAGCGCGAGGCCTACGTCGCCGCGGCCGGCGTCGATCCGTTCACCCGCGTCACCGGCCGCCTGCAGGAATTGTTTCCCGAGCGCACCATCTCGGTGGCGGAGGAGCCGGGGTTCGGCCGCTACTACGCCGGCATCATCCGCGAGACCACCGGCGGCGGCACGCTGCACGCCGACTGCGCGCGCTATTCGGCGCCGGCCTACGCGATCAGCCGCACCACCGCGCAGCTCTCGTGGAACCTGTTCGTGTCGGAGCCGGCGAGCGGCGGCGTCACCACCGTGCACAACGCGCCCTACACCCCGCCGGTGAAGGACGGCCACTACGCCGAGATCGAGCCGTTCGACCGCCGGCTGGTCGATGGCGCGCAGACCCACCGCTATCGCGGCGCGCCGGGCGAGGCGATCTTCTTCAACCCGCGCAACCCGCACGAGTGGACGGCCAACGTCTCCGGCGACGGCACGCGGCGGCTGTCGGTCGGCAGCTATGTCGGGCGGCTACCCGACGGCAACTTCGTGGTCTGGTCCTAGAGGCGCAGCGCATGGCCCGTTCCCCCGTCGTCGGCCGCCGCGGCATGGTGGTGTCCGGCTACCCGCTGGCCACGCTCGCGGGCCTGCGCATCCTGGAGGCCGGCGGCTCGGCGGTCGACGGCGCCATCGCCGCCTCCGCCGTGCTCGCCACCGTGATGCAGCACGCGACCAGCCCGGCGGGCGACGTGTTCGCGCTGATCCACGACGCGACGAACGGCACCACGCACGGCCTGAACGGCTCCGGCCCGGCGCCGGCGCTGGCGACGCCCGAGGCCTACCGCGACGGCATGCCGATGACCGGCATCCGCTCGTGCAACGTGCCCGGCATCGTTGCGTCGTGGCAGGCGGCGCACGACCGCTTCGGCCGGCTGCCGTGGAAGCGCCTGTTCGACGCCGCGATCGACACCGCCGGCGACGGCTTCGCGATCTCACCCGCCATCGCGCACCAGATCCGCACCCGCGCCGAGCCGCTGGCCGCCGACCCCGGCTGCGCCGCGGTCTATCTGCCCGGCGGCAGCCCGCTCGCGGCCGGCGCGGTGCTGCGCCAGCCCGCCCTCGCCCGGACCTTCCAGGAGATCGCCGCCGACGGCGCGGCCGCGTTCTACCGCGGCCGGATCGCCGCCAGCCTGGACCGGCTGATGGCCGCGCGCGACGGCCTGCTGCGCGCCGGCGACCTCGCGGACTTTGCGCCCGAGTGGACGACCCCGGTCGCCACCACCTATCGCGGCGCGACGGTGGAGGTGATGCCGCCCAACTCGTTCGGGCTGCTGCTGCTGCTCCAGCTAAACGGCCTGTCCGGCATCGACCCCGCCGCGCTCGACACCGACGGGCCGCAGCGCTACGCGCACCTGATGGCGGCGACGCGGCTCGCCTTCGCGCACGGCGAGCCGACGATCTGCGACCCGCGCGCCGCGCCGGCCCCGCTCGACCGCCTGCTCGGGCCGGAGATGACACGCACGCTGCAGGACGGCGCGCGTGGCGGCCCGGCCGGCACCACGGCGTTCCCGACCGGCGGCACGTCGACCCTGTCGGTCGCCGACGCGGCCGGCAATGCGGTGACGTTCGTGCAGTCGGTGTTCGACCCGTTCGGCGCCTTCGTGCTCGACCCCGAGACCGGTCTCCTGCTCAACAACCGCATGGCGCGGTTCTCCACCGACCCGACCCACGCCAACGTCGTCGCGCCGGGCAAGCGCCCGGCGCACACGCTGAACCCGGTGCACGTGAAGGTGGACGGCCGGCCGCGCTGGCTGCTGGCGACGCCGGGCGCGCACAACCAGACCATCTCGATCGCGCAGATCGTCTCCAACCTGGTCGACCGCAAGATGGACCTCGCCGCCGCGGTGGAGGCGCCGCGCTGGACGATGGAGTTCGGCGGCCCCGGCGTGTTCCTGGAGGACGGCATCCCCGAGGCGGTGGTGAGCGACCTGGTCGCGCGCGGCCACGCGGCGCGGCGCAACGCGGCGCAGTTCTTCGGCTCCGCCGAGACGATCGAGCTGACGCCCGGCGGCGCGCTCTATGGCGTCGCCGACCCGCGCCGCGACGCCTACGCCGCCGGCTGGTGACCACGAGACAACCCAGGGGAGACACGATGGCCACGACCCGCAAGCCGCCGTTCCGCGCCGACCATGTCGGCAGCCTGCTGCGCCCGCAGTCGGTGCTCGGCGCCCGCGACCGCCACGCCAAGGGCGAGCTGTCCGCCGCCGGGCTGCGCGCGGTGGAGGACGCCGCCATCCGCGACGTGGTGAAGATGCAGGAGGACGTTGGGCTGCGCTCGATCACCGACGGCGAATACCGCCGCGGCATCTACCATGCCGACTTCCTGGCGCGCATCGACGGCATCACCATCGCCGCGCTGGAAGGCTCCAAGCAGTTCACCGCCGGGCACGCAGGCACCGGCTTCGCGATCACCGGCAAGGTGCGCCGCACCCAAGGCATCGAGACCGAGAACTTCAAGGTCCTGAAGGCCCTCACCACGCAGACGCCGAAGCTGTGCATCCCCTCCCCGCCGACCGCATTCTTCCGCGCCGGCCGCGACGGCGTGGACAAGGAGGCCTACCCCGACCTGGAGGCCTATTTCGCCGACATGGCGACGGTCTACCGCGAGGAGCTCGCCGCGCTCGCCGCGCTGGGCTGCACCTACATCCAGTTCGACGACGTCAACTTCGCCCGGCTGTGCGACCCCGCCTTGCGGGAGGGACTGAAGAAGCGCGGCATGGACCCGGAGGCGATGCTCGACCTCTGCATCCGGATGATCAACGATGCGCTGGTCGGCCGGCCGGCGGGCATGACGGTATGCGTCCACATCTGCCGCGGCAACTACCGCTCCACCTGGGTCGCCGAGGGCGGCTACGCGCCGATCGCCGAGAAGGCGTTCGCCCTCACCAACGTCGACGGCTTCTTCCTGGAATACGACGATGCGCGGTCGGGCGACTTCGCGCCGCTGCGCCACGTGGCCAAGGGCAAGCAGATCGTGCTCGGCCTCGTGACGACCAAGACCGGCGCGCTCGAGTCGAAGGATGCGCTGAAGCGGCGCATCGACGAGGCGGCGACCCTGGTGCCGCTCGAGAACCTGTGCCTCAGCCCGCAATGCGGCTTCGCCACCGCCGCCGAAGGCAACCTGCTGACAGTGGACGATGAAGTGAAGAAGCTGCGTCTGATCGTCGAGACCGCGCGCGAGGTCTGGGGCGAGGCGTGAGCGGCGCCGCTGAGGCCGGCGGCGGCAGCGTCGCCGCGCTGGTCGAGGCAGCCGAGCGGGAGGCGATGCGCGTCGCCGCGTTCGTGCGCATCGCGGTCGTCGGCAGCCTGCTGGTCCTGTTCGTGCTGAGCCGGCCGGCCGAGCTGCCGCCCGCCTTCGCCGAGGTGGTCCAGGCCGGCATCGTCGCCTACATCGTCCTCGCCCTCGTCGGGCTCGCTGCATCGCGGGCGCGGCGCATCCCCGGCGCCACCGCCGCCGTGCTGGCCGTCCTCGACGTCGCGGTCTACGCCGGGCTGATCGTCACGGCGGGCCTGCGTCTCGGCATCTCGCCGGTCACCGTCGTCGCGCTGCCGCCGTTCCTGTTCGTGCTGCTGCTGTTCGCGCTCGCGGCGCTGCACTCCACGGTGACGCCGATCGTCGCGACGGTGGCGTCGATCCTGCTGTTCGGCACGGCGATGATCGTAGCCCAGGTCGTCGGCCTGCTGCCGGACGCCGGGCCGGCCGACCTGCCGGAGGGCATTCCGGTGTTCGGCGCGCGGGTCAATCTGCTGCGCTTCTTCCTGATCGGCGCCAGCGGGATCGTCATGGTCATGGTCGTGGTGCGCGCCCGCCGGCGGCTGACCCAGGCGATTGCGATCACCGAGCGGTCGGCCAACCTGTCGCGCTACCTGCCCGGCGCCATCGCGCGCACCGTGGCCGACCGCGGCATCGACGCGCTGGGCAGCGGGCGCATCCAGGACGCGGCGGTGCTGTTCGCCGACATCGAAGGCTTCACCCGTTTCAGCGCCGGCACCGACCCGGCCGCCGTCGGCCGGCTGCTGACCGAGGTGCGCGTCATCCAGCGCCGCATCGTCGAGGAGCACGGCGGCATCGTCGACAAGTTCATCGGCGATGCGGTGATGGCGGTGTTCGGCGTGCCGGCGCCGGCGCCAGACGACGCGCGACGCGCCCTCGCCGCCGCGCAGGCATTGGACGCAGCGCAGCAGGACTGGCGCGATGCGCGGCTGGCGGCGGGACACGACGCGGTGCGCATCGGCATCGGGCTGCACTACGGCCCGGTGTTCGCCGGCGCGATCGGCGATGCGGAGCGGCTCGAGTTCGCGACCCTGGGCGACACCGTCAACGTCGCCGCCCGCGTCGAGGGGCTGACCCGCAGCGCGGGGGCCAGCCTGCTGGTCACCCGCGCGGCGCTGGAGGCGGCCGGCGCCGACCCCGCCGGCTGGGAGCCGCTGCCGCCGCAGCCTGTCCGCGGCCGCGATGCGCCGGTCGAGGTGCTGCGCGCCCGCGCGCGGCGGGCGGCATAGCGGCCTGCCCAACCGGGTGCTATGGTCGCCCCCGATGTCCGAACCGGCCGGCCGATGACCAAGTCCACCTGGCGCACCCCTGTCGTCGTCCTCGCCTGCGGCACGCTGGTGATGTGCCTGTCGCTGGGCGTCCGCAACACCTACGGCCTGTTCCTCGCCCCGATCACCACGGACCTCGGCTGGGGCCGCGAGGAGCTATCGCTGGCCGTCGCCCTGCAGGCCCTCGTGTGGGGAATCTTCACCCCCGCCGCCGGCGCGGTCGCCGACAAGTACGGCCCCGGCCGGGTGCTCTTCTTCGGCGGCGCCGCCTATGCGCTCGGGCTGCTGCTGATGTCGCAGGCGACGACGCCGCTCGACGCCACGCTCTCGATCGGCCTGCTGACCGGCATCGCGATGGCGTGCACGATGTTCCCGCTGGTGCTGGCGGTGATCGGCCGCGCCGCGCCGGAGAGCCGGCGCGCGGTCTATCTCGGCATCGGAAGCGCCGGCGGATCGTCGGGGCAGATATTCCTGGTACCGGGCACCCAGGCGATGCTCGACACCACCACCTGGCCGGTTGCGATGCTCGGGCTCGCGGCGGTGGCGGCGCTGATCATGCCCCTGTCGGCAGCGCTGGTGGCCCGCCCGGCCTCGCTCGACGGCGGCCCGCGGCAGACGCTGACCGAGGCGGTGCGCGAGGCGATGGTCCACCGCGGCTACGTGCTGCTGTTCTTCGGCTACTTCGTGTGCGGCTTCCAGACGATGTTCGTCGGTACCCATTTGCCGGCGCTGGTAAAGGACTTCAGCGTCTCGCCCGGCATCGCGGCGACGGCGCTCGCCGTTCTCGGCATATTCAACGTGATCGGCTGCTACGTGTGGGGCGAGGCCGGCGGACGGCTGCGCGCCAAGTACCTGCTGAGCTGGCTCTACCTCTTGCGCTCGGCGGTGATGGCGGCGTTCTTCCTGCTGCCGATCAGCTCGGCGAGCGTGCTGGTCTTCGCGGGCATCGTCGGCCTGTTGTGGCTCGGCACGGTGCCGCTGACCGGCATGATCGTTGCCCGCATCTTCGGGCTGCGCTACATGGCGACCCTGTTCGGCTTCTGCTTCGTCGGCCACCAGGTCGGCAGCTTCCTGGGCATCTGGCTGGGCGGGCGGCTGTACGACGCCACCGGCACCTATGACGCGATCTGGTGGATCTCGGTCGCGCTCGGCGTCGCCGCCGCGCTGATCCACTGGCCGATCGACGACCGTCCGCTGGCGCGCCTCGGCATCGCGGCGGCGCAGCGGCCGAACTGAACAAGGGAAAGGAGCATCATGCGGATCATCGTCAACGGGCAGGCCGCGTTCGGCAAGGACGTGCTGGAGGCGCTGGTCAAGCGCGGCGAGACCGTCGTCGGCGTCTACGCCCCGCCGACCAAGGAGGGCGCCAAGCCCGACCCGGTGAAGACCGCCGCGCTGGCGCTCGGCCTGCCGGTGTTCGAGCCCGCCTCCTACCGCAAGGCGGAGGTGCAGGATCAGCTGCGCTCGCTCAAGCCCGACCTCGGCGTCATGGCGTTCGTCACCAAGTTCGTGCCGGAGGAGTTCCTCTACATCCCGACCCACGGCACCATTCAGTACCACCCCTCCCTGCTGCCGCTGCACCGCGGGCCGAGCTCGATCAACTGGCCGATCATCATGGGCGCGAAGAAGACGGGCCTGTCGATCTTCTGGCCGGACAACGGCCTCGACGCCGGACCGATCCTGCTGCAGAAGGAGGTCGAGATCGGGCCCGACGACACCCTGGGCTCGATCTACTTCAACAAGCTGTACCCGATGGGCATCGAGGCGATGCTGGAGGGCGTCGACCTGGTGCGTGCCGGCAAGGCGCCGAAGATCGTCCAGGATGTTTCCAAGGCGACCTACGAGGGATGGTGCCGGGCGGAGAACACCGGCGTCGACTGGCACAAGCCGTATTTCCAGGTCCACGACCTGATCCGCGGCGCCGACCCGAGCCCCGGCGCCTGGACGCGCTGGCAGGGCAAGACAGTCATGCTGTTCGAGAGCACCAGCGCGACGGACCGGCTCAGCGCCGCGGGCAAGCCCGGCGAGGTGGTGGCGCTCGACGGCGGCGCGATGACGGTGGCCGCGGTCGGCGGCGCCGTGACGGTCAAGCGCGTGCGCGGCGAAGGCGGCCAGAAGGTCGCCGCCGCCGAGTTCGCCGCGACCGCGGGGATCGAGAAGGGCGCGATCCTGGGCTGATACGAAAACCCTCTCCGCCCCGGGGGGCGGAGAGGGAGCGGCGGACTCAGCCCGCCTTGCGGTGCTTGTCGGCGATCCGCTTCAGCGTCTCGTACATGTCCTTGGTCTTCGGGTTGGCGGCGAGGATCTCGTCGCCGATCGGACGGATGCGCTTCATCATCTCGGCACGGTCCTCGGCCGAGAGCTGGATGATCTCGGCGCCGTCGGCCTTCCACAGGTCCCACGCCTTCTCGCCGAACTTGATCGCCTCGTCGGTCAGCGGCCGCTGCAGTTCGGCCGCCACGTCGCGCACGACCTTCTGGTCGGCCGGCGTCAGCTTGTCGAACCACGCCTTGCTGACGAACAGCACGCTGGGGATGAAGCTGGCGCCCATGAAGGTGATGTACTTGGTCACGGTCGGGAACTTGGAGGTCGCCATCACGATGTGCGAGGACAGCGCGCCGTCGATCGTGCCCTGCTGGATCGCCGGCAGCACCTCGTCGTAGGACATCGGCACCCCCGTGATGCCGAGCCGGCGGGCCATCTCGGTCTCGGTCTTGGTGGCCAAAACGCGGATCTTCTTGCCCTTCAGGTCGTCGAGCTTGCGCAGCGGCGTGCGGCTGGCGATCGAGTTGAAGGCGCTGGCGAACATGCCGAGGCCGACGATGCCGGCGCGTTCCGCCTGGGCGAGGAACTTGGGCCCGAACTCGGGGTCGGTGATCGACATGAAGGCATGATCGATGGTGTCGAACATGCCCGGCGCATCAGTGACCTGGAAGCCTTCGTTGATGCCCTGCAGGAAGCCCGGCGGGGTGATGAACGCCTCCTGGGTGCCGAGTTGCAGCCCTTCGATCTCGCGCGGGATCGAGCCGAGCTGGCCGGCCGGGAACGACTTGCCCTTGATCCGGCCGCTGGTGCGCTTGTCGACCTCCTCGATGAACCGGTCGGCATAGATGTGCTGCGGATCGTTGATGGTCAGCAGCCCGACCTTCATCATGTTCTGCGCCTGGGCCGGGGCGGCCAGCGCAAGCCCGGCCATCGCGGCCGGCAGCAATGCGGACAAAAGCGTTCTGCGAAACAACATCAGACGTCTCCTCTGGGGCCTGTTGACACTTGCGAGCGGCATCGGAGGCGCCATCCGGCCGGATACCGCCGGTCGGCGCCTCTGATAGGGGTTGGCTTGGTTTCTTGCGGCGTCGATGAATCCTGCGCCGATGGAGTGTCGGTGCGCGGCGCGGCCGGCCGCGTTCAGTTGATCTGCCAGTTGACGCAGCCCATGCCGCAGCGCAGCGCCACGGCCGGCTCGTAGACGATGGTGCGGGCGCTCGTGTTCGGCGCCGCGCCCATCGCGACGAACCAGGCGAGCAGCTCGACCGTGCCGCCGTCGCCGGCCGCCTTCAGGCGCTCGAGCGAGCATTCGGCGATGGTGCGCTCGTCGTCGCCCTCGGCCATCAGGTCGAGGAACCAGCGGTCGAACTTCTCGTCGACCGCGAAGTAGCGCGGGCCGCCCGGGTCGTGCGACAGCCCGCCGGTCGCCATGATCGCCACCCGCTCGCCGGCCGGGCGCGCCTCGCGCACGATGCGCGCGATCGACCGCCCGACCTCGTAGCAGCGCCGCGGCTGCGGCACCGGCGGCATCAGGCAGTTCATATGGATCGGCACCAGCGGGATGTCGTATTTCGGCGTCAGGTAAAGCAGCGGCACCGAGAAGTTGTCATCGAACATCAGCTTGTCGGAGAACGCGAAGTTGACGCGGTCGGCCGCCGCCTCGCGGACCAGCGTGCGGGCGAGGTCGCGGTGGCCGGCAACGTCATAGTCCGGCACGTTCACCCATTCCCTGAACCAAGGCGCCGGGCCCTGCCAGCGCTCGGCGGTGCCGACGCAAAAGTCGGGCGTGTTGTCGACCGGCAGGTTGAGCAGGTGGTCGTTGGCGATGCCGATGATGACGTCCGGCTTCGTCGCCCGCAGCATGCGGCCCAGCTCGGTGAAGCCCTGGACCAGGCTGGTCTGGACCTCGGGCGAGGCCTTGTCGAGCCAGCCGGTCAGCCCCGGCGCATGCGACAGCCCGATGACGGCGCAGATCTCTGCCATGACGGTCTCCTCAGCGAGTGTTGCGCAGCATGTTGCGGGCGTAGAGCTGGGCCGCCTCGCTGTCGTTGTGATTGTCGGCGCTGGTGGTGTAGAGCCGGCTGGTCTGCGGCAGGAAATAGGGGTGGACGCCGAGTTCGCCCAGGCGCTTGAAGTCCTTGGTTCGAAACGCCTGTTTCTCGTCTTCCGACAGGCCGTACTCGGCCATCAGTCCTTCCAGGTCGTCTCGGAACCGCTGGACGAGCGCGAGGTCGCGCCGGACGTCGAACACCAGCCGGTTCGACGGCAGGGTGCGGTCGACATTGTCGATTCCCATGAAGAAGCCTCCGGAACTGCCTGGGCGGATAGAAATCCCAGTGCCCGCATCGAGTCAACTGCGGCGGTCCGGCGGGCTTGCGGCAAACCGTCCGGCGTGTAGGCTGCCACGGCAACGCAGGAAATGCCATGAAGCTTCGGATCCTGAGCGAGAACGACGTGCGGTCGCTGATGACCATGCGGGAGGCCATCGACGTCCAGGCCGAGGCGTTCGCCATCCTGGCGTCGGGCGCGGCGGTGGACGGGCTGCGCCGGGTCGTCGCCTCCGAGAACCCGCCCGGCGTCATGATCTTCAATCCCTCAGTGCTGCGCGGCGGCGCCGGGTTCGGGGTCAAGGTGGTGTCGGACTTCTACGGCAACGAAGCTGCCGGCGTGCCGCGGATGACCGCGCTGGTCACCCTGTTCGACGGCCGCACCGGCGCGCCGCGCACCGTGATGGAAGGCGCCCACCTGACCGACCTGCGCACCGGCGCCGGCACCGCGCTGGCCGCCCGCCATCTGGCGCGGCCGGACAGCCGGACGCTCGCCCTGTTCGGCGCCGGCCGGGTCGCGCGCAACCAGGTCGAGGGGCTGCGCGCCCTCCTCCCCCTCGAACGGGTGCTGGTCTGCACCCGCAGCGCCGCGCGCGGCGAGGCGTTCGTCGCAGCCATGCCGGACAGCGGCTGCTCCTTCAGCCTGGTGGCCAACGGTGCGGCCGCAGTGCGGCAGGCCGACGTCGTCGTGTGCGCCACCACCGCGACCGAGCCGGTGTTCGACGGCCGCGACCTGCGCCCCGGCACCTTCGTCGCCGCCGCCGGCGCCTACGCGCCCGACCGGCGCGAGGTCGACACGGAGACGATCCGCCGCGCCGCGCGGCTGGTGATCGACAGCCGCCCCGACTGCCTGCCGAACGCGGGCGACCTGCAGGTGCCGATCCGCGCGGGCGTGATCGCGGAGGACGCGGTCGCCGGCATCGCCGACGTCGTGGCCGGCCGACGCCCCGGCCGGCAGTCGCCGGACGAGATCACCTACTACAAGTCCTCGGGCGTGCCGATCCAGGATCTGATCACCGCGCAGCGCATCGAGGCGCGCGCCATCGCGCGCGGGATCGGTACCCTGATCGACATCGGCGGCGACGCCGGATGAGCGCGGCGTCCGCCGACCGCGAGACGGTCGCCCGCTGGCGGGAGGAAATGACTGCGGCGTGGCTCTATCGCGTGCTCGCCGCGGCCGAGGCCGATCCCGCGAAGGCGGAGCTTTTCCGCCGGCTTTCGGCGTCGGCCGAGGAACAGGCCGGCATCATCGCCGGCCCAGCCGGGGCGCCGTCGGGATTTCATCCGACGCTCCGGGCGCGGCTGGTCGCCATCGCCGCGCGAGCCCTCACGCCGCGACGGGCGCGCGCGTTGCTGACCGCGCTCAAGGTGCGCGGCATGTCGGTGTACGACGGACCGGCGGAGGGCCACCGGATGCCGGTCACCGTCGCCGAGATCGGCCGCAGCCATCGCGGCGCGACCGGCGGCACGCTGCGCGCGGCCGTGTTCGGCGCCAACGACGGACTGGTATCCAACACCTGCCTCATCCTCGGCATCGCCGGCGCCGAGGCGCGTCCGTCCGTCCTGGTGCTGACCGGCGTCGCGGGGCTTCTCGCCGGCGCCTTCTCGATGGCCTCGGGCGAGTACGTCTCGGTGCGGTCGCAGCGCGAGATGTACGAGCACCAGATCGCACTCGAACGTGCCGAGCTCGCACAGTATCCCGCGGAAGAGGCCGAGGAGCTGGCATTGATCTACAGCGCCCGCGGCGTGCCGATCGACGAAGCGCGGTCGCTGTCGCGGCGCCTCAGCGAAAACCCGGCACAGATGCTGAACACGCTCGCGCGCGAGGAGCTCGGCCTCAACCCGGACGACCTCGGCTCCCCGCTGGGGGCCGCGCTGTCGTCGTTCTTCGCCTTTGCGGTGGGCGCGGCGGTGCCGCTGCTGCCGCTCGTCCTGCTCGGCGACGCCGTCCTCGCCGCGGCGGCCGTGTCGGCGCTCGCCCTGTTCGCCGTGGGCGCGCTGCTCAGCCTGTTCTCCGGCCGGGGCGCCGTCGCCGGCGGTGCGCGGATGCTCGCCATCGGCGGCGCGGCCGCCGCTGCAACCTACGGCGCCGGTCATCTTCTGGGCGTCGCGCTGACCTGACTGCGAATCGCCGATTCGGCATCGAATCGGGTACCAAGGTCCGTGGTGGTAGAATGCCGACGGGCTGGTTGAAGGACCGCGCCCGCCGGACCGCAAGGAGATCGGGCCATGGATGCACTCGCCGTTGCCGAACGCAGCTACGATGCCCCCGTGACCGAAACCGTCGCCGCCGCCGTAAAGGGCCGCACCCGCGTGATCGTGGTTGGCAACGAGAAGGGCGGCTCGGGCAAGTCCACCGTCGCGATCAACCTGATCGTCGGCCTGCTGCGCAGCGGCAATCGCGTCGCCAGCATCGACATCGATGCGCGCCAGGGCACGCTGACGCGCTATCTCGCGAACCGGCGCGCCTTCGTCGCGCGCAGCGGCATCGCGCTGCCGGTGCCGACCCACGTAGCGATGGACCCCAGCGACTCCGACAGCCGCATGGCGGCCGAAAGCGACGAGCGCGTGCGCATGCGCCTCGTGATGGACGAGCTGTCGCGCGACCACGACGCCATCGTGGTCGACACGCCGGGCCGCTCGGATCACCTGACGCGGCTGGTCCATGCCTACGCCGACGTGCTGGTGACGCCGATCAACGACAGCCACATCGACCTCGACCTGATCGGCACGGTCGACCCCGAGACCCGCCGCGCGGTGCGGCCGAGCGTCTACAGCGAGCTGGTCTGGCAGCAGCGCAAGGAGCGCGCGCTGATGAACCGGCCGCCGATCGACTGGATCCTGATGCGCAACCGCATCCGCCAGACCGACACCAAGAACGCCCGCGAGATCGAGCAGATCGTGCGCAACCTGTCGCGCCGCTTCGCCTTCCGCATCGCGCCCGGCTTCGGCGAGCGGGTGATCTTCCGCGAGATGTTCCCCAACGGGCTCACGCTGCTCGACCTGCGCGAGCCCGGCATCGACACGCCGCTGACCATCAGCCACGTCGCCGCGCGCAACGAGATCCGCATCCTCCTCGACATGATCGGCGTCAAGCTGCCGGACTAGGCGACGCGGCCTGCGGGTCGCCGCAAGGAACCGGTTCCGCGCCCGCTCGTTCCCCTGCAGGAAAGCAGGGGAGCGCGATTGCCCACCGCGACGACCGACACAGACAGGCCCGTCGTCCTGATCACCGGCGCCGGCGGCAATATCGGCGCTGCGCTGGCCGGGGCGCTGGGCGATCGCTACCGCGTCGTCGGGATGGACCTTGATGGCGACTGCGGCGCGATCGAAGGAATCGCCGTCGACCTGACGAAGGACGAGTCGGTCACGGCCGCTTTCGCACGGCTGCGCGAGGCGGCGGGCGGGCGCATCGCCAGCGTGGTGCACCTCGCCGCCTATTTCGACTTCACCGGCGTCGATCACCCGCTCTACCAGAAGCTCAACGTCGGCGGGACGCGGCGGCTGCTTCGCGCGCTGCAGGCGTTCGACGTCGAGCAGTTCGTCTATGCCGGCACCATGCTGGTTCACGCGCCGTGCCGCCCCGGCGAGCGCATCGACGAAGGGCAGCCGATCGCGCCGAAATGGGCGTACCCCCGATCGAAGGCCGCTGCAGAGGCGGCTATCCGCGAGGAGCACGGGCGAATTCCCTACGTGCTCCTCCATCTCGCCGGCATCTACGACGAACGGACCGCCGTGCCGACCCTGGCGCACCAGATCGCGCGCATCTACGAGCGCGACTTCGAATCGCACTTCTATTCGGGGGACCCGCTGGTCGGCCAGTCGATGCTGCACAAGGACGACATGGCGGACGCGTTCCGTCGCGTCGTCGACCGCCGGCCGGCGCTGCCGCCCGACGTCACGATCCTGATCGGCGAGCCTGACGCCGTCGGCTACGACGCGCTGCAGGACCGGCTGGGACGACTGATCCACGGCGAGCGCGCGTGGACCACCGCGACGATCCCGAAGCCGATCGCCAAGGCCGGCGCCTGGGCACAGCACCAAATCGAGCCGGTGGTTCCGGATGCGCTCGACGGCGGCGAGGTGCCGTTCATCCGCCCGTTCATGATCGCGATGGCCGACGACCATTACGCGCTTGACCTGACGCGCGCGAACGATCTCCTGGGCTGGACGCCGCGACACAGGCTCGCCGACATGCTGCCCGCCATGGTGGCCGCGCTGAAGGACGACCCGAGCGGATGGTACGCGGCGAACGGCATCAGTCCGCCGGCCTGGTTCGAGGCGGCCGACGAGCGGC
The DNA here is from genome assembly GCA_050249455.1 of Rhodospirillaceae bacterium. Lineage (GTDB taxonomy): Bacteria > Pseudomonadota > Alphaproteobacteria > MPNO01 > VGEU01 > JBFWQM01. Next base: position 1,204 of record JBFWQM010000132.1, on the reverse strand, counting down.
ACATCAACCCTGAAGACATCCGCGTGCGCTACGACGCGCAGTCGGCGCGCGAGCATGCCGATGGCCGCTGGGCCCATTTCGCCAATATGGCGCTCGGCACGTGGCTGCTGACATCGCCGCCGATCATCGGCCTGGACGGCCACATCCTCGCCTGGAGCGACTGCCTCGCGGGCATCGCGCTGATCGGCTTCGCCGCGCTGTCGCTGTCGCGCCGGCTGTGGGCGGCGCGCTGGGCGTGCGCGGCGGTCGGCGGCTGGGTGATGGCAGCGCCGGTGCTGTTCTGGGCGCCCACCGCGGCGGCCTACCTCAACGACACGCTGGTCGGCGCGCTCGCGATCGGCTTCGCCATCTGCGTCCGGCCGGAGCCGGGCGTGTCTCCGCCGGCCGCGGTGACGGGGCCGACCACGCCGCCGGGGTGGGACTACAACCCGTCGGACTGGACCCAGCGGCTGCCGATCATCGTGCTCGCATTGGTCGGGCTCTACGTCTCGCGCTATCTGGCGGCGTATCAGCTCGGCCACATCGACGGCGTGTGGGACCCGTTCTTCGCCGGCGGGCCGGCGCCGTCCAACGGCACGGAAGAGATCATCACCTCCACCGTCTCGGAGGCCTGGCCTGTGTCCGACGCGGCGGTCGGCGCGCTGACCTATCTGCTCGAGATCGTCACCGGGGTGGTCGGCTCGCGCCGGCGCTGGCGGACCATGCCGTGGCTGGTGGTCCTGTTCGGGTTCCTGATCGTGCCGCTCGGCGTCGTGTCGATCGCCTTCATCATCATCCAGCCGGTCGTCATCGGCACCTGGTGCACCCTGTGCCTGGTCGGCGCCGCGGCGATGCTGGTGCAGATCCCCTACTCCATCGACGAGCTCGTGGCGACGTTCCAGTTCCTCGCCCGGCGCCGCGCCGCCGGCCATGCGCTGCTGCGGGTGTTATTCGCAGGCGACACCGACGAGGGCGCCGACGACCGCCCGGCTTCGGAGTTCGCGCAGCCGCCGCGGCGCTTCCTCGCCGAGGCGCTGAGCGGCGGCGTCAGCCTGCCGTGGTCGCTGGCGGCGGCGGCGGCGATCGGCGTGTGGCTGATGTTCACGCGCGCCACGCTGGGCACCGCGGGCGGCATGGCGGACGTCGATCATGTCGTGGGCTCGCTGGTGCTGACGGTGGTCGCGGTCGCGGCGGCGGAGGTGACGCGGCCGGCGCGCTACCTGAT
>JBFWQM010000131.1:12956-15073 GCA_050249455.1 Rhodospirillaceae bacterium | reverse complement strand
CGGCCAACGTCCACTGCATCGCGGTGGAGGGCACGTTCGACGACTGCCAGCGCCTGGTGAAGGCGATGTTCAACGACGCGCCGTTCCGCGACGCGCTGAACCTGTCGGCGGTCAACTCGATCAACTGGGCGCGCATCATGGCGCAGGTGGTCTACTACGCGACCGCCGCCGTGGCGCTCGGCGCGCCGGACCGGCGCATCGCCTTCGCGGTGCCGACCGGCAATTTCGGCAACGTGTTCGCCGGCTACGTCGCGACCATGATCGGCCTGCCGGTGGAGCGCTTCGTCGTCGCCAGCAACCGCAACGACATCCTGACCCGCTTCTTCGCCGGCGGCGCGATGACGGTGGCCGGGGTCGAACCGTCGCTGTCGCCCAGCATGGACATCCAGGTGTCCAGCAACTTCGAGCGCCTGCTGTTCGACGTGATGGCGCGCGACGCGCGCGCGGTGACGCAGAAGATGGCGGCCTTCGCCGAGGCGGGGTCGATGACGGTCGAGCCCGCGCCGCTCGCCGCGATGCATACCCGGTTCGCCGCCGGGCGCTGCGACGACGCGCGCACGCTGGCCACCATCGCCGCCGTCCATCGCGACACCGGCATGCTGATCGACCCGCACACCGCGGTCGGGCTCGCCGCCGGCCGGGACAACCGGCCCGACCCGGCGGTGCCGCTGGTCGCGCTCGCCACCGCGCACCCGGCCAAGTTCCCCGACGCGGTGGAGCAGGCGACCGGCATCCGCCCGCCGCTGCCGCCGCGCCTCGCCGACCTGCACGAGCGGCCGGAGCGCATGACCGTGCTGCCCGACGACCTCGCCCAGATCCAGCAATTCGTCCGTGACCGCACGGGCGTCCGGAGCGCCGCATGACAGTACGCAGCGAGACCCTGCCCAACGGCATGCGCGTGGTGACCCACCGCATGGACACGGTCGAGACCGTCTCGCTCGGCGTCTGGGTCCACGTCGGCACGCGCCACGAGCGGCCGGAGGTCAACGGCGTCTCGCACCTGCTGGAGCACATGGCGTTCAAGGGGACGGAACGGCGCAGCGCGCGCCGCATCGCCGAGGAGATCGAGGCGGTCGGCGGCTACCTCAACGCCTACACCTCGCGCGAGCTGACCGCCTACACTGCGACCGTGCTGAAGGAGGACGTCGCGCTCGCCGTCGACATCGTCGCCGACATCCTGCAGCACTCGGTGTTCGACGAGACCGAGCTCGCCCGCGAGCGCGCGGTGGTGCTGCAGGAGATCGGCCAGGCCGAGGACACGCCCGACGACATCGTCTTCGACATGTTCCAGGAGGCGGCGTTCCCCGACCAGCCGATGGGCCGCCCGGTGCTCGGGCGCGCCGACATCGTCGGCAGCATGCCGCGCAACGCGCTGGTCGACTACCTCGCCACGCACTATGCGGCGCCGCGCATGGTGCTGTCGGCCGCCGGCAACCTCGACCACGCCGCGCTGGTGGATGCGGCGGCGCGCGCGTTCGACAGCCTGCCTGCCGGCACCCGCTCCGCGCCCGACGGCGCGCGCTACGGCGGCGGCGAGCGGCGCGAGGACCGCGACCTGGAGCAGGCCCACCTCGTCGTCGGCTTCGAGGGCATCCCCTACGCCGATCCGGACTACTACGCGCAGTCGGTCTACTCGACGATCCTCGGCGGCGGGATGTCGTCGCGGCTGTTCCAGGAGATCCGCGAGAACCGCGGCCTGGTCTACTCGATCTACAGCTTCTCCTCGTCGTACCAGGACAGCGGCCTGTTCGGCGTCTATGCCGGCACCGGCGACGAGCAGGTGCAAGAACTGGTCCCCGTCCTGTGCGACGAGATGCGCGCCACCGCGCGCGGCATCGGCGAGGACGAGCTGAAGCGCGCGCGGGCGCAGCTGCGCGCCGGCATCCTGATGTCGCTGGAAAGTACGTCCTCGCGCTGCGAGCAGCTCGCGCGCCAGCTCATCTTCTACAACCGCGCGGTGCCGATCGACGAGATCTCGGCGGGCATCGAGGCGGTCGGCGCGGCGCAGGTGGAGCGCGTCGTCCACCGCCTGATGTCGAAGCCGCCGGCGCTCGCCGCCATCGGCCCGCTGGAGCACCTCGAGACGTTCGACGCGATCAGGGGCCGGCTGGCGGGGT
>JBFWQM010000131.1:0-12856 GCA_050249455.1 Rhodospirillaceae bacterium | reverse complement strand
TATTGGAATCCGGGTGTGATTGCCGTCTACGCCCGCCCAGCCTCGCCGGACAGCATGTGGAGGGAGATGCCGAGCTTCTGCATCGCGTCCTCCCAGCGGCTGTCGAGGTTGGTGCCGAAGATCAGCTTGTCGTCGGCCGGCACGCACAGCCAGCCGTTCTGCTGCATCTCGCTGTCGAGCTGGCCCGGCCCCCAGCCGGCGTAGCCCAGCGCGAGCAGGCTGTGGCTCGGCCCCTTGCCCTGCGCCATCGCCTTCAGGATGTCGACCGTGGCGGTGAGCGCGATCCTGTCGTTGATGACCAGGGTCGCCTCCTGGGCGTAGTCGGCCGAATGCAGCACGAAGCCGCGGCCGGTTTCCACTGGGCCGCCGAAATGGACCCGGATGCTGGGCGACTTGCCGCCCGGCCGGTCGATGTTGAGCTGCTCCAGGAGCTCGCTGAACGACACGGATTCGATCAGCTTGTTGACGACCAGCCCCATCGCGCCGTCGGCGGTGTGCGCGCACATGTAGATCACGGTCCGGGCGAAGCGCGGATCTTGCATCTGGGGCATCGCGATCAGCATCTGCCCGGTCAGGTATCCGGTCGAGGGTTCGGTCGTCATGCGTGCCATGCACCTTCGTCCGACAGGTATCCGCGGGCGGTCGGGCACACCGAAACGTGACCCGGCGGGAGCGGACTCCACGTCCCTATCATCGATATAGGTCGCACTACTCAATATATTACCCGGGTATCGTGCTGTCGAACTGGTTAATTTCCTGGTCATGGCCGGGTTGTTCCGACTCCTTGTCGTCCTGGCGCTGATCTTCGCCGGCCCCGCGCCGGCGTTGGCCGCCGCATCGCCGTGGTGGGAGACGGATCACGGCGCGGTGCGGCTGGTCGCGGCGTCGGACGCCGCCGGCGATTCGGACCGCCTGGCGTTCGGGCTGCATTTCCGCATGAATCCGGGCTGGAAGATCTACTGGCGCTCGCCGGGCGACGCTGGCTTTCCGCCGCAGCCGAGCTGGGCCGGCTCGGCCAACGTCGCCGGCGCCGAGATCGCGTGGCCGGCGCCGAAGCGCTTCTCCGTGCTCGGCTTCGAGACGCTGGGCTACGAGGGCGAGGTGGTGCTGCCGCTCGCCGTCACGGTGTTCGAGCCGGGCAAGCCGGTGCGCCTGCGCGGCACGGTCAACTACCTGACCTGCGACGACATCTGCGTGCCCTACGAGGCGCCGGTCGCGCTCGATTTGCCGGCCGGTGCGCTCACCACGACGCGCGAGGCCGGGCTGATCGACGCCTTCGCCGCGCGGGTGCCGGCCGCCGACGGCGCGGGGCTGCGCATCAACGCGGCCGAGGTCGAAACGAGCGGCAGCGGGGCGGCGCTGCGCATCGAGGTGGTCGCCGACGCGCCATTGCAGCGACCGGACGTCTACGTCGAAGGGCCTCCGCAGATCAGCTTCGCCGCGCCGCAGGTCCAGATGCGCGACGGCGGCCGCGCCGCGCTGCTGCGCGTCGCGGTCGGCGTGCCGCGCGGCAGGACCGCCGACCTCGGCGGGCAGTCCGTCACCCTGACGGCGGTGGACGGCGACCGCGCGACGGAGCGCACGCTGACCCTGGCGCCGCCCGCCGCCGCGGCGCCGGCCGCGCCGCCGCCGCCGCCGGTACCGGCGGCGCCGCCGGGCTTCGCCCTCATCCTCGGCCTCGCGCTGCTGGGCGGCGTGATCCTGAACCTGATGCCGTGCGTCCTGCCGGTGCTGTCACTGAAGCTCCTGTCGCTGGTCGATGCGCGCGGTCGCGCGCCGGCGGCGGTGCGCCGGCGCTTCCTCGCCGCCGCCGCCGGCATCCTGGCGTCATTCGCGCTGCTCGCCACGCTGGCGGTCGCGCTGAAGGAGGCGGGGCTCGCGGTCGGCTGGGGCATCCAGTTCCAGCAGCCGGTGTTCCTCGCCGCCATGTCGTTCGTCGTCGTGCTGTTCGCGGCGAACCTGTGGGGCTTCTTCCATGTCGGCCTGCCTGCCGCGGTCGGCGATGCCGCGGCCGGAGCGGCGATGCGCAGCCGCGACAGCCTGTCCGGCCACTTCCTCACCGGCGCGCTGGCGACGCTGTTGGCGACGCCGTGCTCCGCCCCGTTCGTCGGCAGCGCGGTGGGCTTCGCGCTGGCGCGCGGGCCGGGCGAGATCTACGCCATCTTCGCCGCGCTGGGCGTCGGGCTCGCCGCGCCGTACCTCGCCGTCGCGGCGTGGCCTGGCGCGGCGCGCCTGCTGCCGCGCCCGGGCCGCTGGATGGCCGGGCTGCGCGTCGCGCTCGGCGTCGCGCTGATCGGGACCGCGGCGTGGCTCCTGTCGGTGGTGGCGGCGCAGAGCGGCGCGGCGATTGCGCTGTCGCTCGCCGCGCTGCTGATGCTGCTGGTCGCCGTGCTGTGGGCGCTGCACCGGCTCGCCGCGCCGTGGCGACGAGCGGCGTGGTCGGCGGTCGCGGTGCTGGCGCTCGCGATGCTGGCGCTGCCGGCGGCGTGGCGCCATGAGGAAGGACAGGTTGCGGCGGAGGGCGGCGATCGCGGCCCTTGGCGGCCGTTCTCCGCCGCGGCGCTGGCCGAGGCGGTGGCGTCCGGCAGCACGGTCGTCGTCGACGTGACCGCGGACTGGTGCCTGACCTGCAAGGTCAACAAGGCCGCGGTGCTCGACCGCGGCGAGGTGCGGTCGCGGCTCGGCGCCGCCGGGGTCGTCGCCCTGCAGGCGGACTGGACGCGCCCCGACCCGGCGATCGCCGCCTACCTCGCCGGCTTCGGGCGCTACGGCATCCCCTTCAACGCGGTCTACGGGCCGAACGCGCCGCGCGGCATCGCGCTGCCGGAGCTCCTGACCCCGGAGGCGATGACCCGGGCGCTCGACGCGGCATCGGGCCGGCGCGTCGCCGGCGCGCGGGCCGGCGGGGGGTGACTTCGCCGCGCCGATATCCTATGTCTGTGCTGCCCGGAAGGCGAAATCATCCCGGTGTGGACCGATCAGGGGGAAGCGATGGCAATCAAGGTTGGTGACAAGATCCCGTCCGTCACGATCAAGACGATGTCGGCGGACGGCATCAAGGACGTGTCGACCGACGACATCTTCAAGGGCAAGAAGGTCGTCCTGTTCGCCGTGCCCGGCGCGTTCACGCCGACGTGCTCGGCCAAGCACCTGCCCGGCTTCGTGGAGAAGGCGGCGCAGATCAAGGCGAAGGGCGTGGACTCGATCGTCTGCGTCGCCGTCAACGACGTGTTCGTGATGGACGCATGGGGCAAGAACCAGCAGGTCGGCGACAAGGTCGTGATGGCTGCCGACGGCAGCGCCGACCTCGCCAAGGCGCTCGGGCTGGAGATGGACCTGACGACGCGCGGCCTCGGCATGCGCTCGCAGCGCTATTCGATGCTGGTGGACGACGGCGTGGTGAAGAAGCTCAATGTCGAGAACGCCGGCGCCTACGAGGTGTCCGACGCCGACACGATGCTGAAGCAGCTCTGACGTTCTCCCGCGGGGCGGGCGCCGCCCGCCCCGTCGGCACGTCCCCAACGGCGGAAGGCGGACCATGCGGCTTACCCTCTTCATCGCGGCCGCGGCGTGCGCGGCCATCACCGGCGGCGCGACGGCGGGCGAGCTCACCGGCGGCGTCTGGCGCTCCACCCAGTGCGTCAAGCCGACGCCGCCGGCCGCCGTGCGCACCGACGCGGAGACGCTCAACGAGACGATCATCCGCTACAACGCCTATATCGGCGACATCCGCACCTATGACGACTGCCTGCGCGCGGAGCTCGACCGCGACATGCAGACGATGCGCGCCGGATACCAGGCGGCGCAGAGCGCCGCGCTGCGCGAGGCCGAGGCGGCGCGGCCGCGCGGCACCGAAGCGCGCTGAAAAAGGGGCGACGCGATGGACAGCGGCACCGGGCACTACGTCGAGACGCTGGACGAGCTCGCCGCGCTCTACGACGCGCCGAACGCGCGGGTGATCGCCAAGGAGATCGACCATGTCGACGCGGCCGGCCGCGCCTTCATCGCCGCCGCGCCGTTCCTGATCCTCGCCACGTCCACGGCGGCCGGCGCCGACTGCTCGCCGAAGGGCGACGCGCCCGGCTTCGTCGCGGTGCTCGACGACAGGACGCTGCTGATCCCCGACCGCCGCGGCAACAACCGCATCGACGGCCTGCGCAACATCGTGCAGAACCCGCAGGTCGCGGTGATCTTCATGGTCCCCGGCGTGGACGAGACCTACCGCGTCAACGGCCGCGCGCGCATCAGCACCGACCCGGCGCTGCTCGCCCGCTTCGTCGTCGACGGCAAGCCGCCGCGGACGGTGATCGTGGTCCAGGTGGAGCAGGCCTTCCCGCACTGCCCGAAGGCGCTGGTGCGCTCAAAGCTGTGGCGGTCGGCCGCCCGTCCGCGCCCGAAGGAGGTGCCGACCATCGGCACCTTCGCCGCCGCCCGCGACACCTCCCTCGACCCGGCCGTCTACGACATCGAATACGCCAGGCGCGTGCCGGACGAGCTGTACTGAAATCGACGGTCGCCGCGGCTGGCGGCGTCTCGGCATGTGGATCGGCCGCCGCCGCCTCACTCGCTGCCGGCGGCGAGGAGGTCCTTGATCGCCTTGCGGGCGAGCGCGTCGGCGCGCTCGTTCTCCGGATGGCCGGCGTGGCCGCGGACCCAGTGCCAGCTCACGTCGTGACGGGCGATGGCCGAGTCGAGCCGCTGCCACAGGTCGACGTTCTTCACCGGCTTCTTGTCCGCGGTCTTCCAGCCCTTGGCCTTCCACGCGTGGATCCAGCGCGTGATACCGTCCTTCACGTACATGGAATCGGTGTGGATGCGCACCGTCATCGGCCGCTTCAGCGTTTCCAGCGCGTTGATCGCCGCCATCAGCTCCATGCGGTTGTTGGTCGTCGGCATCTCGCCGCCGGCCAGCTCGCGCTCGGTGCCGCGCCAGCGCAGCAGGACGCCCCAGCCGCCGGGGCCGGGGTTGCCGCTGCACGCGCCGTCGGTATAGGCGTCGACCGGCTCAGTCGAGGCCATAGGCCGACGCATCCCTGACCGACTGGTGGAAGCGGAGCTTGCCGAGATATTCGAGCGGGTCCTTCATCCGCACCAGCGCGCCGTCGGCCGGGTTCAGCCAGTCGTAGAGCCGGGTCAGCAGGAAGCGCAGCGCCGCGCCGCGCGCCAGCACCGGCAGCGCCGCGATCTCGGCCTCGTCCAGCTTGCGGCGGCGGCCATAGCCGGCCAGCAGCGCGCGCGCCTTGGTCACGTTGAAGCTGCCGTCGGCCTCGAAGCACCAGGCGTTCAGGCAGATCGCGAGCTCGTAAGCGAAGGCGTCGGTGCAGGCGAAGTAGAAGTCGATGATCCCCGACAGGCTCTGCCCGAGGAAGAACACGTTGTCGGGGAACAGGTCCGCATGGATGATGCCGCGCGGCAGGTCGGCCGGCCACGCCGCCTCGATGTCGGCGAGCGCCGACGCCAGCAGCGCGGCAAGGCCCGGCTGCACCTCGTCGGCGCGCGCGGCGGTGGAAGACAAAAGCCGGCGCCAGCCGGCGACCGACAGGTCGTTGGGCCGCGCGCCGGGAAAGCTCTGGCCGGCCAGGTGCAGCGCGGCGGTCGCCTCGCCCAGCGCGGCGCAATGATGCGGCTGCACGCGCTTCGGCCACATGCCGCGCAGGAAGCTGACCATCGCCGCCGGCCGGCCACACAGGGTGCGCAGCGCCGAGCCGTCGCGCGCGCGCACCGGGCGCGGGCAGGCGATGCCGTGCGCCGCCAGATGGTCCATCAGCCCGACGAAGAACGGCAGGTCGTCGGCGCGCACCCGCTTCTCGTAGAGCGTCAGGATGAACGTGTCGCGCTCGGTCTGGACCAGGTAGTTGGAGTTCTCGATCCCTTCGGCGATGCCCTTGCACGACACCACCGCGCCGACGTCATAATGCGCCAGGAACCCGATCAGGTCGTCGTCGGAGATGTCTGTGTAGACGGCCATGTTGCTGGTTGACGGTTCGGTCGCGATGTTGCGTAGGGGCGGGTCTCAGACCCGCCCGCAGGCGGCCGGACCGCCGCGATGCGGACGCGAAGATTCAAAAAAACGGGCGGGTCTGAGACCCGCCCCTACCGAACGGTGGCGCATGGCCGGGGACCTCGCTTCTCTCGGCTCACGCCGTCAGCACCCGCGGCAGGCTGAAGGTCATGTCCTCCTTGGTGACGTCGACCTCCTGGACGGTGACGTCGAAGCGCGCGCGCAGCGAATCGATCAGGTCCTGCACCAGGATCTCGGGCGCCGACGCGCCGGCGGTGAGGCCGAGCACGGAGACGCCGTCGAGCCACGCCGGGTCGAGCTCGGCGGCGCTCTGAATCAGCAGCGCCTTCTCGCATCCGGCCTGCGAGGCGACCTCGGCCAGACGGCGCGAGTTGGAGGAGTAGGGGGCGCCGATCACCAGCAGCGCGTCGCACCGCGGCGCCACCGACTTCACCGCCGCCTGGCGGTTGGTGGTGGCGTAGCAGATGTCCTCGGTGCGCGGCGCGGCGATCTGCGGGAAGCGCTTGCGCAACGCGGCGACGATCGCGGCGGTGTCGTCCACCGACAGGGTGGTCTGGGTGACGTAGGCGATCTCGCCGGCGTCGTCGAGCTCCAGCGCCTCGGCCTGGGCGACGTTCTCGACCAGGATCACGGAGCCTTCCGGCAACTGGCCCATGGTGCCGATCACCTCCGGATGGCCGGCGTGGCCGATCAGGATCACCCGGTGGCCCTGGTTGTGGTGGCGACGGGCATCGACGTGGACCTTGGTCACCAGCGGGCAGGTCGCGTCGAGGTAGAACATCTTGCGCGCCTCGGCGCCGGCGAACACCGATTTCGGCACACCGTGGGCCGAGAACACGACCGGCACGCCGTCCGGCACCTCGTCGAGCTCCTCGACGAAGACGGCTCCCTTGCGCTCCAGGCTCTCCACGACGTGGCGGTTGTGCACGATCTCGTGGCGCACGTAGACCGGCGGGCCGTACTTCTCCAGCGCGATCTCGACGATCCGGATCGCGCGGTCGACGCCGGCGCAGAAGCCGCGCGGGGCGGCCAGGAGAACGGTCAGCTTTGGCTTGCTCATCAGGCTGTCAGGTGGGGTTTCCGCGGGCGCAGGACAACCCCGGCGCGAGGCATCCGATTCCCTTGTTTAAAGGAATCGCCTTCAATACATTCTGACCCGCCGCAGGGCGGCAGGCCACAGCCAGAATTCCCGATAACGCCTCCGAAATCAAGGAAGGTAGCCATGGCAGACCCGGTCGTCGCGCAGAAATCGCCCTATGGCGTGGCCGTCACGGCAGGACAGGAGTACTGGTGGTGCGCGTGCGGACGTTCGAAGAGCCAGCCCTTCTGCGACGGCTCGCACCGTGGAACCGGGCTCGCCCCCGTGCAGTTCAAGGCCGATGCGGACACCACCGCCTGGTTCTGCGGCTGCAAGCACACCGGCAAGCAGCCGATGTGCGACGGTACCCACAAGCGCGTTTGAGCACCCCTCTGCCGAACCGCCGCGGCGTCGGGAGGCGTCCGTGAGCGCCGTCGCGCGGCGCGCCGCCATGCTGACCGCAGCGGCGATCGCCGCCGCCGGCGTTGCCGCGTGCGGGTCGAAGACGCCGCAGCGGCCGTGCCCGCCGGTGCTGGTGCCGCGCGACGCCGGCACGATGATCAAGTTCCGGCCCGGCCCGGGGCGCGACCCGACCGACGTGCTCTACGAAGTGCGGATCGCCGATTTCGTCGGCACCTGCAGCTTCGCGCGCTCCGGCGCGGCGACGGTCGACATCAAGGTCACGCTCGACGTGCGTCGCGGCCCCGCCGAGACCACCGGCCGCGCCGACTTCGCCTATTTCGCCGCCATCCCGCGCTTTTTCCCGTCGCCCAACGGCAAGCAAACCTTCCCGGTCAGCGCGAGCTTCGGCGGCACGCCCGGCCGCCTGGTCGCGCAGGAGGAGATCCGCCTCGTCCTGCCGCTGCGCCCGGACGAGCGCACAGACGAGTACGAGATCTTCCTCGCGCTGCAGCTGACGCCGGAGGAGATCGAGTACAACAAGGCGCACCGGCAATAGGCGCCGGCGCGGCGGCGGCGAAGGCATCTCCGATTGAACCTTCGCGCGCCGCCGACTAAGATGGCCGCCTTGCAGATGATCCCTGCGGGAGAGACCGGCCGGTGGCCGGCGCCGAAGGAGCAACCGGCCCCGGAAACTCTCAGGCAAAAGGACCGCAGGGGGATGGCACTCTGGAAAGCAGGCCGGCGCGGCTGACGCGAACGGTCTCACCGAAGGGGTAAGCCGCAGGCCGCAACGGCCGGCGGTGATTCTTTCAGGTCCAAGGACAGAGGGGGCCGTTCACGATGGCGCGTTGCCGTCGCGGACCGTTCTGTCCGGAGGACCTGATGGGCGACGACCAGGCGACCCAGCGGACTGCGCTTTACGATCTCCACGTGGAGCTCGGCGCCAAGATGGTGCCGTTCGCCGGCTACGCCATGCCGGTGCAGTACCCCGCCGGGATCATCGCCGAGCACCGGCACACCCGCAGCCACGCGGCGCTGTTCGACGTCTCGCACATGGGCCAGGTGGCGATCCGCGGCCACGACCCGGCGCGCGCGCTGGAGGCGCTGGTGCCCGGCGACATCGCCGGCCTCGCGCCGGGCCAGATGCGCTATACGCTGTTCACCGACGACAAGGCCGGCATCCTCGACGACCTGATGGTGACCAACGTCGGCGACTACCTGTTCCTGGTGGTCAATGCCGCGCGCAAGGCGGAGGACTTCGCGCACCTGCAGGCCGGCCTGCCCGCCGGCGCGACTGCGGCGATGCTCGACGACCGGTCGCTGCTGGCGCTGCAGGGCCCCGCCGCCGCGGCGGCGCTTGACCGCCTGGCGCCCGGCGTCGCGGCGATGACGTTCATGACCGCCGCGCCGTTCACCATCGACGGATCCAGGCTCGCCGTCACGCGCTCGGGCTACACGGGCGAGGACGGGTTCGAGCTTTCGGTGCCGACGGCGGACGTCGTGCGCATCGCGCGGCTTCTGCTGGCGCAGCCCGGCGTCGCGCCGGCCGGGCTCGGCGCGCGCGATTCGCTGCGGCTGGAGGCGGGGCTCTGCCTCTACGGCCACGACATCGACACCACGACAACGCCGGTGGAGGCGGGGCTCGCCTGGACGATCGGCAAGCGCCGGCGCGAGCACGGCGGCTATCCCGGCGCCGCCGTCGTCGCGCGGCAGCTCGCCGACGGCCCGGCGCGCCGCCGCGTCGGCATCCTGCCCGACGGCCGCGCCCCGGCGCGCGAAGGCACCGAGATCACCGATGCGGACGGCGATCACGTCGGCACCGTCACCAGCGGCGGCTTCGGGCCGACCGTCGACGGGCCGGTCGCGATGGGCTACGTCGCCGCCGCCGCCGCGTCGCCCGACACGGTCGTCAACCTTGTCGTCCGCGGCACGCCGCGCCCCGCGCGGGTGCGCAGGCTGCCGTTCGTCCCCCACCGCTATGCAAAGAGCTGAGCGAGGCAACATGAGCGAGCTGCGGTATTCCAAGGAACACGAATGGGTGCGCGTCGATGGCGACGTCGCCACCATCGGCATCACCGACTACGCGCAGGAGCAGCTCGGCGACGTCGTGTTCGTCGAGCTGCCCGAGGTCGGCAAGGCGGTCGCCGCCGGCAAGGAAGCCGCCGTCGTCGAATCGGTGAAGGCGGCGAGCGAGGTCTACGCGCCCGTCGACGGGGAGGTGGTGGAGGTGAATGCCAAGCTCGCCGACGAGCCGGTCCTGGTCAACCAGTCGCCGACCGGCGACGGCTGGTTCATGAAGGTGCGGCTGAAGGATCCGAAGCAGGTCGCGGCGCTGATGGACGAGGCCGCCTACCGCAAGTTCGTCGAGGGGCTGGCCTGATGCGCTACCTGCCGCACACCGACGACGACCGCCGCGCGATGCTGGCGGCGATCGGCGCGCCCTCGGTCGACAGCCTGTTCCGCGACGTGCCGCCGGACGTGCCGCAGAAGCCGTCGTTCGACCTGCCGGCGCACCAGGGCGAGCTCGAGGTCGAGCGCGCGCTCGCCGCGCTCGCGGCGCGCAACGTCGCCGCCGGCTCGGTGCCGTCGTTCCTCGGCGCCGGCGCCTACCGCCACCACGTGCCGGCGGCGGTCGACCACCTGATCCAGCGCGGCGAATTCCTGACCTCCTACACCCCCTATCAGCCGGAGGTGTCGCAGGGCACCCTGCAATACCTGTTCGAGTTCCAGACCCTGGTCGCATCGCTGACCGGGATGGAGGTGGCCAACGCCTCGATGTACGACGGCGCCACCGCGACCGCCGAGGCGGCGCTGATGGCGCGCCGCGTTACCCGGCGCGACAGGGTGGTCCTGTCGGGCGGGCTGCACCCGCACTACCGCGCGGTAACCGAGACCAATTTCAAGCACTTGGCGGCAACGGTAGTGGCACTACCACCCGATCCGGCAGGCGGCGAGGACGCCGCGGCGGCGCTCGGCCCCGATACCGCCTGCGTCGTGGTGCAGTACCCCGACTTCTTCGGCCGGCTGGCCGATCTGCGGCCGCTCGCCGCCGCCTGCCACGCCGCCGGGGCGCTCCTGGTCGTCGCGGTGACGGAGGTCGTGGCGCTGGGGCTGGTCGAGCCGCCGGGCGCAATGGGGGCCGACATCGTGGCGGCCGAGGGCCGCTCGCTCGGCAACGCGCTCAATTTCGGCGGGCCGCATCTCGGGCTGTTCGCCTGCCGCGAGGCGCATCTGCGCCAGATGCCCGGCCGGGTGTGCGGCGAGACGGTGGACGCCGACGGCCGCCGCGGCTGGGTGCTGACCCTGTCCACGCGCGAGCAGCACATCCGCCGCGAGAAGGCGACCAGCAACATCTGCACCAACTCGGGCCTCTGCGCGCTGGCGTTCACGATCCACGCGGCGCTGCTGGGCGATGCCGGCCTCGCGCGGCTGGCGGAGATCAACCATGCGCACGCGGTGATCTTGGCCGACCGGCTGGCGAAGGTGCCCGGCGTGCGCGTGCTGACCGAGTCGTTCTTCAACGAGTTCGCGGTGCGCCTGCCGAAGCCCGCCGCCGGCGTGGTGGAGGCGCTCGCCGCGCGCGGCATCCTCGGCGGCGTGCCGGTGTCGCGCCTCATGCCGGAACGAGCCGAGCTTGCCGACACGCTGCTGGTCGCCGCGACCGAAACCGCGACCGAAGCCGACATCGACGCCTTCGCGGGCGCGCTGAAGGAGGTGCTGTGATGAGCGACGCGACCGTGAGCGGCAACCGCGGCCTGCAGCTCGAGGAGCCGCTGATGTTCGAGATCGGCGCGGCGGCGCGCACCGGCGTCGATCTGCCGGCCGCGCCGAAGATCGCCGACCGGCTCGGCGGCCTCCGGCGCAAGTCGGCGCCCGGCTGGCCGGGATTGTCGGAGCCGCAGGTGGTGCGCCACTTCACGCGGCTCAGCCAGAAGAACTACGCGATCGATGCCGGCATGTATCCGCTCGGCTCGTGCACGATGAAGCACAACCCGCGGGTCAACGAGAAGATCGCGCGGCTGCCCGGCTTCGCCGACGTGCATCCGCTGCAGCCGGAAAGCACGGTGCAGGGCGTGCTGGCGCTGATCGACACGCTGGCGCACTGGCTCAAGACGCTGACGGGCATGCCGGCGGTCGCGATGTCGCCGGCGGCCGGCGCGCACGGCGAGCTGTGCGGTCTGATGACCATCCGCGCCGCGCTGGAGGCGCGCGGCGACGCGCGGCGCAAGGTGCTGGTGCCGGATTCGGCGCACGGCACCAACCCGGCGACGGCGGCGATGTGCGGCTACACCGTGCAAGCGGTGCCGCTCAACGCGCGCGGCCGCGTCGACCTCGCCGCGCTCGAATCCGCGCTCGACGGCGACGTCGCGGCTTTCATGCTGACCAACCCCAACACCTGCGGCCTGTTCGAGGACGAGATCGTCGAGCAGGCGGCGGCGATCCACGAGGCCGGCGCGCTGTTCTATTGCGACGGCGCCAACTTCAACGCGCTGGTCGGGCGGGTGCGCCCCGGCGACCTCGGCATCGACTGCATGCACATCAACCTGCACAAGACGTTCTCGACGCCGCACGGCGGCGGCGGGCCGGGCAGCGGGCCGGTGACCCTGTCCGCGGCGCTGGCGCCGTTCGCGCCGCTGCCGTTCGTGGTGCACGGCCCGGATGGCTTCCGGCTGGTCGAGCACGCCGCCGGCACGCCCGCCGGGCAGCATCCGTTCGGCCGGCTCAAGGGCTTCCACGGCCAGGTCGGCATGTTCGTGCGCGCGCTCGCCTACATGATGAGCCACGGCGCCGACGGCCTGCTGCAGGCGTCGTCCGACGCGGTGCTCAACGCCAACTACGTGCTGGCGCGGCTGAAGGACGCGATGAGCCTTCCCTATGAGGGGCCGTGCATGCATGAGGTGCTGTTCGACGACGCCTTCCTGAAGGGCACCGACGTCACCACCCTCGACTTCGCCAAGGCGATGATCGACGAAGGCTTCCACCCGATGACGATGTACTTCCCGCTGGTGGTCCACGGCGCCTTCCTGGTCGAGCCGACCGAGAGCGAGACGCGCGAGAGCCTCGATTCGCTGGTCGCCGTCATGCGTGCGCTCGCCGCGCGGGCGAAGGCGGGCGATGCGGCCCACTTCCACGATGCGCCCCGCCTCGCGCCGCGCCGCCGCCTCGACGAGACCGCGGCGGCGCGCCGCCCGGTGCTGCGCTGGCGGCCGCCGGCGCCGCGCAGCGCGGCGGCGGAGTAGGGGGCGGCGGCGGCGGTTTTCTGATATCTGCTGGTCGAGACGCCCCCTCCCCCCTACCCCCTCCCACGAGGGGAGGGGGCTTATAACTCCCCCTCCCCTCGGGGGAGGGGGTGG
>JBFWQM010000130.1:0-15141 GCA_050249455.1 Rhodospirillaceae bacterium | reverse complement strand
GTTGAAGCGGCTGCTCGACCACTTGCCGGGCAGGTTCTGGTCGCCGCGCTCGATCGCGCCTTCGCCGTCGATCACCCCCGGGCAGCCGACGCCGACGAACGGCGCCAGCTTGTAGCCGTTGCGCCTGGCCCGGCGTCCCAGGCTGCGCAGCATCTTGCACAGGCGCTTCACGGCTTCGTCGCGCGACGGCGACTCGTCGCCGTGGCGCCACAGGTCGAATTTCCAGACGTCCACCTTCGACAGGTCGCGCGCCCGATGGGTGTTGAGGCGCACGACGCCGCAGCGGATGTTGGTGCCGCCGACGTCGACCGCGAGTATGCTGTCGAATCCCTGGAATATCCAGGACGGCGCGAGATGGACGCAACCGATCAGGCCGGCTTCGTCCGGGTGGTGGCGCAGCGGCTGCATCTCGACATCGACGCCGGTCGACCTCAGCAGCACCGCGGCGCGGCCGATCGCGATCTCGCCGACGCGGCTCTGGCGGAGACCGCCGCCGATCACCACCCGCTCGACGTCGCGCCACGCCTTCTGGCGCAGGAAGCGGCGGGTGACGCCGGCGAGCTGCTGGGCGAACTCCTCGATCGCGCCGTGCACGATGCCGGCCGCCATGGGGTCGCCGTCGGTGAGCACGCCGTCGAGGAAATCCTTCTTCAGGCGCCGGCTCGGCTTCTTGCCCAAGGGGTCGTCGCCGCGCTCGCGGATCTGCGCCCGCAATTCGTCCAGGATCGCACGGAAGGCGCGTCCGCTCGCGCGGTCGCCGATGAAGCCCTCTTCATCGGTCAGCTCAAGGTTGTAGCTGTCGACCGTCACGGCCGAAAGTTGTGCCGCGCCGTGGCCGCCGACGGCCGCGGGCTGCGCCTTCTTCGATTGCGGCAAGGCGTTCTCCACTGAGGTGAAGGCTGAACGCCGCGATGGAACAAGGAGTTCCCGCTCATGCGGCGAATGAGCGCGAGACTTGATCGTTTACGGTTCGGAATTGACTTTGAGCCACCCTCCGCATAACTCCTGATCCCGCGCGCAGTTTCCTTTCCCCGAGTCGAGTAGTTCCATGCGTTCCCCCCGAGCCGCCCGTCCCCTGGCCGCCGCACTGGCGATGTCCCTCCTTGCCGTTCCGGCAGCGGCGACTCCCATGGACACGCTGGCCACCGTCGCCGGCACCTACAACGTCTACCTGTCCGGCAACCTCGGCAGCGCGGCGCAGCCCTACACCTCCGACAGCGAAGGCGCGATGGCGGTGGGCGGCAGCGCCTGGTTCCGCAGCTTCGCGGTGGGCGGCGTCAACACCCACGGCGCCCCGGCGCTCACGGTGGGTGGCAACCTGACCTACGAAGCCGGCACCATCCACGGCGACGCCTGGGTCGGCGGCAACGCCAGCTTTCCGCTCAACTACGGCGGCACCACCGTCACCGGCAACCTGAAGGTCGGCACCCTTGGCACCGCGCCGACCCAGGTCGGCGGGACGACGACGACGGGCGCCGGGCCGGTGCCGCTCAACTTCGCCTCGGTGACGTCGGACCTGCAGGCGGCCTCGCAGTTCCTGCAGAGCGCGGCGGCCATCGCCCAGGGCACGCTGGGGTCGGTGGCGCTACTCTACGGCCACCAGCTGCACCTCACCGGCACCAGCTCGGGCATCAACTACTTCAACCTGACCGATGCGCAGTTCGCGGTGCTCGGCAGCGGCAGCTTCACGATCGACGCCCCGGCGGGCTCGACGGCGATCATCAACGTCTCGGGATCGTCGATCACGGTCGGCTCGCCCGGCAACTTCGGGTTCTTCTACAACGGCATCGGCGTCGACCACGTGCTGTTCAACTTCTACGAGGCGACGACGCTCGCGATGCAGAGCTTCGACGGCTCGATCCTGGCGCCGCTCGCCACCGTCAGCTACGTGAACGGCCAGATGAACGGCACGCTGATGGCGGCCAACCTGTCGAGCACGACGTGGCAGAACGGCGAATTCCACGACGACCCGTTCCGCGGCCTGCTGCCGGAAATCCTGCAGACCGGCGACGGCCCGACGGCGATGGACGAACCGGTGCCGTTCGCCCTGCTCGGCTTCGGCCTGCTGGCGGCGGCCGGCCTGCGCCGGATCAGCGGAAGGCGAAGCGCGCGCTGAGGCCGTCGCGGCCGAAGTCCATCTGCGCCTTTCCCTGGAGCTGGTGCTCGATCACCATCCGGATGAGCTGCGACCCGAAGCCTGACCCACCGGTCGCCGGCGGCGGGCCGCCGCGCTCCGTCCACGCCAGCGCATAGTCGGTCTGGCCATCGACGTCGGTCGCGTTCCAGGCGATATCGACGCGCCCCTCGGCCGCCGAGAGCGCCCCGTATTTCGCCGCGTTGGTGGCGAGCTCGTGCAGCACCATGCTGAGCGAGAAGGCGGTGTCGGCATTGAGCTCGACCTCCGGCCCGTCGAGCGTCAGGCGGTCGATGATCGGCTGCAGGGTCTCGGTCAGGAGGCTGCGCATCGACGTGGTCGTCCAGCCGGCCTCCGAGATCAGCGAATGGGCGCGGCCCAGCGCCAGCAGCCGGTTCTGGTACTTGGCCTTGAACTGGTCGAGGTCGTCGCTGCCCTGGGCCGAGCTGTTGAACAGCGCCAGGATGATCGACAGCAAATTGCGGTTGCGGTGACGCATCTCGCGCAGCGCCAGCTCGAAGCGCTGCACATGCAGCCGGCGGGCGATAGCGCTGGCCAGGATGTTGGCGACCGACTGCATGAAGTCGCAGTCGGACTGCGTGAACCGCCGGCGATGGCGGGTGTGGGCGCCCAGCACGCCGAACGCGCGTCCGTCGGTGCCGGCGATCAGTACGCTGACGCCGCTGACGACCCCGTGGTCGAACAGGAGGCCCGGGCCATGGAAACGGGTCTCGGTCGCGAGGTCGTCGACCACCACCGGCGTGCCGGCTCGCAGCGTATAGCCGCCCTGCGAGCCGGTCTCGTAGGGCACCCGCGCCGCGCCGACCAGCCCGTCGTCCCAGCCGATCCCGGCGCGCAGGATCAGCTCGCGCCCGCCGGGCAGCACTTCCAGCACCTTGCACAGCTCGACGTTCAGCGTCTCGGCGCACTTGCGGACGGTCAGGTCGAACACGGATTCGAGGTCGTTTGTCTGCAGCGCGTATTGGCCGAGCTCCGCCAGGACCGCCTGCCGGTGCGACAAGTCCTCCGCGGCGCGTTCGGCCGCCTTGCGCGCGGTGATGTCGAGGCAGACGCCGGTCATGCCGGTCACCGAGCCATCGCCATCGGCGATGACCCGGCCGCGCGCCTCGAGCCAGACTTCGTCCTCCCCTTCGCGGGGCGGAAGGCGGTATTCCACGCGGTAGGGAATGCGTTCGGCCAGTGCGCGACGGACCGCCGCCAGCACCGCCGCGCGGTCGCCAGGGTGGATGTCGCGCTTGAAATCATCCAGTCGGCCGGTGACCGCCGCCGGGTCGGCACGGTGGATGGTCGTCAGGTTACGCGACCACCACAGGCGATTGGTTGCCAGGTCCCATCGCCAGATGCCGATCTCGCCGGCATCGACGCCGTCCTCGACGTCCCATCGGCTGCCATCCGAAATCCGCTCCGGATGCTCCGGCGAGTCGGTCATCGCGCCCGATCGGCCATGGCGCCGATTTTCGGTCCTGGAACGGCATTCGGTCGCGCAGTGAAAAACACGCACGTCATCGGGCCCACACCCAGTCGCTGGAGGGAATCGCGCGGCGGACGATGGAACGCTCGTGCCCTTCTGTCTATTAAATATGACATTCCGCACGCGGCAAGCAGGAACCGATGAAGAAGCCCGAAGCGATGACCGGACGGCAGGTTGCCTGCCCGGAATGTCCCCTTCGCCAGCAGAAGTGCTTTCGCCCATTCTCCGAGCCGGAGCTGGCGTTCATGAACGGCTTCAAGGTCGGCGAGTTGGTGGTGGACGCGGGCACGTCGGTGCTGCTGCAGGGCATCGACAGCCCGCACCTCTACACCGTGTTCTCCGGCTGGCTGTTCCGGTTCAAGACGCTGCCGGACGGCCGCCGCCAGATCCTGAACTATGCCCTGCCGGGAGATCTCCTCGGCCTGCAGTCAGTCCTGATGGACAAGGCCGAGCACACGGCGGAGGCGCTGACCCGGGCGAGCCTGTGCGTCTTCGCCCGCGACAACCTGTGGCGGCTTTACGAGAAGCACCCGGAGCTCGCCTACGACATCACCTGGCTCGCCGCGCGCGAGGAGCGGCTCCTGGACGAGCATCTTTTGAGCATCGGCCGGCGCACTGCCGCGGAACGCGTCGCCTACGTCCTCCTGCATCTGTTCGAGCGCGCCCGCCAGCTCGGCCTCAACCGCGGCAACAGCCTGCGCCTGCCGCTGACGCAGCAGCATCTCGCCGACACGCTGGGCCTGTCGCTGGTCCACACCAACAAGACGCTGCAGCAGCTCATCCGCCGCGGCCTGTTCGCGTGGCGCAACGGCGAGCTGACCATCCGCAACGCGAAGGCGCTGGCCGAGTTCGCGAACTTCGAGCCGATCGAGGAGTCGGTGCGCCCGATCCTGTAAGCCGCGGACGAAAAAGAAGCGCTTTGCGGAACGCCTGCGACGTGGTGCCATAGCCCGCCAAAGGAACACGGGAGACGGCTCCATGATCGTCGAGATGCGCATCTACAACCTGCAGCCCAACACCGGCCCCGAGGTCCGGAAGCGGTTCGAGGAAGGGCTGCAGTCCCGCCTCAAGCTGCCCGGCTTCGTCGGCTACTGGGACACCGACGTCGGGCCGCTCAACCAGATCATCCATGTCTGGCAGTACGAGGACATCGCCCAGCGCGAGGATATCCGCGCCCAGGCCGTCAAGGCCGGCGGCTGGCCGCCCAAGATCCTCGACTACGTGGTCGACCAGGACGTCTGGATCCTGAAGCCGGCACCGTTCTCGCCGGCGCTGACGCCGAAGACCCTGGGCGGCATCTACGAATTCCGCGTCTACACCTACAAGGCCGGCACCATCCCGACGGTGATGCAGCGCTGGGGCGAGATGATCGACGGGCGGACCAAGATCTCGCCGCTGGTCGGCGCCTGGTACACCGACGTCGGGCCGCTCAACAAGTGGGTGCACGTGTGGGCCTACGCCGACGCCGGCGAGCGCCAGAAGCTGCGCGCCGAGGCGCTGAAGCAGAAGGTATGGCCGCCGGCGACCTCCGAGATCCTGGTCCACCAGCGCAACCTGCTGGCCATCCCGGCGTCGTTCTCGACCTTGAAGTAGCGGTTGGAAGTAGCGTAGGGGCGGACCTCAGGTCCGCCCGTGCGCCTTCGCCTCGCGCCGGCGGCGGTGGAGGATGAACTCGGTGTAGCCGTTGGGCTGGGCGCGGCCGTCGAATACCAGCTCGCACGCGGCGCGGAAGGCGACCGAGCCGTCGAAGTCCGGCGCCATCGGGCGGTAGGCGGGGTCGCCCGCGTTCTGCGCATCGACCACCGCGGCCATGCGCTGCAGGGTCGCCATCACCTGGTCCTTCGAGCAGACGCCGTGGTGCAGCCAGTTGGCGATGTGCTGGCTGGAGATGCGCAAGGTCGCGCGGTCCTCCATCAGCCCGACGTCGTTGATGTCGGGCACCTTGGAGCAGCCGACGCCCTGGTCGATCCAGCGCACGACATAGCCCAGGATCCCCTGCGCGTTGTTGTCGAGTTCGGCCTGGATGTCCGCCGGCGCCCAGTTCGGCCGGTCGGCAACCGGCACCGTCAGGATGCGGTCGAGCCCGCCGCGCGGATGGCCGCGTAGCGCGGCCTGGCGGGCGGCGACGTCGACCTTGTGGTAGTGCAGCGCGTGCAGCGTGGCGGCGGTGGGCGAGGGGACCCAGGCGGTGTTGGCGCCGGCGCGCGGGTGGCCGATCTTGGCCGCCAGCATGTCGGCCATGCGGTCGGGCATCGCCCACATGCCCTTGCCGATCTGGGCCCGTCCGGGCAGGCCGCAGGCGAGCCCGGTGTCGACGTTCCAGTCCTCGTATGCGGCGAGCCACGGCGCGGCGCGCATGTCGCCCTTGCGGATCATCGGCCCGGCTTCCATCGCGGTGTGGATCTCGTCGCCGGTGCGGTCCAGGAAGCCGGTGTTGATGAACGCGACCCGTTCCTTCGCCGCGGCGATGCAGGCCTTCAGGTTGACGGTGGTCCGCCGCTCCTCGTCCATGATGCCGATCTTGAGCGTATGGCGTGGCATGCCGAGCGCATCCTCGACGCGGGCGAACAGCGCATCGGTGAACGCGACCTCCGCCGGGCCGTGCAGCTTCGGCTTGACGATGTAGGCCGACCCGGTGCGGCTGTTGCGCCGCGCGCCGCGGACGTCGTGCAGCGCGATCGCCGCGGTGACCATCGCGTCGAGGATGCCTTCGGGCACCTCGCGGCCGGCGCCGTCCAATACGGCATCGGTCATCATGTGGATGCCGACGTTGCGGATCAGCATCAGGCTGCGGCCGGGAAGGGTCAGCGTGCCGCCGTCCGGCGCGGCGTAGGCGCGGTCGGCGCTCAGCCGCCGCGCGACCGTGCCGCCGCCCTTCGCGAACGACGCCGACAGGTCGCCCTTCATCAGGCCGAGCCAGTTGCGGTAGGCCAGCACCTTGTCCTCGGCATCGACCGCGGCGATCGAGTCCTCGAGGTCCTGGATCGTCGTCACTGCCGCTTCCAGCATTACGTCGCTGATGCCCGCCGCATCGCCCTTGCCGACCGGGTGGCTGCGGTCGATGCGGATGTCGATGTGCAGGCCGTGGTTGACCAGCAGGACCGACGACGGCGCGTCGGCCGCGCCCTGCCAGCCGGCGAACTGCGCGGGCCGGGCGAGCGCGCTCTCGCCGGCCGTAAGCGCGACGACCAGCCGGCGGTTGCGGACCGTGTAGCCGACCACGTCGCGGTGCGACCCTTGCGCCAGCGGCGCCGCCTCGTCCAGGAAGTCGCGGGTGAAGGCGATCACGCGGGCGCCGCGCACCGGGTTGTAGGCGCCGCCGCGGGTGGCGCCGTCATCTTCGGGGATCGCGTCGGTGCCGTAGAGCGCGTCGTAGAGGCTGCCCCACCGTGCGTTGGCGGCGTTGAGCGCGTAGCGCGCGTTGGTGACCGGCACCACGAGCTGCGGCCCGGCGATCGTCGCGATCTCCGGATCGACGTCGGCGGTCGTTGCAGCGACGGCCGATGGCTCCGGCTCCAGGTAGCCGATCTCGCGCAAGAACGCGGCGTGCGCCGAGGCGTCGGCCGGCCTGGCGCGGTTGTCGCGGTGCCAGGCGTCAATCTTCGCCTGCAGCGCGTCGCGCCGGTCGAGCAGGTCGCGGTTCAGCGGCGCAAGGTCGTGGACGATCGCCTCGAACCCGGACCAGAAGCGGTCGGCATCGACCCCCGTGCCGGGCAGCGCCTCGTCGCCCATGAAGGCGTGGAGCGTCGCCGCGACATCCAGGCCGCCCTGTCGCACCCTGCTCATGACCCCGCCCTCCGTTCCCGGATGGTGCCGTCCCCGCTTCGCGCCGGCGTTTCGCGCCGGTCGCCCTTATCGGTGCATCGGGCAGGTGGCGGGCGCCTCGCCCGCCGGCTTGGCGCTCCGCGCCGCCGCCGCCGGCGGCGACGCCGCGAGCTGCACGGTCCCGCCGCTGCGCCGCAAAGTCTCGCCCAGGAGCCGCGTGCACGCCAGCACCGCGTCGATGTGGGGGGTGCGGGTGTCGGTCAGCCGGGCCAGCTCGGCCACCGCGCCGACCAGCGCCTCGGTCTCCAGCTCGCGGCCCGACTCGACGTCCTGCAACATCGAGGTCTTGTGCGCGCCCACCGCTTCGGCGCCGGCGATGCGCCGGTCGATCCCGACCCGGAAGGTGATGCCGAGCTTGGTCGCCACCGCCTGCGCCTCCTCCATCATCATCTGGGCGAGGGTGCGGGTGGGGGCGAAGCGGCACATGTCCTCCAGCGTCGCATGGGTCATGGCGCTGATCGGGTTGAACGCCAGGTTGCCCCACGCCTTGAGCCAGATCTCGGAGCGGATGTCGGTCAGGACCCGCGACTTGAAGCCGGCGCCCTCCAGCATCGCGGACACCTGGCGCACCCGCGGCGAATCGCTGCCGTCGAGCTCGCCGACCGGGAACCGGTTGCCCTCGACCTGGCGGATAACGCCGGGCGCCGCGATCGTCGCTGCCGGATAGGCGATGCAGCCGATGATGCGCTGCGCCGGGATGTTGACCGTCAGCAGGCCGTCAGGGTCCAGGCAGTCGAGCCGGCGGCCGTCGAACGGCCCGCCGTGGCGCTGGAAATACCACCAGGGGATGCCGTTCTGCATGGTCAGCACGACCGTCTCCGGGCCGTAGAGCGCCGGCATCGCCCGCGCCACCGCGGCGATCTGGTGTGCCTTCAGCGCCAGGATCACCACGTCATGCGGGCCGGCGGCGGCGATGTCGTCGGTCGCGGCGATCGACGGCACGTGCAGCTTGCCGCCATCCGCCGGCGTCATCTCCAGGTGCAGTCCGTCGCGCTGCAGGGCGGCCAGGTGGGCGCCGCGCGCGATGAGGGTGACGTCGCAACCCGACAGCGCCAGCTTGCCGCCGACCATGCCGCCGATCGCTCCCGCTCCGACCACTGCTACGCGCATTCCACTCTCCTCCGCTCCGCGGCGCCCGGCATCTCGGCCGGCCGCCATTGTGCAGTGCGGAAAATGACATATTCCAGGCGGTTTATGTAGCGGGCGACGAGTTACAATTGGTCGCAGTTGACATCCCCGCGCCGCAGCGTCCTCAAATCGTAAACTTGCCGCGGCCGGACCGGACCGCGCCAGCCGCACCCGCCCCGTCCCAAGGCGGAGGGGCGGGCGAGGGGGCCGTTCCGCCGGTCCGCTTCCCGGGCCGCTGGATCGGCCCACCGCCATCAATATTTCGTGACGTCGATCTTGTCGTAGATCTCACGGTTGAGCGCCGCGGCGTACTTGTCGATATCCTGGCCCACCTCGCCGGCGATCTTCTCCCACTTCGGGTTGAGCGCGACGTGGGCGCGCATGATCGACTCCGGATCGGCGAGACCGAGCTGCTTCATCGCCGCGGGGATCGCCTTCTCCTCGCTCTCGAGGTGGCGCTTCATCAGCTCGTCGAAGTCGGCGCCGCCCTTGGTGAACTGGATACCCTTCTTCTTCGCCTCGGCGATCAGCCGCTCGTCTTCCTTGATGTAGCCGTTGATGATGGCGCGCGCGGTGGCGCTGCCCATGTGCTTCATCATCGCCTTGCGCTGGTCGACGGCGAGCGACTGCCAGGTCGAGCGGTTCATGACGACGAGACCGAGCGCCCGGGCATTGCCGAGCGGGTAGTCGACGATCGACTTGGCGACATCCATGTAGCCGAACGACTCCAGCCACGCGATCGCGCCGATGATGCAGTCGAGCGCGCCGCGCTGCATCGCCTGCACGCCCTCGTCAGGCGGCAGGCTGACCGGCACCGCGCCCATGTCGCGCGCGAGCCGGCTTTGCGCGCCCACCGCGCGCACCTTCTTGCCTTTCACTGCGGCGATGGTGGTGATCGGGCTGGCGCAGATCAGGTAGTAGTTGGTGAGCTGGTAGCCGCCGAGGAAGACCGCGTTGTTGTCGCGGTACTCCTTCTGGCACTCGGGGCAGTGCATCATCACCGTCTCGGTCGCCGAGCCGCCGACCGCGACCGCGTCGTGGCCGTAGTTCGCCATGTCCTGCAGCGTGTTGCTGGCGCGCAGCTCGCGGCGAGTGAACACCGGGATGATGATACCGGCGTCGATCAGCTTGTCCTTGATGCCGGCGAGCGTGCTGCGCGAGTCCACCATCTGCCCGCCGGCCAGCATCTTCCACGTCAGCGAACCCTTCGTCTCGGCCTCGACGTCCTTGAAGAACTGCTCGAGCGACTTGTTGACGCCGTGCTGCGGGCTGACCCAGGAGCCGAACACGAGTTCCTTGGCCACCGCTGCCGGCGCGGCGAGCGCGAGCGCCGCCGCGCATAGGGCCACCGTCACGCGACTGGACATGCTGAGCCTCCATCTGTTCTCGTTGACGAGCCTTGGGGGGCCTGCGGCACGCATGTTGGGCCTGCGCTCCCGACCGCACTGCCCGGGAAACCGTACCGCCGAATACTTGCGCTGTGAAGGTCAGGGTTGGACCGCGATTGCCGGGACCGCGGCGCGGGTCTAAGGTCATTGCAAAATAACGGCGGCGCCTGACGCGCGCGGCCGGGCAGGGAGGTCGCGCATTGGACAGGTGGGTGCGGACCGTCGAAGGTCCTGCGAACGCGCTGATGTGGGTGGCCGTCGCCGTCGTCATCCTGATGATGCTGCACGTCTGCGCCGACGTTGCGGGCAAATACGTATCGCGGCCGATCTACGGCACCATCGAGGTGGTCTCGGCCTACTACATGGTGGCGTGCGTGTTCCTGCCGCTGGCCTATGTCAGCGCGCGCGACCGTCACATCGTGGTCGAGCTGTTTACCCGTAACCTGAAGGGGCATCGGCTCAGGCGCTGGAAGGGCGCGGTCGGCATCGTCACGTTCGCCTATGTCGCGCTGCTCGCCTGGAAGACGCTGGAGGAGGCGGTCGAGCGCACCGCCGGCCGCGAGGTGTGGGAGAGCAGCGGCAGCTTCATCTACGTCTTCCCCAGCCGGTGGATGCTGCCGGCCGGCTGCGCGGCGATGGCGGCGGTCGTGCTGGTCAGGCTGATCGGCGACCTGGGGCCGCGGCCGCCCGACGGTCGCTGACCCGCGCGCGCGGCGCCCCGCCATGACCCCGGTGGCGATCGGTTTCCTCAGCATCGGCTGCGTGCTGGCGCTGATCGCGCTGCGGATCCCGATCGGAGTCGTCCTGGGCACGGTTGCGCTCGTCGGCATCGCGCATCTGCGTGGGCTGGACGTCGCGCTCGGCGTGCTCAAGTCGACGCCGTTCGAGTTCTCGGCCAAGTGGTCGCTGACGGCGATCCCGATGTTCCTGCTGATGGGCGCGATCGCCTATCACGCCGGGATCGGCTCGGCCCTGTTCAACGCGGCGCGGGCATGGTTCGGGCGCCTGCCCGGCGGGCTTGCGGTGGCGACCAACTTTGCCTGCGCCGGCTTCGCCGCGGCGTCGGGCTCAAGCCTCGCGACCGCCGCGGCGATGGGCCGTCTCGCCATCCCCGACATGCTCAAGAGCGGCTATGACAAGGGCCTCGCGACGGGCGTGGTCGCCTCGGCCGGCACGCTGGGATCGCTGATCCCGCCCAGCATCCTGTTCGTCCTGTATGGCGTGTTCGCGGAAGTCTCGATCGTCAAGCTGTTCATCGCCGGCGTTCTGCCGGGCATCCTGACGGCGGTCGTCTACGCGACGATGCTGATCATCCGCTGCCGCCTGCGCCCGGAACTTGCGCCGACGGCGGCGGTCGCCGCCAGTTGGGCGGAGAAGTGGCGGGTGCTCGCCGAGATCTGGCCGATCGTCGCGCTGATCGTGGGCGTCATCGGCAGCCTCTACAGCGGCGTCGTGACGCCGACCGAGGCAGGTGCGTTCGGCGCGCTCCTGGCGGCGGTCATCGCCTTCGTCCAGGGCCGGCTCAACTGGCGGGTGATGCGCGACAGCGTGGTGGAGGCGACCGAGACCACCGCCAGCATCTTCTTCGTCGCCGTCGGGGCGGTGCTCTACACCAAATTCCTGGCGCTGACCGGCATGCCGCGCTTCATGGGCGGCATGATCGGGTCATGGGCGCTCGACCCGCTGCTCCTCGTGCTGGCCACCGCGATCATCTACGTGATCTTCGGCTGCTTCCTCGACCCGCTCGGGCTGATGCTGATCACGCTGCCGATCCTGCTGCCGATGTACAAGGCGCTCGGCGTCGACCTGATCTGGTTCGGCGTGCTGGTGATCAAGTTCCTGGAGATCGGGCTGTTGACCCCGCCGGTCGGGTTCAACGTCTACGTCATCAAGAGCGTGGTCGGCGATGCGGTGCCGCTGGAGACGATCTTCAAGGGCGTGGCGTGGTTCCTGGTCTGCGAGGTGGTCGTCGTCACGCTGCTGGTCGTTTTCCCAGCGATCTCGCTATACCTGCCGGGTACCCTCGACTAGCCGCTGCCGGCGTAGATCATGCGCGGCAGCCAAAGCACGATCTCCGGGAAGACGATGCACAGGCCCAGCCCGATCGCCTGCAGCAGCAGGAACGGAATGGCGGCGCGGAACACCATGGCCATGGTGATGTGCGGCGGCGCAACGCTCTTCAGGTAGAACAGCGAATAGCCGAACGGCGGGCTCATGAACGCCATCTGCATGTTGACCATGAACAGGACGCCGAACCACAGCGCCGCGTCGGCCGGCGCGACCCCGGTGAACCCGAGCAGCCCGCCGAATGTCAGGCTCTTGATGATGGGCAGGAAGATCGGCACCGTCAGCAGCAGGATGCCGACCCAGTCGAGGAACATGCCGAGGACGATCAGCGTCGCCTGCATCAGGAGCAGGATGCCGTAGGGCGGCAGCCCGGTGGCGAGCAGGCTCTCGGTGACGAAGGTCTGGCCGCCCTTCAGGATGAAGAAGCCGACGAACATGGTGGCGCCGAAGAAGATCCACATCACCATCGCGGTCGCCCTGAGCGTCGCCAGCAGCGCGTCGTGCAAGGTCGTCCAGTTGAGCTGGCGGTAGATGCCGGAGATGACCAGCGCGCCGAACGTGCCGATGCCGGCCGCTTCGACCGGCGTCGCGACGCCGAAGAAGATCACCCCCAGCACGAGGAGCACCAGGACCAGCGGCGCGCCCAGGCTGCGCAGCAGGCGGATTTTCTCGATCAGCGGGATGCGCTCTTCCGGCGGCAGCGCCGGCCCGCGCTCAGGCCGCAGGTAGCAGCACACCGTGACGTAGAGGATGAATATCCCCGACAGCAGGAAGCCGGGGAACACCGAGCCCATGAGCAGCTCGCCCAGCGACTGCTGCGCCACCACCGCGTAGACGATCGCCATGATCGACGGCGGGATCAGGATGCCCAAGGTGCCGCCGGCAAGGATCGAGCCCATCGCGATCTTCGGGTCGTAGCCGCGGCGCAGCATGGCCGGCAGCGCGATCATCCCCATCGTGACCTCGGTCGCGCCGACCACGCCGACCATGGCCGCCAGGATGGTGCACACAACGATGGTCGCCGCGGCGAGCCCGCCCTTGAGGCCGCCCAGCACCTTGTAGACGGCGTCGAACAGCTCCTCGATGATCCCGGCCTTCTCCAAGAGCGCCGCCATGAAGATGAACAGCGGGATCGCCGAGAGCTGGTAGTCCGTCATAAACGGGAAGATGCGGCCCGGCAGCATGTTCAGCATGGCGACGTCGCCGAACACGAACAGGAAGATGCAGGCCAGCCCGCCGGTCACGAACGCCATCGGCAGCCCGGCCAGCAGCACGACCAGCAGCGACCCGAACATCAGCAAGGTCAGCCACTCGATGCCGATCGACAGGCCCATCGGTCAGGCGCCCGCCGCGGCCGCGCCGCGCAGCAGCCGGATGTCCTTCACGACCTTCGAGACGCCCTGGAGCAGGAGAAGCGCGGCGCCGACCGGGACCGCGATCTTGACCGGCCAGTACTGGATCGCCCATTCGGTGAACGAGACTTCGCCGAGGCGCACGGAGTCGGCGGCGAAGATCCATCCCGTGGCCAGCATCGTGCCGACGAAGATGAAGAAGAAGACCGACGTCGCGAGGTCGGCGATCGCCTTCCCGCGCTCCGAGAACTTCACGTAGAAGACGTCCACCCGCACGTGGGCGTCGACCTTGTAGCCGTAGGCGCCGGCGACCAGGAACTGGATGCCGTACATGAGGAACATCGACTCGTGGACCCAGTTGGTCGGCGAGTTGAAGACGAACCGCACCACCACCTCGTAGTAGAAGGCGAAGATCGACAGCAGCGTCCAGTACGCCACCAGCTCGCCGCTGGCGTCGGTGACCGCGTCGAGCCAGCGGCTGGCGCGGGTCTGGACATGCAGGGTGGGGTCCTCGCCGGTGCCCATCTCGTGGACGGCGGGCGGCGCGACGGGCTGGTAACGGCGCAGCGGCTCGCGCGCCTCGCGCTCGGCCTGGCGGCGGACCAGCCCGGGCAGCAGGGCGGCGTCGACCAGGAGGCCGAGCGCGATGGCGATGCCGAAGATCGCCGCGTAGCCGTGCCAGCGGTCGTGCCCGGCCGTCGCCTGCTGCATCCGCGCGCTCGCCGCATCGTGGCGGGTGCGGGCCACGTCGCGCCGCGCCGCCGCGCCCTCGGTGCCGCGGCGCACCTGGGCCTCGGCGCGGTCGAGGTCGAACGTCGTGGTGCGAAGGTCCTGGCGCGCCTTCGAGATGTCCTGCCGGGCCGACTTGACCTCGGCGTTGCAGTAGAGGACCGCCAGGAACAGCGGCAGGTACAGCCAGCCGAGGCGGCTGCGCACATAGAACCGGTGCAGGCCGGCGAAGCCGGCGCACAGCCAGAACAGGTAGGCGATCCCGAGCCGGGGGCCGGCCGCCGCGCGGTCGCCCCGCGCCCGGCGCACGGCCCACAGGCAGAACAGCGGAAACGCCAGGAGGGCGGTCCAGTAGGCCCAGTGGGGGAGGACGAAGTTGATGCTCGGCATCGCGGCGCGCCGCCACGGCGTCCCTGCGGACCGGGAAGCCGCGGCTCAGCCGTTGGACGCGCTACAGGTCGAGCTTCTGCCCCTTGATGTCGTCGGGCGTGACGTAGCCGAATGTCGGCGAGGTGAGGAGGTCGAGCTGCAGCTTGAAGATCTTCGCCGCGTCCTTGTCCTTGTTGGCCCACTTGAACCAGATCGGGACGGCGATCCGGGTGAACTTCTCGATGTCGTCCGGCCCGAGCCGGCTGATCTCGATGCCGGCCTTCTCGAACTTCTCCCAGGCGGCGACGTCGGCCTTCTGGATCTCGTTGTGGTGGTGCGCCGAGTAGACGCGGACCTCATCCTCGACGAACTGCTTCATCTTGGGCGACAGCTTGTTCCACACATTCATGTTGACCACGAGGTCCATCAGGTCGACCGGCTGGTAGATCGACATCAGACCCGGCGGGCCCATGCTGATGTACTTGGTCACCT
The DNA here is from genome assembly GCA_050249455.1 of Rhodospirillaceae bacterium. Taxonomy (GTDB): domain Bacteria; phylum Pseudomonadota; class Alphaproteobacteria; order MPNO01; family VGEU01; genus JBFWQM01. The sequence continues at coordinate 165 of JBFWQM010000130.1, read as the reverse complement.
GCTGGAAGCCGAGGTCCCAGTTGACGGCGGGGCCGGTATAGTCGGCGGCGTCGATGGTGCCTTTCTCCAGCGCGGCGAACACCTCGCCGCCGGGCAGCAGCGTGGTCTTGGCGCCGGCCGCGGCGAAGGTCTCGGCGATCATGCCGCCGGGCACGCGCAGCTTGA
>JBFWQM010000129.1:0-15165 GCA_050249455.1 Rhodospirillaceae bacterium | reverse complement strand
CGTCGGCGCATCGACCCCGAACTTGAACTCGAGGTCGTTCGCCGGCGTCAGGCGGCGGAACATTTCCTTCAGGTTGCCTGCCACCGTCAGCTCGCTGACCGGAAAGGCGAGCGCCCCGTTCTCGATCCAGAAGCCCGACGCGCCGCGGCTGTAGTCGCCGGTGATCCCGTTGACCCCCATGCCGATCAGCTCGGTGACGTAGAAGCCGTCCTTGATGTCGGCCATCAGCGCGGCCGGCGTCATCGTGCCGTTCTGCATGTAGAGGTTGGTGGTCGCGGGCGACGGCGGCGAGGCGGTGCCGCGCGCGGCATGGCCGGTGGTGGCCAGGCCGAGCTTGCGCGCCGCGGCGAGGTCGAGCACCCAGGTGGTCAGCCTGCCGTCGTCGATCAGGTTGCGCGCGGTGGTGGCGACGCCCTCGCCATCGAACGGCTTGGACCGGAGGCCGCGCCGCCGTCGCGGATCGTCCACGATGGTGATGCCGGGCGCGAACACAGCCTCGCCCATCCGGTCCTTGAGGAACGAGGTGCCGCGCGCGATGGCGGCGCCGTTGATCGCCCCGGCGAAGTGGCGCACCAGCCCGGACGACACCCGCGGGTCGTAGACCACCGGCACCTGGCAGGTCTTCATCTTGCGCGCGCCCAGCCGGCGCACCGCGCGCTCGCCGGCGCCGCGGCCGACCGCCTCCGGCGCGGCCAGGTCGGCGGCGTAGACGGCGGTCGCGAAGTCGTAGTCGCGCTCCATCGCGGTGCCTTCGCCGGCCAGCACCGAGGCGCTGATCGAGTGGCTCGACAGCGCATAGCCGCGGGCGAAGCCGTTGGAGGCGGCGAGTGCGATCTGGGCATGGCTCCAGCCCGCTTCGGCGCCCTCCGAGTTGGTGACGCCGGGCACCGACCGTGCCGCGTCCTCGGCGATGCGGGTCATCTCGATGAGCTGCTCGGAGGTCGGTTCGCTGGGGTCGAAGATGTCGAGGTCGGGGACCGAGGCCGCAAGCTGCGCCGCCTCGGCGATGCCGCAATAGGGATCCTCCGGCGCCACCTTGGCCATCGCGACGGCACGCTCGACCAGCTCCTTCAGCGCCGGCGCACCGAGATCGGTGGACGACACAATCGCCTGCCGCTTGCCGACGAAGACGCGCAGGCCCAGGTCGCAGCCCTCCGACCGCTCGAGCTTCTCGAGCGCGCCCAGCCGCTGCGCTACCGCGATCGACGCCGCCTCGAACAGGACGGCGTCGGCCTCGTCGGCGCCCGCCCGCTTCGCCGCGGCGATCAGGTCGGTCAGGATGTTCAAAGCGTCCATCGGGGCCTCTGGCGCGGTGGGTTCATATTCGATCCAACACCGTCATGGCCGGGGACAGGCCTGACCATGACGGAACCGGTAACGGCCGTCGCTATCATATAGGGCGGGGACCGTCACCGCCGCCAGATCGGGCGGCCCGTGCCGGGCAGGCCGTAGTCGGCCCAGCGGCGGCTGACGGTGTCGATGACCTCGTCCGACATCCGGATCTTGCGGCCCCATTCGCGGCGGGTCTCGGGCGGCATCTTCGCGGTGGCGTCGATGCCGAGCTTGCCGCCGAGGCCGGGCTCCGGCGAGGCGAAGTCTAGGTAGTCGATCGGGGTGTTGGTCACCACGGTCAGGTCGCGCGACGGGTCGGCGTTGGTGGCGACGGCCCACACCACGTCCTTCCAGTTGCGCGCGTCGATGTCGTGGTCCACCACGATGACGAACTTGGTGTACATGAACTGGCGCAGGTACGACCACACCGCCATCATCACGCGCTTGGCGTGGCCGGGATAGGCCTTCTTCATCGACACAACCGCGACCCGGTACGAGCACGCCTCCGGCGGCAGCCAGAAATCCACGATCTCCGGGAACTGCTTGACCAGCAGCGGCACGAAGACGTCGTTCAGCGCCTCGCCCAGCACCGACGGCTCGTCGGGCGGCCGGCCGGTGAAGGTGGAGAGGTAGATCGGCGCGCGCCGCATGGTGATGGCGGAGACCGTGAACACCGGGAACGGCTCCACCGCGTTGTAGTAGCCGGTGTGGTCGCCGTAGGGGCCTTCGTCGCCCGTCTCGGCCAGCGACACGTGGCCTTCCAGCACGATCTCGGCATTGGCGGGCACCTGCAGCGGCACCGTCTTGCAGTCGACCAGCGCCACTTTCTCGCCGCGCAGCAGGCCGGCGAACTGGTACTCGGAGAGCGTCTCCGGCACCGGCGCGACGGCGGCGATGATGGTGCCGGGATCGGCGCCGATGACCGCGGCGGCGGCCAGCGGCTCGCCGCCGGCCGTGGCGCGGTGCGCATGGTGCGCGGCGCCGCCGCGGTGGCGCAGCCAGCGCATCAGGGTGGTGTTCCGCCCGGTCACCTGCATGCGGTAGATGCCGAGGTTGACGTCGCGCCGGCCGTCGGCGCCGGAGGTCACCACCAGCGGCCAGGTGATCAGCGGCGCCGGCTCGCCCGGCCAGCAGGTCTGCACCGGCAGCCGGCCCAGGTCGATGTCGGCCCCGGTCAGCACCACCTCCTGGCACGGCGCAGCGGCGACCGTCTTCGGCTTCATCGCCATCACGCTGCGCAGCAGCGGCAGCATGCCGACCGCCTCGCGAAATCCCCCCGGCGGCTCGGGCTGGCGCAGGAAGGCCAGGGTCTCGCCCAGCTCGCGCAGGGTCTCCGGGGTGCGGCCCATGCCCCAGGCGACCCGCTCCACCGTGCCGAACAGGTTGACCAGGACCGGCATCCCGCACGGCCGGCCGTCGGCGCCGACCGGGTTCTCGAACAGCACCGCCGGCCCGCCCTCGGCCAGCAGGCGGGTCTGGATCTCGGTCATCTCCAGGACGGTGGACACCGGCGCGGCGACCCGCCGCAGCGCGCCGGCCGCCTCCAGCCGGTCGATGAAGTCGCGCAAGCTCTGGAAGGCCATCGGCGCCATCAGGACCCGAAGCCGCAGGCTGGGTCAAGCCGGCCGTTCCCGAAACATTAACGCGCTTGTGGCATTGCAACAGGCGGGGCGCCGACGTTTTGCCGCAGCGTCTGGCAAAGGCGAAATCGGTGCGCTATCTTGGTAATTGTGCAGTGCGGTAGGCCGGGGTCGAACATGGTTAAGCAGTACTGGGTTGTCGGCGGGAAGTACGAGTCGACGGAGTTCCTGGCCTTCGCGCCGGGCTCCCAGGAGGAGCGCTACGGGCCGTTTGCGGCGCTCGACGACGCCCAGCGCGAATGGCAGCGCCATGCCTGGCGGACGGTGGACAACTGCCTCTACCGCTACCGCATCGTCGAGGAAAACGGCACCGATCGCCGCGACGCGGCCTGACGTCGCCCCCGATTCGCTTGCCGCGGGCCTCGGCGGGGCCATATCCATCGCCGAATCCCGCCGATCCCGCCATGAACGACCGAATCGCGCACGCGAAGTCCTATCCGTTCCCGATCCCGCCGCACGGCTACCTGTTCGCGGACGGGCGCTGGCGCGCCCTGGAAGGCCATGAGGTCGACCGCGCCGGCCGCGTCCCGGTGCTGGCCGCCGGCTCCAACCAGTCGCCGGAGCAGCTCGCACGCAAGTACGCCGGCCACAGCGGCATCAGCATCGTGTGCCAGCGCGGCCGGCTGCACGACTTCGACGTGGTCTATGCCGCGCATTTGTCGTCCTACGGCTCGGTGCCGGCGACGTTCCAGGCCTCGCCCGGCACTGCGGTGACGGTGTTCGTGCAATGGCTCGACGCGCGGTCGCTGCAGCGCATGCACGAGACCGAGGGCAACTACACCTACGACGCGCTGGAAGGCGTGACGGTGGAGCTCGACGGCGGCGGCGCGCTGGACGCCGCCTTCGCCTATTCTTCGCGGGTCGGCTGCTTCAGCCACCGCGGCGGCTGCCTTGCGCTCGCCGCCATCCCGGCCGCCGGCCGGCTGTTCCCGGAGGCGACGGAGGCGCAGGCGATCGGCTACGTGCGCGACCGCTTCGCGCCGGGCGCGCCGCTCGACGACTTCATGGCCGGCTATTTCGCCGACGACGCGCTGCGCCGGCACTACTCCGCCGCCCTGGGCGAGGACGCGCTGCCGCAGACCTTCGCCCGCCGCACCGTCCAGTTCTGCTGAGCCGTCAGCCGGTGACCCGGTAGACCACGGTGCGCCGCACCTCGCGGTCCTCGATCTCGCGCGTCGTCGGCACGTCGTAGGCGGCCAGCGCCTGCAGCCCCGACGCCGGCAGGTAGTTGCGGCCCGGATCGCCCATCAGCACCACCACGCCGGCCTCTGCCAGGGCGGTCAGCCACGCCGCGACGCGGGCCGCCATCGGCTGCTCGTAGCAGACGTCGCCGGCGATCACGACGTCGTAGGGCAGGTCGGTCAGGCCGACGCGGTCGTGGATGTCGATCAATATCTCCTGCGTGGTTGGTGCCCCCTCCCCGAGCTGCCGCCACCCGAACCCGTTCGCCGCCGCGTTCATCGCGATCGCCGCCGCCGCCACCGGGTCGATTTCGTTCGCCGCCACGACGGCGGCGCCGGCGCGCGCCGCGGCGATCGCGCCGAGCCCCGACCCGGCGGCGAAGTCGAGCACGCGCCGGCCGGCGACCAGGGCCGGATGGTCGAGGATGTGACGCGCGACCGCCTGGCCGCCGACCCAGGGGAAGGCCCAGAACGGCGGCGCGACGCCGGATTGGGCCAGCATCGCCTCGGTCGCCTCCCAGATCGGGGTGATCTCGCTGGCGAGCCACAGGCGCAGCTCCGGCACCAGCGGCGGGGCGGCGAGCGCGGTGTTGGCGCGGATGAAGTCGTCTCGGTCCATGATCGCATTGCCGGGGCAAAGGCGGGCGACTATAGGATGGCGCGCCCGCCTTGGGTTGGGGAAACGCCGATGGCCGATGATCTTCCGCCGCGCGCACGACCCTTCGCGCTCGCCCTGATCGCGGCGTTCGCGCTGACGATGGCGGTCGCGGTGCTGGTGCCGCTGTGGGTGACCGACCGCGACGTCCCGGCGGCGCGGCGCTGATCAGCGCACGAGCTGCGCCGCCACGACCGCGGCGAGCAGCAGGTAGCCGAAGTCGCGGTTCGACTTGAACTTCCGCAGGCAGTCCTTCGGGTCGTCGAGGTCCACGGTCGCGGCCTGCCAGAACAGGTGCAGGCAGGCCGCCGCCGCGGCCACGGCCCACGGCCAGCCGAGCCCCGCCGCGACGCCGGCGGCGATGAAGAAGGCGGTCGCGCCGGCATAGAAGCGGTAGAGCCACGGCCGCGTCGCGAAGCCGAGCGCGCGGGCCGACGACCGCACGCCGACGACCGCGTCGTCGACCTTGTCCTGGTGCGCGTAGATCGTGTCGTAGCCCAAGGTCCAGAAGATGCCGCCGACATAGAGCAGCGCCGCCGCCGGCGCGAGCTCGCCGGTCGCCGCCGCCCAGCCCAGCCAGGCGCCCCAGTTGAACGCGAGGCCGAGGAAGAACTGCGGCCAGTACGTGACCCGCTTCATCAGCGGGTAGGTGAACACCAGGCCCAGCGAGGCGACCCCCACCCAGATCGCGAACATGTTGAACGAGACCAGGATCGCGAAGCCGATCGCCATCAGCGCCGCCATGAACGCGACCGCCTGCGGCACGGAGAGCGCGCCGCTGGCCAGCGGCCGGTCGCGGGTGCGCGCGACGCCGCGGTCGAAGTCGCGGTCGCAGATGTCGTTGAACGTGCAGCCCGCGCCGCGCATCGCCAGCGCCCCGAGGCCGAACAGCACGAACAGGTACAGGTCGTCCGGCGCGATCGTCGCCATCGCGATCGACCACCAGCACGGGAACAGCAGCAGCCACGTCCCGATCGGCCGGTCGAGCCGCGCCAGGCGCACATAGGGCCGCCATCCGGCCGGGACCACGCGGTCGACCCAGCCGCCCTTCGGGATGTCGCTCGCCGATGTCGTGTCCGTCATTCGCACCTGGTCACGAAACCGAGGCCGCCGCCTCACCTCACCCTCTCGTTCCAAAGTGGGAGGAGAGGGCTTTCCGGTCCTCCCTCTCCGTCCGTTTGGGAGGAGAGGGTCGGGGTGAGGCAGGCGGCTCCGATGTCTCCGCGCTGCTATAATCCGCTCGGAACCGATGCTCAACAGACCGGTATGACCGATACCCCGCGCATTCGCCTGCATGTGACGGCCGACCTCGCCGCCGGCGCGGCCGTGGCGCTGGAGGCGGGGCAGGGGCATTACCTGGGGAACGTGATGCGGCTGGGGCCGGGCGCCGCGGTGGCGGTGTTCAACGGGCGCGACGGGGAATGGCGGGCGCGCATCGCGGCGCTGCGGCGCGGCGAAGGATCGCTGACGGTGGAGGAACGGCTGCGCGGCCAGGATGCGCCCGCCGACCTGTGGCTCCTGTTCGCGCCGATCAAGCGGGCCCGCATCGACATCCTGGCGGCGGCGGCGACCGAGCTCGGGGTGGCCGCGCTGTGGCCGGTGACGACCCGCCATGCCGCGGTCGAGCGGGTGAACGTCGAACGTCTGCGCGCCAACGCAATCGAGGCGGCCGAGCAGTGCGAACGGCTGACGGTCCCGGAGGTCATGGCGCCGGCGCGGCTGGAGGCGGCGCTGGCGGGCTGGGCGGGCGGCCGCCGCCTGCTGCTGTGCGACGAGACCCGCGACGCCCCGCCCATCGCGGACGCGCTGTCCGGTCTCGCCGGGCCGCCGGGCCCGTGGGGCATCCTGGTCGGGCCCGAGGGCGGCTTCGCGCGCGCGGAACTTGACGCCCTGCGGAAACTGCCCTTTATAACGCCGGTCAGCCTCGGCCCCCGCATCCTGCGCGCGGAGACCGCGGCGCTTGCGGCGCTCGCCTGCTGGCAGTCGCTGCTCGGCGATTGGCGAGGGAGGCCCGCATGACCGCTGCCGATCCGAAGGCCTTCCTGGTATAGAATCGAGACCATGTCAGCGCCCCCGACTTCAGGTGGCGAGCCGATCGCGCATCGCCGTCAGCTCGTGGAATACCTCGCCTCCGGCTCCAAGCCGCCGGAAGAATGGCGGATCGGCACCGAGCACGAGAAGTTCGTGTTCCAGCTCGGCAGCCACCGCCGCGCACCCTACGCCGGGCCGTCGGGCATCCGCGCCATGCTGGAAGGGCTGACCCGGTTCGGCTGGCAGCCGGTGATCGAGAACGGCAACCCGATCGCCCTCACCATGGGCAAGTGCAACATCACCCTGGAGCCGGGCGGCCAGTTCGAGCTGTCCGGCGCGCCGCTGGAGACCCTGCACCAGACCTGCGACGAGGTGCACACCCACCTCGCCCAGGTGAAGGAGGTGGCGGCCGAGATCGGCGTCGGCATGATCGGCCTCGGCTTCGACCCGGAGTGGCGGCGCGAGGACATCGACTGGATGCCCAAGGGGCGCTACGCGATCATGCGCCGCTACATGCCGACCAAGGGCACGCTCGGCCTCGACATGATGCTGCGGACCTGTACCGTGCAGGTCAACCTCGACTTCGAGTCCGAAGCCGACATGGTGAAGAAGTTCCGCGTCGCGCTGGCGCTGCAGCCGGTGGCGACGGCGCTGTTCGCCAACTCGCCCTTCCTCGAGGGCAAGCCGACCGGCTACCTGTCCTACCGCAGCCACGTGTGGGAGGACACCGACCCCGACCGCTGCGGCATGCTGCCGTTCGTGTTCGACCCCGACATGGGCTTCGAGCGCTACGTCGACTACCTGCTCGACGTGCCGATGTACTTCGTCTACCGCGACGGCCGCTACATCGACGTCGCCGGGCAGTCGTTCCACGACTTCATGGCCGGCAAGCTGCCGGCGCTGCCGGGCGAGCTGCCGACGATCAACGACTGGGCCGACCACATCACCACCGCGTTCCCCGAAGTGCGGCTGAAGCGCTACCTGGAAATGCGCGGTACCGACGGCGGCCCTTGGAACCGGCTGTGCGCGCTGCCGGCGCTGTGGGTGGGCCTGCTGTACGACCGCACGGCGCTGGACGCCGCCTGGGATCTCGTCGCCGACTGGACGATGGACGAGCGCGAGACGCTGCGCCGCGAGGCGCCGCGCCAGGCGCTGCACACGCCGTTCCGCGGCCGCACCTTGCGCGAGATCGCGCTCGATACGCTGGTGATCGCGCAGAAGGGCCTGGCGGCGCGGCGCAGCCAGGACCGTGCCGGCACCGACGAGACCGGGTTCCTGCGCGCGCTGTTCGAGATCGCCGAGCGCGGAACCTGCCCGGCGGAAATGCTGTTGGAAGAGTATCGTAATGCCTGGAACGGCAGGATCGACCCAGTCTACGATGCCTACGCGTACTGATCGCGTCTTGGGGGTACGGCCATGCGCAACACGGCACCGGTCGCCGCGGCGATCCTGACCAGCCTGTCCCTGCTGGGTACGGCGGCGGCGCAGGCCCCGCTGGTGCACCAGCCCGCGCCGACAGCTCCGGCGGCGCCGGGGGTCGCGCCGCTCGACCCGGCGTTCCAGGGACGCGCCGCGGCGGTACCCAACCTGACCGCGCCGCTGGCCCCCCCGGCGCCCACGGAGGAGCCCCGCAACGTGCCGTTCGGCTCGCTTCCCGACGCGATGATCGACCGCATCCCCGGCGGCGATCCCAGGGACGCCGCCGCCGGCAACCTGTCGCCGGCGGAGCGCGCCGCGCGTTCGGCGCAGCAGCCCGCGGCGCCGCGCGCCGCAAAGCCCGGCATCGAGCTCCTGCGCCAGCGCCAGGCGGAGCGCACCCGGGCGCTGGAGGACGACCTGCTCGGCCGCAACGCCCCGCCGCCGCAGGCCCGCCGCGGCAGCCCGTCGCAGGCCGGCCTGCAGCCGCGCCAGCCCGGCGAGACCGACCCGATGCGCCGCCTCGGCCTGCCGCCGGTGCGCGACCTGCGCCAAGCGCCGGCGAAGGCGGGGACCCCGTCCGACCAGCCGCCGGTCTATGACGGCTTCGACCGCCTCGACCGCAACGGCGACGGCTTCGTCAGCGAGCAGGAATACATGGGCGCGCGCGGCCGGCCCCCGGCGGTCGGCCTCGCGCCCGACGCGGGCCAGCGCTACCAGCGCATCGACCAGAGCCTCAACCGCCGCTTCCGCGCCGCCGACACCGACCGCGACGGCCGCATCAGCGTCGACGAGTCGCGCGGGATCGGCAACCGCCGGTTCTGAACGTTCGCATCGGGGCCATTTGGGACGCCCCCTCCCCCAACCCCCTCCCACGAGGGGAGGGGGTTGGGGGAGGGGGGCCTATCCGGGTCCGTTGCCCTTGAAGCAACCCCGCCTTAACCCTGCCGCGGTACACCATCCCCTGCGACCCCACCGCCGCAGGACCGACCGCGCCCGATGTCCGACCCGTCGCCCGCCGCCGCCAAGCGCGTCGCGCAGATCCTGGCGTCGGTGGCGCTCGTCGCGATCGCGGGGCTGCTGGTCACGATCATCGCCGGGCTGAACGGCGGCGCGTTCACCTACACGCTCGACGACCCCTATATCCACCTCTCGGTCAGCGAGAAGATCGCCGCCGGCGGCTACGGCATCAATTTCGGCGAGCCGTCGGCCGCGTCGTCCTCGATCCTCTACCCGCTGCTGCTGGCGCCGTTCGCCGGCACGGCTTGGCATCACCTCGTACCTTTGGCGATCAACGCCGCCGCCCTGGTCGCCTTCGCCTGGACGCTGGTCGAGTTCCTGTTCCACATCGGCGTCGGCACGCTGGCGCGCCGGCCGCTGTTCATCGCGCTCTTCGCGGCGGCGGTGGCGCTGTCGTTCAACCTCGTGGGCCTGGTGTTCTCCGGCATGGAGCACAACCTCCACGTCGCGCTCGCCGCGCTCGGCGTGCTCGGCCTCGCGATCTTCCTGCGCGAAGGGCGCGTGGCGTGGTGGCTGGTGCCGGTGCTGATCGCCGCGCCGCTGGTGCGCTACGAGGCGACGCTGGCGAGCCTCGCCGGCGCCGCCGTCCTGATCGCGCGCGGCGCGGTGCGGCCCGGCGCCGTCGCCGCGGCAACGGTCATCGCCGCGCTGGCCGCGTTCTCGGCCTTCCTGCTGGCGAGCGGCCTCGCGCCGCTGCCGAGCTCGGTCCTGGTCAAGTCGTCCTCGGCGCTGAGCGGGGCCGAGGGCACGTTGTGGCCGTTCGTCGGCTCGATCCTGATCAACATCTCCGACGCCATGTCGCGCAAGGTCGGCGCGATCATGATCGTCGCGGCGGTGCTCGCGGTCTATCTCGCGCTGGTCACGCGGCGCGGCGCGGGGCGGCGCGACCCGACCGTGCCGATGGCAGCCTATCTCGCCGTCACCGTCGCCGGGCACGCGATGTTCGGCCAGTTCGGCTGGTTCCACCGCTACGAGATCTACGCGCTCGTGGTGACCTTCATGGCCGTGCTGTTCCTGTTCCGCGACCCGATCGCCGCGCGACTGGCTCGGCAGCGGGGCGGCGTCGCGCTGCTGCTCGTCATCGCGGCGGCAGCGTTCGTGACCGGCAAGAACTACGTCTACGCGACGCTGCTCGAGGTTCCGATCGCCGCGAACAACATCTTCGAGCAGCAGGTGCAGATGCGCCGCTTCGTCACCGAGCACTATCGCAACCCGGTGGCCGCCAACGACGTCGGCCTGCTGACCTGGGGCAACCCCGACTACGTGCTCGACCTGTGGGGCCTGGGCTCGGAGGAGGCGCGCAAGCTGCGCGCGGCGCGGCGCGACGGCGAGTGGATGGCGCGCCTCGCCGCCGCGCGCGGCATCGGCCTCGCGCTGGTCTACGAGGACGGCTACTTCAAGACGCCGTTTCCGGAAACCTGGGTGCGCGTCGGCCGGCTCCACCTCAGCCGCGCCAGGGTGACGCCGGCGCGGTCGGCGGTGACGTTCTTCGCCACCGAACCCGCCGAGGCCGAGCGGCTGCGCGCCCTGCTGCGCGCCTTCGCGCCGACCCTGCCGGCCGGCGTCGCGCTCGACGTCCTGTGACGGCTCATTCGGCGGCGGCCGGGACGGCCGGCGCGTCGTCCTCCGTCGCCCGGCGTCCGGCGCCGAACCAGGCGTAGAGCGCCGGGAGCACGAACAGGGTCAGCGCCGTCGCGCTGACCAGGCCGCCGATCACCACCGTCGCGATCGGCCGCTGGACCTCCGCGCCGGTGCCGGTGGCGACGGCCATCGGCACGAAGCCGAGCGCGGCCACCAGCGCGGTGATCAGGACCGGGCGCAGCCGCACGACGGCCGCGTCCGCCACCGCCGCCGAACGGTCGAGGCCGGCGGCCATGCCCTGCTGGATGCGGGTGACGACCACCAGGCCGTTGAGCACCGCGATGCCCGACAGCGCGATGAACCCGACGATCGCGGTGACCGACACCGGCATCCCGCGCAGCGCCAGCGCAACGATGCCGCCGCACAGCGCGAGCGGCACTCCGGTGAACACGATCGCCGCGTCGCGCAGGCTGCCCAGCGCCATGAAGAGCAGGAAGAAGATCGCGGCGAAGCACGCCGGCACCACCAGCCGCAGCCGCGCCTCGGCGGCGAGCAGGTTCTCGTACTGCCCGCCCCATGTCAGCGATTGGCCCGGCGCCAGCGTGACGGTAGCGGCGATGCGCGCCTGCGCGTCGGCGACGACCGAGCCGAGGTCGCGGCCCCGCACGTTGGCCTGCACGACGACGCGGCGGCGGCCGTTCTCGCGGCTGATCTGGTTGGGCCCCTCGTCGATCGCGACCGACGCCAGCGCGCGCAACGGCAGCGTGACGGGCCGGCCGCCGTCGCCGCGACCGACCGGCACCTGCAGGTCCTGCAGCACCGAAAGGTCGTTGCGCGCGCCCTCGTCGAGGCGCAGCACGATATCGACCGGCCGGTCGCCTTCGAACACCACCCCGGCCTGCCGGCCGCCGACTGCTGCGGCGATCACGTCCTGCACCGCCGCGACGCTGAGGCCGTGGCGGGCGATCGCCTGCCGGTCGAGGCGGATGTCGAGATAGGGCAGTCCCGCAACCTGCTCGACCTTCACGTCCGTCGCGCCGTCGACGCCGCGCAGGGCGGCGGCGACGCGGTTGGCGGTGGCGAGCATCGCTGCCATGTCCGCGCCGTGAACCTTGACCGCGAGGTCGGCGCGCACGCCGGCGATCAGCTCGTTGAAGCGCATCTGGATCGGCTGCGTGAACTCGTAGTTGTTGCCCGGCACCGCGGCGACGGCGGCCTCGATCTCGGCGACGAGGGCGGGCTTGGGCTTGCCGGGGTCGGGCCAGTCCGCCCGCGGCTTCAGCACGATGAAGGTGTCCGAGACGTTGGGCGGCATCGGGTCGGTCGCGACCTCGGCGGTGCCGGTCTTGGAGAACACGACCGCCACCTCCGGCAGCTTGGCCACCGCCCGCTCGACGCGGGCCTGCATGCGCGCCGACTGCTCGAGCGACGTGCTGGGGATGCGCATGGCGTGCATGGCTATGTCCTGCTCGTCGAGCGTCGGCACGAACTCCTGGCCGAGCTGGGAGAGGAGTGCGAGGCACCCGGCGACCAGCACGGCCGCGGCGGCGGCTACGGCCGGCGGCCGTGCCACCGCGCGGCGGACCAGCGCGGCGTAGCGCGCCTCCGTCCGCTCCATCGCGCGTCCCTTGCGTTCGCGCACCGGGCCGCGGACGAACATCGCGATCATGGCGGGCACCAAGGTGAGCGATAGCACGAACGCGCACGCCAGCGCCGTCATCACGGTCAGCGCCATCGGCTCGAACATCTTGCCCTCGACCCCGCTGAACGACAGCATCGGCAGGTAGACGATGATGATGATCGCCTGGCCGAACACGGTGGGCTGTATCATCTCGCTCGTCGCCGCCGCGACCGTGCGCCGCCGCTCGCCGGCGGTCAGCAGCCGGCCCACCTGATGCTGGCGCAGCGCCAGCCGGCGCAGGCAGTTTTCCGTGACGATCACCGCACCGTCCACGATCAGCCCGAAATCGAGCGCGCCCAGGCTCATCAGGTTGGCGCTGATGCCGGCCTTCAGCATGCCGGTCGCGGTCATCAGCATCGTGACCGGGATGACCAGCGCCGCGATCAGCGCCGCACGCAGGTTGCCGAGAAACAGGAACAGCACCGCGATGACCAGCAGCGCGCCCTCGGCCAGGTTCTTCTCGACGGTCCGCACGGTGGCGTCGACCAGCCTGGTGCGATCGAGGACGGGCGTCGCGACGATGCCGGGCGGCAGGCCGGCCTGCACCGCCTGCAGCCTCTCGGTGACTGCGGAGGCGACGGTGCGGCTGTTGGCGCCGATCAGCATCAGCGCGGTGCCCACCACGACCTCCTCGCCGCCCGCGCTCGCCGCCCCGGTGCGCGGGGTCTGTCCGATCGAAACCTCGGCGAGGTCGCGCACGCGCAGCGGCACGCCGCCGTAGGCGGCCACGACGACGTCGCCGATGTCGTCCATCGTCGCCAGCCGCCCATCGGCGCGCACCACCAGCGCCTCGCCGTTGCGCTCGACGAACCCGGCGCCGATGGCGGTGTTGTTGCGCTCGATCGCCTCGGCGAGCTCGACCAGCGCGACGCCGTGGGCGGCGAGCCGGCCGAGGTGGGGCTGCACCTGGTAGACCTTCTCGTAGCCGCCGATCGAATCGACGCCGGCGACGCCTGGCACGCCTTTCATCTGCGGCCGGATCATCCAGTCCTGCACCGTACGCAGGTAGGCGGCGCGCTCCAGCGTCGTCCGCAGTCGCTCGCCGCCAGGCGTGAGGAAGCTGCCGTCAGGCTGCGGGCCGGGGATACCGGCGGCGGCTGGCGCGCGCCGGTCGTAGTCCACGATCCACATCACGACCTCGCCGAGACCGGTGGAGATCGGGCCCAGCCGCGGCTCCACGCCGTCGGGCAGCGTTTCCTTCGCCCCGATCAGCCGCTCGGTCACCTGCTGGCGCGCGAAAAAAATGTCGGTGCGATCGGAGAAGACGGCGGTCACCTGCGCGAAGCCGTTGCGCGAAATGGATCGCGTCGATTCGAGCCCGGGGATTCCCGCGAGCGCGAGCTCGATCGGGAAGGTGACGCGCTTCTCCATCTCGACCGGCGCCAGCGACGGCGCGACGGCGCTGATCTGGACCTGGTTGTTGGTGATGTCGGGCACCGCGTCGATCGGCAGCCGCGTCAGCGACTGGATGCCCAACGCCGCCACCGCAACGGCGAGCACCAGCACGACCAGCCGCTGGCCGATCGACAGCTCGATGACTTTCGCGATCATGTCCGGCCCCCGCCGCTCAGTGCGAATGCTCGGCTTCGGCCTTCTCGACCTGAGCCTTCAGCACGAACGAGTTGGCGGTCGCCACGGTCTCGCCGGCGTCGACACCGAAGCGGATCTCGACGCGGCGCGAGTCGGACCGGCCGAGCACCACCTCGCGCATCTCGAAGCCGTCGTCGCTGCGCACGAACACCACCGGCGTCCCCTTGAGGCGCTGGATCGCGGCGGCCGGAACCAGCACCGGCGCGCTCTCGCGCGTGCGCTCCACCATGACGGTCGCGAAGTCGCCCGGGCGCCAGGCGCCGCCAGAGTTTTCCGCTTCGACGATCGCCCGTGCGAGGCGAGTGTCGGGGTCGATGGTCGGCCCGACGAACGCGACCGCGCCGCGCAGCGGCGGGCGGTCCTGGCCTTCCACGGACGCCGGAGCGCCTTCCTTTAGCAGGGCAAGGTCGCCCGGCGGGGCGGCGGCCTCGAACCACAGGCGCGACAGGTCGGCGACGGTGAACAGCGCGGCGTCCGCGGCGGCGGCGGCGCCGACGGTCGCGTTGCGCGCGACGATGCGGCCGGCGATTGGCGCACGGACCGCGTAGCGGCCCAGCGCGCCTTCGGGCGGCGCCGCATCCTCGACGCCGAGCGTCGCGAGCCGCTGGCGCGCCAGCGCGATGCGCACCCCCGCGGCATCGAATGCCGCACGCGCCTGCAGGTAGTCCTGCTCGGCCGAGACCTTCTTCTGCCACAGCGCCCGCTCGCGCTCGAACGTGGCGCGCGCCAGCGCCTCGGCGCGCTGGGCGGCGAGCAGCTCGCCGCGCGCCTCCGCCACCTCGCGGCTGTCGAGCACGGCCAGCACCTCGCCCCGCGCGACGGTGGCGCCCAGGCGGGTCTGCACCGTCGCGACGATGCCGGCGGCCTTCGCCGAAACCACCGCCGTGCGGTCGGGCATCAGGACAGCGGACGCCGGAAGCCCGACGGCGCCGACGAGGTCGCCGGCGGCGGCCGTCTCCAGGACGATTCCCGAGGCCTCGATCTGCGCCGGCGTGAGGCGCAGGGCCTCCGCGGCCTCCTGTTCCTCGCCGTGCGCAT
>JBFWQM010000128.1:0-15280 GCA_050249455.1 Rhodospirillaceae bacterium | reverse complement strand
GTTGTAGGCGGCGGCGTCGGGCGCCAAGCGTTCGACGAACCACAGGCGCTCCTGCCCGAACGAGAGCGGAAAGCGCGTCGGGCCCGCGTTGCGCGGCTGCGGTCGCGGCGCCGTCTCGCCCGCAGGTCGACCGGCGTTTCCGTCGGCCATCGCGCGCGCGGATTCGATCCTGCGCGCCACGGCCGCGACCGTGAAGCCTTCGGCCAGGGCGCCGGCCAGCTCGATGCGGACCCCGAAGACCGCGTCGACGGCGGCCAGGATCTGCGCCGCCTTCAGCGAATCGCCGCCGAGGCGGAACAGGTCGTCGTCGGGGCCCATCCGGTCGACCCCCAGGCTGGCCTTCCACAGGCCGATCAGCGCCGCCTCGATCGGGCTCGGCGGCCGGTCCCGGGGCGACGACGCCGCCGGCGACGGGGCCGCCTCGTCCAGGCCGAAGTGGCGTGCGAGGGTGCTGCGGGCGATCTTGCCGTTGGCTCGGCGCGGCAGCGCGTCCGCCACGACGAGGTGGGACGGCACCTTGCTCGGCATCAGCCGCGTGCGCAGCCGTGAGAGGAGGACGTCGGGCGTCGCGTCGGCGCCGTCCTGCAGCACCACGGCCGCGGCGACGATCTCGCCCAAGGTGGGATGCGGGACCGGGAACGCCACCGCCTCCCGGACTGCCGGGTCTTCGAGCAGCGCCGCGTCGATCTCGGCCGGGATGATCGTCTGGCCGCCGCGGTTGATCGAATCGCGGCGCCGGCCGACCAGGGTCAGATAGCCGTCGGCATCGAAGCGGCCCAGGTCGCCGATGCGGAACCAGCCGTCGACGAAGGCGTCGCGGCTGCCGGCCGGGTCGTTCTCGTAGCCTTCGAACGTTCCCTTGTGCTCGATCAGCACCTCGCCGATCGCGCCGCGCGGCACGTCGCGGCCGTCCGCGTCGATCAGGCGGATGCCGCGGTGGAACGGCAGGCCCACCGTCCCCGGCTTGCGCCGCAGCGGCGGCAGCGGGTTGGCGCAGATGATGCCGCCGGTCTCGGTGGAGCTGTAGCGCTGGATCAGCGCGGCGCCGGTGAGCTCCTCCAGGGCGGTCATGGCGGCAGCCGGCAGCGCGGCGCTGGAGGAGAACATGATCCGCAGCCGCCTGAACCCGGACGGCCGGCCATGGCGGCGCAGATGCTCCAGCAGCGCCGCGTAGAATGCGGGATTGCCGCCGAGATGGGTCGGCTCGAACGCATCGAACGCGTCCAGCACGTCCTCGATCGCCGGCGACCGGGGCAGCGCCACGGCGCCCCCCGCGCTCAGGACGGGCAGCAGGCTCGTGTTGGTGCCGCTGCCGTGGTAGGGCGACTGGACGTGCAGAAGCCGGTCTTCCGCGGTGAGGCCGAACCAGTCGGCGAAGCGCCGTGCCCAGTAGACGGCGTGGCCGTGGCGGGTCGCGACCACTTTCGCATCGCCGGTGGTGCCGGAGGTGCGCATCGCCTTTGCGACGTCATCGGGCTGCGCCGGCCCGCCGCGCATGGCGCGCGCCGGGCCGGCGCGGCCCGACAGCGCGAGGCCGCCGATGCCGGTGCCGGGAGCCGGCGCGGCATCGAAGACGGGAATCCCTGCGTGCGCCGCCGCGGCGCGCGCGCCGGCCGCCCCGCCCGGCGGCGCCAGGACGGCGTCCAGTCGCAAGGCGGCGATCGCGGCGGCGAACTCTTCCGCCGAGCCGGCCGGGTCGGCCGGCGCGGCCACGGCGCAAGAGGAGACAGCAAGGTAGGCGGCGGTGACCTGCGCCCGTCCTTCGAGCGCGATGCAGATGCGGTCGCCGCGCCCGAAGCCCAGGCCGTTGAGCTGCGCCTGGATGCGTCCGAGCAGCGCGGCGAGGCCGCCATAGGTCAGGCCGGGGTCGCACGTGGCGAGGACGGCCGCGCGATCCGGGGCGCGCGCCGCGGTCGCCCGGATGACGCCGCCGATCGTCTCGTCGAATCCTTCGCCGCTCCGGCTGTCCGGAGTGGACGACCCGGGCGAGGCCGTGCCGGGGCCGGGCGGCAGCGCGCGCACATCCATCATCGTCACCGTTGGGCGGACGCACCCCGATGCGCCCTGGGCCCGGAGAATGCAGACGCGGTTGATTCAAGTCGCATGGTATCTGGAATCGATCGCTCGGGCATTACCCACGGCACGGGCGGATCGGTGCTGGCGCGGCCCGCATCCCGGCGGAGCCGCGGGTCCGGCAGGAGGACCGACGTTGCCGCCGGAGGCATGAAGAAAAGATCAAGACGCCGGGAGGGCCAAGGCCCTCGATCGGGTGAGGGCGGGCGACGGTTTCCGTGAGCGTCGGAGGGCGACGGGCGGCGGCCGCTGCGCCAGGCGGCGGCGCGAGCCGGCATCGCGGCGGGACGTGAAGGAAAGGGGGGAGGAGGGGCGGTGCCCCTCCTCCGGTCGGCAGGTTAGAACTTCTGGCCGGTCACGCCGGCGGTCGCCTGGTTCAGGCCGGTGGTGGCCGAGAAGGCGATCGTCGAGGACTGGTTGTTCAGGTTGCCCGACGTCTGGTTGACGTGGGTGATGCCTGTGTTGTTGCGCACCGCATTCGTCACGCTGTTGGCGTAGGAGAAGTCGGTGGCGATCAGCGAGTTCTCGCTGGAGGCCTGGCCCAGCGCCGCCTCGGAGAGGGCGACGGTGCTGTTCAGGCCGACGGCGAGAGCAACCGAGTTGGTCTGGTTGTTCATCACGCCGCTGGTCTGGTTCAGGCCGGTGATGCCGGTCTGGCTGTGGACCGTGTTGTCCAACGTGGCGGTGCGGCGCGAACGGAACACCAGCGCGCCATTGGGCATGCCGTCGGTGGTGTTGTTCGAGTAGCCCCACGCACCCTGCTCGATCATGCGGTTGCCGTCGTTGTGCTGCGAGGTCTCGGCCTGCGAGTCCGCCGCCGCCGTCGCGCTCTGCGTCACGCCCATCGACACCAGGTTGCCCTGGTTGTTCATGATGCCGATGTCGTAGTTGACGCTGATCACGCCGGAGTTGCTGTGGACGGCGTCGGTGATCTTCGCATCGAGGATGATGCGCTGGTCGCCCGACAGGCTGACCGACGACTCGCCGGACTGCGTGTTGAAGCTGTTGCCGTTGTGGCCGATGTTGGCCACCGCGGCGGCCTCGGCCGCACCGGCCGGGGTCAGCTTCGGCTGCGCCTTGATGAACAGCGCCTTCTCGACGTAGAGGATCTCGTCGACATTGACGTACTTGTTGAAGTCGATGTGCGCATCGACGTCGGCGTCCGCGAGCGCCACGCTCGCGAAGCCCAGGGCCACCGCCAGAGCGGTCGTGCCAAGCAAAGCCTTCTTCATGGATAAGCTCCTTAGACTGCGGTGTATGACGGTTCGAGCGTGTCAGCTCTTAGCCACACAACCGGTCACTGCGACCCACCGCTCAGCTGGACGGCCACGCCGATCGCAACCACGTTGGCCTGGTTGCTCAGGCTGCCCGCCGACTGGTTGAGGCTGACGATGCCGGTGTTGAACTTCACCGCATCCGTCAGGACCGCCTCGCGCAGGACGTTGTACTCAACGACCTGGTTGCCGGTCTGCTGCTGACCGAGAACCGCATCGGTGATCACCACGCCGCCGCTGCCGAAGCTGGTCGCCAGCGCGAGCGTGTTGGCCTGGCTGTTCATGTTGCCAACCGACTGGTTGACGTGCACGACGCCCAGGTTGTTCTTGATCGCGTTGGTGATCGTGGCGGTCTTGCCGGCCACGCGGGTCGGCGTGTTCGGGTCGCCGTCGATCGCGTTCGGGTCGGACGAGAACCAGGTCAGGTTCTGCTCGCTCAGGCGGTTGTCCTTCGAGTTCTGCTCGGCGCCCGACTGCGCCTCGGAGTACACGACCCCGCCGCTGCCGGCATTCGCCGCACCCGACGCCGAAGAGGCCTGGTTGTTCAGGTCGCCGGCGGTCTGGTTCAGGATCGTCAGGCCGGTGTTGTTGTTCACCGCGTTGGTGATCGTGTCGGTCCGGCGGGTATAGGCCTCCGACATCGTGTTGTCGGCCGACCACTGGTTCGCCATCGACAGCGCCTCGGACATCTTCGTCACTTCCGGGGCGACCGTCGCCTGCAGGAACACCGCCTTCTCACGGTAGATGTTCTCCGTGACGTAGGTGTCCTTGTCCTTGATGAAGTTGGCGTCGACCGTGATCCCCTTGATGGGATCCTCGGCGTCGGCCATCGCGGTACCGATCGACGCGACGCCGACCATCAGCGCCAGCGCCGCGGTGGAGCTCAGATACTTCCACTTTGTCGCGTTTTGCATTTTCCCCTCCTCATGAGGTGGTGACACACAGCCCCGCGACGTTTCTCGCTACCGCCACAGAGTCACGAACATGTGACCCGATGCCGGCGGCGTCGGCATCCTCCATATGGGGTAATTTCGAGAATTGTATTGGTTAACGGCGCACGCGCTACGGGTGCGCATCCGGCGCCCCCCGGTCGTGCGCCGGCTCAGGCGGCGGCGGTTTGCCGCCTTTTGGCACCGACCAGGTACGCGCCGCCCAGGATCAGCGCGAACCCGGCGAGATGAAACAGATGCGGCGTCTCGCCCAGCAACAGGATCGCGCCGGCCGTGCCGAACAGCGGGTTGAGGCCCTTGATGGCGCCGGCCGTGTTGGCGCCGACCGCCGCGACGCCGCGGCTCCACAGCACATAGGCTAGGGCGGACGGGAAGACCGCGGCATAGGCGATCAGGCCCAGGTTGCCCGCCGTCGGCGCGAAGCCCCCGCCGGTGACCGCCTCCCAGGCATACAGCGGCAGCAGCATCGCGGTGCCGATGCCGACGATGGCGAGCAGGAACGCCATGGGGTCGAGGCCCTTGGGCGCCCACCGCAGCAGCACCGTGTAGAGCGACCATGCCAGGTGCGACACCAGCACGAGGCCGTCCCCTGCGTTAAGTTGCAACCCGAGCAGGGCGGCAAAGCTGCCCCGTGACACGATCACGGCCAGACCCGCGGCGACCAGCGCGATGCCGCCAAGCTGCCCGAGGCCGATCCGGGTGCCCACCAGTGCGAGCGAGAACAGCAGCACCAGCGCCGGCCCGGCCGCGTTCATCAGCGTCGCGTTGATGGCGGTGGTGAATTGCAGCCCGATATAGTACGGCACGGTGAACACCACGATGCCGACCAGCGCGAACAGCGCCATCATCGGCCAGTGCGCGGCGACGATCCGCCAGTCGCGTCTGAGCGGCGCCAGGGCGAACGGCAGCAGGATCACGGCCGCCCCGGTCCAGCGCCAGAACGACAGCGTCAGCGGCGGCACGTTGCCGGCGGCGGCGCGGCCGACGATGCTGGATCCGGCCCAGCACAGCGTGCAGAGGACGAGCACCGCGCAGCCCAGCCAGTAGGCCCGGTCGATTCCGCGCGCCTCGTACCCCGTCCGGCCGCTCAAGCTGCGTCTTCTTTCCCGCCTCGGTGCCCGGCGGCGATCCTACCGCAGTCCGGCGGGCGGTGGCGGACGAAGATCCGCTTCGGGGTGATCCGCCGCGCGCTGGCTCGCGTATCAGCCGCCGACCCTCGTAGTCAGGGAGCGGTGCGCGATGCTACAGAGAGCCGGGGCGGAAGGCCGCGACGACAGGCGTTGGCCGGGCGCCCGTACGCCGACCCGCCAGCCGCGACCGAACGCCGTCCCCGTCATGCATGAACCGTCCGCGGAAGCATTGATCGAGGCGGTGGCGCTGCAGCGCGACAGGGCCGCCTTCGCCGCGCTGTTCCGCCGCTTCGCGCCCCGCCTGAAGGCATTCGCCGTGCGCGGCGGCATGGCGCCGGCGGACGCCGATGCCGTGGTCCAGGAGACCATGCTGGCGGTGTGGGCGAAGGCGGCCCTGTTCGATCGCCGCCGCGCCTCCGCCGCGACCTGGATGTTCACGATCCTGCGCAACAAGCGCATAGAGCTGTTCCGCCGCGAGCGCCGGCCGCAGGTCGACCCCGAGGATCCGGCCCTGCGCGGCCCGATCGCAGAGGATGCCAGCGAGGGCGTGGCGGCGGCCGAGCTTTCGGCGGCCCTGCTCAAGCGGCTGGACAGCCTGCCGGCCGAGCAGGCCGACATCGTCCGGCGCGCCTTTTGGGAGGAGAAGTCGCACGCGCAGATCGCCGCCGAATGCGGCCTGCCGCTCGGCACCGTGAAGTCCCGGATCCGGCTGGCGCTCAACCGGCTGCGCGTGCTGATGACGGAGTTGAACGCATGATCGTCCACCACCCGGACCCGGAGGTGCTGCTCGACTACGCGGCCGGCGCCCTGGCCGAAGGGCCGTCGATCGCGGTCGCCACGCATCTTTCGCTCTGCGCCCTGTGCCGCGCCGAGGTCGCGCGGTTCGAGGCGATGGGCGGCGCGCTGGTTTCCGACGCTGCCGATCCCGAGGCGGCGGCCGCCGCTCCGGACGCGCTCCTGGAGGCGACCCTGGCCCGGCTCGACGAGCCTGCGCCGCGGGCGCCTGCCACGGCGGCGCTCGACGAGGCGACGCGGCGGCTCGTGCCTTCGCCGCTGTGGCCGTACCTGGACGCGCCGCCGGACGAACTGGCCTGGAAGCGGGTCGGCCGCGGGGTCCGCGAGGCGCGGGTCGCGGTGCCCGGCGAGCGGCGCCGGGTCAGCCTGCTGCGCATCCGGGCCGGCGCCGCGGTGCCGGTTCATACCCATGTCGGCGACGAGCTGACCGTCGTGCTGTCGGGCGGCTTCTCCGACCACGCCGGCCATTACGGGCGCGGGGACTTCGTCGCCCTGAACGAAGTGCACGAGCACCGGCCGGTGGCGGACGCGGGGGAGGACTGCCTCTGCCTCACCGTGGTCGATGCGCCGGCCCGGCTGACCGGCCCGTTCGGGCGGCTGCTCAACCCGCTGATCAAGCGCTGATCCGGCCGGCGCGCGATGGACGGATCGCTCAACCCCGCCGCCGGCCCCCGGCGCCGCGTCGCGGTGATCGGCGCCGGCATCGCCGGCCTGTCGGCGGCCTGGCTGCTCGCCCGGCGGCACGACGTGGTGCTCTACGAGCGCGACGGCCGCCTCGGCGGCCATGCCAACACGGTGACCGTGGCGCTGCCCGGCGGCTCGGTCGACGTGGACACCGGCTTCATCGTCTACAACGAGCCGAACTACCCCAACCTGACGGCGCTGTTCCGCCATCTCGGCGTCGCGACGCAGCCCAGCGACATGAGCTTCGCCGCGTCGCTGCGCGACGGCCGGCTGGAGTACGCCGGCAGCGCGCGCGGCCTGTTCGCGCAGCCGGCCAACGCCGTCCGGCCCCGCACGTGGCGCATGGTCGCCGACCTGCTGAGGTTCTACCGCAAGGCGCCGGATCTCCTGGCCGGACCGCACGGCGCGACGATGAGCCTGGGGGAGTATCTCGCGCGCGAACGCTACTCGGCGGCCTTCGTCGAGGACCACCTGCTGCCGATGGGCGCCGCCATCTGGTCGACCCCGCCGGCGGAGATGCTGCGCTACCCGGCCGCCGCGTTCGTCGCGTTCTGGCGCAACCACGGCCTGCTGCGGCTGACCGCGCGGCCGCCCTGGCGCACCGTGACCGGCGGCAGCCGCGCCTATGTCGCGCGGCTGGCCGCCGATACCCCCGCCGAGGTCAGGCTGGGCGCGCGCATCGCGCGCGTCCGGCGCACCGCGGCCGGCGTCGTGGTCGAGGAACGCGACGGCCGCCGCACGGCGTTCGACCGCGCGGTGATCGCGACCCACGCGGACGAGGCGCTGGCGCTGCTCGCCGACCCCAGCGTGGAGGAGCGGCGCATCCTCGGCGCCTTCCGCTGCACCGCCAACCGCGCGGTCCTGCATTCCGATCCGGCCCTGATGCCGCGGCGGCGCCGGCTGTGGTCGAGCTGGAACTTTATCGGCGCGCCGCAGGGCGACCCCGCTGCGCCGGCCTGCGTGTCCTACTGGATGAACCGGCTGCAGCGTCTTCCCGCTGCGACGCCGCTGATCGTGACGCTCAACCCGGTGCGCGCGCCCGACCCGGCGCTCGTCCACGCCGAGTTCGACTATGGCCACCCGTTCTACGATTCCGCCGCGCTCGCCGCCCAGGGCGCGCTGTGGCGCCTGCAGGGCGCGCGTCGCACGTGGTACTGCGGCAGCTATTTCGGCGACGGCTTCCACGAGGACGCGCTGGCCGCCGGACTCGCGGCCGGCGAAGCGGCCGGCGGCGTCGCGCCGCCATGGACGGCGGCGCCGGTCGCGGCCGAAGACGCGCGGGCGGTCGCATGACGGCGCTGCGGTCGTGCCTCTATTTCGGCAGCGTGACGCACGTCCGCGCGCGGCCCCGCCGGCACCGGCTTGACTACCGGCTGTTCTGGCTTGGCCTCGACCTCGACGAGGCGCCCGCGCTCGACGGCCGACTGCGGCTGTTCTCGGTCAACCGGCGCAATCTGCTGTCCTTCCACGAGGCGGACCACGGCGACGGCCGGACGCCGCTCGCCGCGTGGGTGCGCGGCACGCTCGCGCGCGCCGGGATCGACGCTGGCGGGGGGCGGATCATTCTGGTGTGCCAGCCACGGGTGCTGGGCTACGTGTTCAACCCGATCAGCATCTACTACTGCACGGGCCGCGACGGCCGGCCCAGTGCCGTGCTCTACGAGGTCAACAGCACCTTTGGCGACCGCCACACCTATCTCTTCGCGATCGATCCGGCGACGGAAGGGGTGTTCAGCCACGCCTGCGCCAAGCGCATGCATGTCTCGCCGTTCATCGGCATGGCCGCCCGCTACGCATTCCGGACGGCGCCGCCGGCCGACGTGCTGCGGCTCGCCATCCGGGAGACCGACGCCGAGGGCGTGCTGCTGACGGCGACGATGCACGGCGCGCGCCGGCCGCTCGACGACCGCAGCATCGCCGCGGCGCTGGCCCGCTTCCCCCTGTCCACCATGAAGGTCATGGCGGGCATCCACTGGGAGGCGCTGAAGCTCTGGCTCAAGGGCGCGCCGTTTCATCGCCGCCCGGCGCCGCCGCCAGCCGCCGTCAGCGTCGCGTCGTGGCCGAAGGCGCCCGAGTGATGCAGCGCGAGGAAGCACGCCGCGACGTGGCGTTCGCCGGCGGCGGTGGCGGCGTGGTGTGGCGGCCGGTCCGCGCCCTTGCCGACCGCATCGCGGTCGGATCGCTGGCGCTGCGCTTCCCCGACGGCACGCAGCACCTCGCGCAGGGCGCGCAGCCCGGCCCGGCGGCCGAGATCGAGGTGCGCCGCACGCGCCTGCTGCGCCGCCTCGTGCTGGGCGGCAGCGTCGCGATGGGGGAGGCCTATGTTGACGGCGACTGGGAGAGCCCGGACATCGCTGCGCTGGTCGAGCTCGCCGCGCGCAATGGCTCCGCCGCGCTGGGTCCGGCGCGCCGCTGGTCGCCGCTGCGGCTGGCGCACCGGGCGCTGCACCGGCTGCGGCCGAACTCGCGGGCCGGCAGCCGGCGCAACATCGCCGCCCACTACGATCTCGGGAACGACTTCTTCGCCGCCTGGCTCGATGCCGGCATGACCTATTCGGCGGCGATGCCGGCGGCGCCGGACGAGCCGCTGGAGACCGCGCAGGACCGCAAGTACCGCGCGATCGCCGCCGCGGCCGGGCTGCGCCCCGGGATGACGGTGCTGGAGATCGGCAGCGGGTGGGGCGGCTTCGCCGAGATCGCGGCGCGCGACTACGGCTGCCGGGTGACGGGGCTGACGCTGTCGCGCGAACAGTGCGCCTATGCCAACCGGCGTGCCGCGGACGCGGGCCTCGGCGACCGCGTCCGGCATGTCCTGCGCGACTACCGGGACGAGACGGGCGTCTACGACGCGGCGGTGTCGATCGAGATGATCGAGGCGGTCGGCGAACGCTACTGGCCGCAGTTCTATGCCGTGCTGCGCGACCGGCTGCGGCCCGGCGGGATCGCGGCGCTGCAGGCGATCACCATCGAGCCGGCGCGCTTCGAACGCTACCGGCGCAACGCAGATTTCATCCAGCGCTACGTCTTCCCCGGCGGCATGCTGCCCACCGCGGACGCGATCCGCGGCGGCGCTGCCGTGGCCGGCCTGCGCCTGGCCGAGGTCGAGGCGTTCGGCCCGGCCTATGCCTGGACCTTGCGGCGCTGGCGCGAGCGGTTCGACGCCGCCTGGCCGCAGATCGCGGCGATGGGCTGCGACGAACGGTTCCGCCGGCTGTGGCGCTACTACCTCGCCTACTGCGAAGGCGGCTTCCGCGCCGGCAGCCTCGACGTCGGGCATTTCCGGATCGTGCGGCCCTGAGCGGTGATCCGGCCGGCGGCGGCGTGCGTATCGCATGGCATCAACGCACCGAGAGAGCGCACATGGACCAGCCGCACCCGGAAGGCGATCCGGCGCCGACGCTGGAGCTTGAGAACTATTTCGCCGGCCGCACGCGGGCCTGGGGCATCTTCGAGGACAGCCTCGGCCGGCTGCGCCGCCAGTTCACCGTCGAGTTGTCCGGCCGCGTGGAGGCCGGCGGGCTGACGCTCGAGGAGCGATTCCTCTACGCCGACGGCACGCGCGAGCGGCGCATCTGGCGCATCCGCCGCACCGGCCCCGGCCGCTACGAGGGCAAGGCCGACGATGTCGACGGCGTGGCGACCGGAACCGTCGCGGGAAACGTGCTCGATTGGCGCTACGTGCTGCGGCTGCCGATCGGCGGCCGGACCTGGCGCATCGCGTTCGCCGACCGCATGGTGCTGCTGCCGGACGGCGTCCTGATCAACCGCGCCCGCGCCTCGAAATGGGGCGTGCCGGTCGGCACGCTCAGCGTCGCGTTCGCCCGCCAGCCGTCCGCGGTCGTCAACGCGGCAGCATTCGACGGCTGAGGACGAACAGCGCCGCCCGCGGCAGGCAGCGCAGCAGCTTGAGCGGCAGCACCAGGCGGCGGGGGAACGCGACCTCGAACCGGCCGCGCGCCAGCCCGCGGGCGATGCGGGCGGCGGCGTCTTCGGCGTCCATCAGGAACGGCATGCGGAACGTGTTGCGGTCGGTGAGCGGCGTGCGCACGAAGCCGGGATTGACGATGGAGATCGTCACGCCGGCGCGGCGCAGCTCCGGCGCCAGCGCCTCGCACAGGTTGTTCAGCGCCGCCTTGGTCGCGCCGTACGCGGCGGCGGTCGGCAGACCGACATAGGCCGACGCCGACCCGACCACCGCGACGTGCCCGCCGCGTCGCGCCAGGAAGCGCGGCAGCACCGCCTCGAGCCCATGCGCGACGCCGAGCACGTTGACGTCGACCAGCCGGCGCAGCGTGTCGCTGGAGAAGTCGGCGGCCGTCATCGGCGCATGGGTCCCGGCGTTGAGGATGCAGAGGTCGAGCGGCCCGATCGCGCGCTCGACCGCGTCGACCGCGGCGGCCGTGGCGTCGCGATCGGTCACGTCGAGCGGGAAGGGGACGACCTTGCCGCCGAGCGCCGCCGCCTCGTCGGCGACGAGGGCGAGATCCTCTGCCGTGCGCGCGCTCGCCGCCACTGCGGCGCCGGCCGCGGCGTAATGCAGCGCCAGCGCGCGCCCGATTCCCTGTCCGCCGCCGGTGATCCACACGGCTGCCATGCCGTCGCCTCCCGCGTTGCGCGACCGTTATTCGCGTGCGGCCTGGCCGGTGGATCACACGGGTGATGACGGCGGATCGGGCAGCGGCAATAGGGGGCGGGCCATTGGCCCGCCCCCTCCTGCGTCGTGCGGTCGCCTTCGCCTCAGCGGCCGAACAGGTTGCGAAGCTGGCGCGCCGGATCCGGGGCGGCCGGCGCGTTGCCGCCCGACGGCGGCGCCGACGGGGCCGCGCCGGGCAGGCCCGGGATTCCGGGCACGTTGCGCAGCACGCCCGGCAGCGCGTCAGCCCCCGGGATGCCCGGCAGGTCGATGCCAAGCCCCTTCGCCGCATTCTGCAGGTCGCGCGGCATCGACTTCAGCCGCTCCGGATCCTTCGCAGCCTCGCGGAACACGGCCTGCCAGTCGGGCTCGTAGGAGGGCGAGTCCCAACTTCCCTTGACCTTGATCGGGATCGGGATGCCGTTGATGCCCTCGCGCCCGCCCTGGCCCTCCAGCGAGCTGACCAGCGTCGCCGTCACGTTGTAGTCGAGCGTGCGCGGCGGCATCGACACCTGGCCGGTGCCGGCGAGGCGGATCAGCGGCGCCAGCATCTTGAGGTCCTTGTTCTCCAGCACGCCGTCGCGGATGGCGAACGTGCCGGACAGCTCGGCGAAGTCGGTCTTCTGGGCCTCGCGCGCACCCGAGTCGAAGCCGAGCGACTTCGCCTGGCGCAGCACCGCGGCGAGGTTGATGCCGTGGATCGCGCCGTTCAGGAACTTGAACCCGCCGTCGCCGTTGAGCGTGCCGACGATGTCCTTCTGCGACCGTCCGGCGGCGCGGCCCTTGGCGGTGAACTCCATCGTCCCGCTCAGCCGGTCGGTCCCGGCGAAGGCGACCAGCAGCGGCTGGGCCTGGACGCCGGCGATGGTCGCGCTGTAGTCGAGCGCGAGCCCGCGGTCGGCCGCGGCGAGGCTTGCCGTGCCGCCGATGGTTCCCTGTGCGAGCTTGACGTCCTGCAGCGCCGCCTTGAACGCGCGGTCGGCGAGGGTGGCTTCGGCGCGGCCGCTCTCGATGACAAGGTCGCGGTAGCGGACCGACGCGAACTTCGCCTCGACCTTGCCCTTGGCCTTGTCGAGGAAGGCGACATCGATCGGCTCCTCGCTCCACCCGGCCGCCTGCTGCGGCTGCTGTTTCGGCGCGGGCGCCGCCGGCTTCGCCGGCTCCTTGGCTTCCGGCGGCAGGTAGGCGTTGAGGTCGGCCTGCTGCACGTCGATCAGCGCGTCGAACTCCTGCACCGCCTTGGTCGCGTCGAAGCTGCCCTTGGCGGTCGCCTTGATCGCCTTGCCCTCGATGCGCGCCTCGCGCAAGGTCGCCTTGCCGCCGTCGCCGGCCATGACCGCGTTGATGGTGAGCGGGCCGGGGTCGGGCTGGTTGGGCGCCAGCGGCGCGCCGACCCAGCTCATCAGCCGGCCGACGGAGGTCACGGCGATCTCCAGCTTGCCGTCGAGGCCGGGCGTCGGCTTGCGCATCACCGCGCCCTGGTACGACGCCTTGGCGAGCGGCGAGCCGATGTTGGCGGCGAGCTGGAAGCTGTCGCCGGCGAGGAGCTTGCGCGTGGTATCGCCGGTGACGTCCACCGTCACGGTCTGGCCGTTGAACACGGCGCTCGCCTTCACGGTCGGCTGCTTGTCGATGCCGGGCAGGTCAATGTTGGCCTTAACCGCCGAGAGCGGCGCCCCGGTGGCGCGCATGTCGGCGCCGCTGAGGTCGAGGTCGAGGTTGCCGACCATGCCCTGGGCCAGCGCACGCGGGTTGGCGCCGCGGCCCGCCGCCGTCAGCTTGGCGGTGACCGCGCCGGCGACCGGCGGCTCCTCGCCCGGCGGCGTCGCCGCCTTGGCCAGCGCCCCGACATTGACCTTGTCGATCGTCAGCGTCGTGTCGACGGCGAGCGCATCGCCGGAGGCGTCCAGCTTCGACTGGCCGGTGATCTTGCCGCCGTAGAGCACGATCTCGCGGATCGTGGCGTCGAGCTTGCCGGCGTTCATCAGCGCCGCGAGGTCGATGCGGCCGACCTCGAAGCCGGCGGCCTTGACGCCCTGCAGGTTGATGCGGACGTCGATCTCCTTGCCGCGCAGGGGCTTCAGGTCGAACGGCTTGTCCGACAGCATCGCCAGCGGGTCGCCGCCGTCGCGCGGCGGCGGCGGGGCCGACCGGTCCGCGGGCGGCGGCGGCGGCGTGCCGGCCGCCGGCGCCGCCGGCTTCGGCAAATAGCGGTCGACGTCGAGCACGCCGCCGTCGAGCTTGAACACGGCCTTGCGCAATTCGCCGCCTGCGGTCTCCACCGCGCCGGACGCCGTCGCCTGCAGGCCGGTGCCCTGGATCGTCGCGGTCTTCAAGGTGGCGCCATTCTCGCGCGCGTCGAACTCGGCGTGCAGCTTGAGCGGGCCGGGGTCGGACTGGCCGCGCTCCAGCGGCCGGTCGAGCCACTGCGCGAGCTGGCCGACCGAGGGGATGTCGAGGTCGGCGACGCCGGCGAACCCGGCGGCGCCTTCCGCCGCCTTGCCGTCGAGGCGGAAGACGATGCGCTTGGTCTGCAGCGCCACGGCCACCGTGGCCGGCCGGCCCGACATCACCGCGCGCGGCGTGTCGACGGAGACGTCGAGGGTGGTCGGCTCCTCGTTCAGGACCAGCGCCACCTTCGCCGCCAGCGGCTTCGAAAGCTCAGGCATCGTCACCGCGACGTTGAGGTCGCGTCCCGTCACGTCCTGGCCGCTGACCGCGTCGGAATAAGTGAAGCGGCCGCCTTCGATGCGCACGTCGCCGAGGCGCACCTCGTCGAACGGCGGCTTGCCGCCTTTCTCCTGCGGCGCCGGCTCGCGCGGCGCATCGGCCTGCCGCGGCGGCCTCATGTCCCAGTTGGGACGACCGGCCGCATCGACCTGGAGGTTGACCTCGGGCTCGCGCACGATCAGGCGGTCGACCACCAGCGTGCCGCCGATCAGCGGCAGCAGCGCGATCTTGCCCTCGATGCTGCCGACCTTGACCATCTCAGGCGCCTTCGCGCCCGGCACGTTGGCCAGCCGCACGCCGCTGGCGGAGAACTCCGCCCCAGGGATCAGGTTGACCTCGAGGTTGCCGTCGATATGGAACTCACGTCCCGTCGCATCGCGCACGGCGGCGGCGATCTCGGGCTTGTAGGCGTTCCAGTCGATCAGGCGCGGCACGATGAGGACGGCGGCGATCAAGACGACGACCACGCCGCCCGCGATGATGGCGATCTTGCGAATGGGAACGACCCTCCCCGTTGGCCGTCCGGCCTTCCCGCGGCGCCCCGCCAGGGTCCGTCGCAGGGGCGAACGGCAATCCACCCATTCCCACTATATGGAACTTTGGAGCGGAGGAAACACGCCGCCTTGACGGAAGGCGGTTCCGTTTCCAGTTGTTGAGTCTAGCCCCCCTCGGACGCTTTCGGGCGTCCGACCAACCGAACCTCCGGTTGGACCCTTAACTCGCCGCCGGCAATCCCGGCGGCTTTTTTTGTGCGTTCTCGGAACGATGCGGGGTGTCTTCTTCAAGACTCATCAAGATGAAACCCTCTGCAGTCTCGATCGTTTTCAATCGGTATCGTGTAGACAGGCCTGAAATCAACTGCATCGGGCGTTTTTTGGTTCCCGTGATCTGTAGGAGATACAGGCTGTGGCAGAGTTTCCGTTTGTCGGCCTTCGCATTCTGATCGTGGAGGACGAAACCATCATCGCCCTTGATCTCAAGGAAACCTTCAACGTGCTGGGTGCCGAAGTG
>JBFWQM010000127.1:0-15414 GCA_050249455.1 Rhodospirillaceae bacterium | reverse complement strand
ACCGCCGCCTGATGGCGGAGTTCGGCCACACGCAGGAGGACATCGCGACCACGATCGGCAAGAGCCGAAGCCACATCGCCAACACGCTGCGCCTCCTGTCGCTGCCGGCGCCGGTGCAGCAGCTCGTACAGGACGGCGCCCTCAGCGCCGGGCACGCGCGCGCGCTGATCGGCCTTCCCGACGCCGCCGCGCTGGCGAAGGAGATCGCCAGAAAAGGTCTAAGCGTGCGCGAGGCGGAGCGGCTCGCCCAGAAAGCGAAGGCGCCGCCGACGCCGGCGAAGTCCGCCGCGGCCGCAACCCACAAGGACCCCGACACGCTGGCGCTGGAAAAGGAGCTTTCGACGCTGCTCGGCCTCAGGGTGACGATCCACGGCGCCGGCGAAGCGGGCGAGCTCTCGATCGCCTACAAGACGCTCGAGCAACTCGACGAGATTCTTAAGCGCCTCACCGGCGGCGCGCGCTGAGCCTGCCCGGAACCGTTAGCCAGCGAACGATCGGTCAGCCGCGGCCGGCCTGGCGCGCCAGCGAGGCGATCTCCATCAGCGCGTGCGCCAGCGTGGTCTGTGCCGGCAGGCCGGTCGACTTGCACTCGATCTCCGCAGCGAAGAGCCGGTCGAGCGCCCGCGCCGCCCGCGGCAGCGGCCACAGCCGGAGCTGGGCGCGGAACGCATCGACACGCTTGAAGAACACCGGCGGGCGAAGCCCGCGCATCGCCTGGTCGGCGCTCGCGCCGCCCGCGACGGCGCCGGCAGCGAGATGCAGCCGGCGGAAATGCATCAACGCGGCGCGCACCAGCGCGATGGGCGAAGCGCCCTCGCGGAATGCGCGGTCGAGCGCGCGGGCGAGCCCCGCCTGGTCGCCGCCGGCGCAGGCGTAGACCATGTCGTCCTCCGCGCCGGCGATGTCGCCGACCACCGCCATGGCGTCCTCCAGCGACACCGCACCCGGCTTGCCGACGTAAAGCGCGAGCTTCTCCAGCTCGCGGCGGCACAGCTGGCGGTCATTGCCGAGGTTGTCGCAGAGATAACGCAGCGCATCCGGCGTCGCAGCGAGCCCGTCGCGCTTCAAGGTCTCGACGATGAAGCGCTCCAGCGATGCGCCCTCGTCGACGTAGCACGGCAGGGCGGCGGCGGCGGCGGACGACTCGAAGGCGGTACGCAGGCTGGACCGCGGGCCGAGATCGCCGGCTTCCACGACGATCAGCGCATCGCCGACCGGCTCGGCAAGCCAACGCGCGAACTTCTCGGCGGCCGCATCCGTCGAATCGCGCACGCGCACGACGCGGCGGCCGCCGGTAAGCGCCAGCGCTGCCGCCTCGTCGGCCAGGCGCGCCGGGTCGTCGGCCAGGATCGCGCCGGTCAGCTCCGCGACACGGAACGGATCGCCCAGGTCGTCGACCACGGTGCGGCACAGCATCTCGGCACGCTCGCGCACCATGCCGATGTCGGGGCCGTAGACCAGGATCGCGCGCGCGTTCGGATCCGGCTTGCGCAGGAAGGCCGCGATGCCGGCGCCCGAAATCTTCATGCGCCGGACGATCGCTCGAAGTAGATCGCCAGGCGCGTGCGGATTTCCTCGGCGAGCTGGCGCAGCGCGCGGGTGCGCGCATCCTCTTCCGCCGACAAGGTCGCGAACTTGTTCTGCAGCAAGTCGTAGCTGTTGCGCACCACGGCGATGCCGCCGTGAATGACCTGGTTGTCGCTGGCGCGCCGCAGCGCAAAGCGCGCGCTGAAGATCACGTTGCTGCGCGTCGCCGTCTCGTCCTGGCGGATCGCGAACTCCTGGCGCGATTCGGTCAGCGCGACGCCGAGGTGATAGGCTGGCGCGCCCGGCGCGCCGCGCGGCGTCATGCGGTCCAGCAGTTCGTTGCGCAGGATCTGACCACTGCGGTCGGGGATGATGTCGACCCCGACGTCCGCCAGCTTCTCGCCGATCTCCGGCGCCGCCGCGCGCTCGCCGTAGAGCGGCCGGAAGCCGCAGCCGCCGAGCGAAAGCGCGGCCGCCACGACACCGATCAGCGCGAGCCCGCGGCGCGTCATTTGCCGCGCACGCCTAGGGCACGACGTTGAGGATGCGGTTGGGCACGAAGATCACCCGCCGCGCCGGCCGGCCCTGCAGCGCGGCGACGACGGCGGGCAGCTCCAGCGCCGCGCGCTCGGCGACTTCCTGCACCGCATCGCGCGCGACCTCGATCGTGCCGCGCGTCTTGCCGGCGACCTGCACCGCGATGGTGACGCGGTCGTCGACCACCAGGGCGGGATCGGCCTTCGGCCACGGCTGGTCGGCGACCAGCGTGGCGTGGCCGAGCGCCTGCCACAGCTCCTCCGCCAGATGCGGCATCATCGGCGCGATCAGCCGCGCCAGCGCCTCGCACGCCTCGCGCCGCGCCCACGCGCTCGCCGGGTCCTCGCCCGCGAAGTCGCCCAGCGTGTTGACCAGCTCATGGATGCGCGCCACCGCGCGGTTGAAGTGGAAGGTATCGAGGTCGTTGGTGACCCCGTCGATCGCCTTGTGCACCGCGCGGCGCAGCGCGAGCGCGGCCGGGATGCCGTCGAGGCCGGGCGGCGGCGCGACGACGTCGGGGCCCGCGATCGGCTGGCCGCCGCCGGCGACCAAGCGATAGAGCCGGTTGACGAAGCGCCAGGTGCCGGCGATGCCCGCCTCGGTCCATTCGAGGTCGCGTTCCGGCGGGCTGTCCGACAGCATGAACCAGCGCGCGGTGTCGGCGCCGTAGGTCTCGATGATGTCCTCCGGGTCGATCACGTTCTTCTTCGACTTGGACATCTTCTCCGACCGGCCGGCGAGGAGCGGCCCGCCGCCCTTGGCCCAGGTCAGCGCGCCGCCGTCGCCGCGCACCACATCCGCCGGGAACACCCATTCGCCGGTCTCGGCACGGTAGGTCTCGTGGCACACCATGCCTTGCGTGAACAGGCCGGCGAACGGCTCGTCGATCGAGAGGTGCCCGGTGTCGCGCATCGCGCGGGTGAAGAAGCGCGCGTAGAGCAGGTGCAGCACCGCGTGCTCGACGCCGCCGATGTACTGGTCGACCGGCAGCCAGTAGTCAACCTCGGCGCGGTCGACCGGCGTCTCGGCCTGCGGCGAGCAGAAGCGGGCGAAGTACCACGACGAATCGACGAAGGTGTCCATCGTGTCGGTCTCGCGCGTCGCCGGCCTGCCGCAGCGCGGGCAGTCGACGTGCTTCCACGTCGGATGGCGGCCGAGCGGATTTCCCGGCGTATCGAAATCGACGTCATCCGGCAGGGTCACCGGCAGGTCCTTTTCCGGCACCGGCACCACGCCGCAAGAGTCGCAGTGGATCACCGGGATTGGGCAGCCCCAGTAGCGCTGGCGCGAGATGCCCCAGTCGCGCAGGCGGTAGTTGACCTCGGGCCGGCCGCGCTTCGCCGCCACGATGCGCCGCGCCACCTCCGCCTTCGCGGCGTGCACGTCGAGGCCGTCGAGGAAGTCGGAGTTGCCCAGGGTGCCGTCGCCGACATAGGCCTCGTCGCCAATGGTGAAGGCGGCGTGGTCCGCGTCGCGCGGGAACACCACCGGGATCACCGGCAGCGCGTACTTGCGCGCGAAGTCGAGGTCGCGCTGGTCGTGCGCCGGGCAGCCGAAGATGGCGCCGGTGCCGTAGCCCATCAGCACGAAGTTGGCGACGTAGATGGGCATCAGGCGCGAACCGTCGAACGGATGACGCACGCGCAGGCCGGTGTCGTGGCCCAGCTTCTCCGCCTTCTCCAGCGCCGCCTCGCTGGTGCCGAGCGCGTGGCACTGCGCGATGAAGCGGTCGAGCGCCGGGTCCCTGGCGGCCAGCCGCAGGGCGAGCGGATGGTCGGGCGACACGGCGCAGAAGCTGGCGCCGAACAGCGTGTCGGGCCGGGTGGTGAAGATCTCCAGCGGCTCGTCCTGGCCGACCACCTCGAACAGCACGCGCAGGCCTTCCGACCGGCCGATCCAGTTCTCCTGCATCAGGCAGACCTTGGACGGCCAGCGCTCCAGCCGCTGCAGGGAATCCAGCAGGTCCTCGGCGTAGTCGGTGATGCGCAGGAACCACTGCTGGAGCTGGCGCGTCTCGACCTCGGCGCCGGAACGCCAGCCGCGGCCGTCGATCACCTGCTCGTTGGCGAGCACGGTCTGGTCGACCGGGTCCCAGTTGACCTTGCCGTCCTTGCGGTAGGCCAGCCCCTTGTCCAGGAACTGCAGGAACATCCGCTGTTCGTGGCGGTAATAGGACGGATCGCAGGTCGCGATCTCGCGCTCCCAGTCGAGCGAGAGCCCCATCATCTTGAGCTGGCGGCGCATGGTCGCGATGTTCTCGTAGGTCCACTTCGCGGGGTGGACCTTCTGCTCCATCGCCGCATTCTCGGCCGGCATGCCGAACGCGTCCCAGCCCATCGGGTGCAGCACGTTGTAGCCGAGCGCGCGCTTGAAGCGCGCCACCACGTCGCCCATCGTGTAGTTGCGCACGTGTCCCATGTGGATGCGCCCCGACGGGTAGGGGAACATCTCCAGCACGTAGTATTTGGGGCGGTCCGGATCGGCGGCGGCGGCGAACGCGCGGCGCGCCTCCCAGGCCGCCTGCCACCGGGCCTCCGATTCCTTGACGTTGTAGCGGACGGACGCGGGCTCACGCGCCATGACGGCACTCCTTGCGCGAAACGGCCCGCGCGCGCTGTGCCGCCTTCGGGCCGGTCAGGCGAGGAGATAGCGCATTCGCGCGCCGGGCGCCATGCGTCGCGGCGGCGGCGCGACGGTGTCCGGGCACGTTCAGCGCGAGGCGGTCGCCATCCGCAGCTCGCGGGCGCGGCTGAGGATCTGGTTCTCCAGGTTGGTCGCGGTGTCGGGCTTGACCCCGGCGTCGACCCAGCTGCCGGTGCCGCCGTCGCGCGCCTGGCGGAACACCGTCACCTTGATGGCGTCGGCGCGCAGGTCGCGGTCCAGGATGTAGACGTTCATCTTGAAGCGCTCCGACGGCGCTTCCGGCGGGGTGAACCAGTCGGTGATGATGACGCCGCCGAACGGGTCGGCGGAGGCCAGCGGCATGAACGCGATGGTGTCCAGCGACGCCCGCCACAGGTAGCTATTGACCGCGACGCCGTTGCCGCCGGGACCGGACGGCATCTTCTTCTTGTCGTCGCCCCACAGCGACAGGCTGAGCCCCTGCGGCCCGAAGATGCCGACGTCCTCGTCCTTCGACGGCGGGCGCGTCCGCGGGGCGGCGCGGTTGCTCGTCTTCTCGACGTAGGCCTCTTCGACGTAGGGGCTGTTGCAGCCCGCCGTGGCGGCCACGGCGGCCAGGATGCCGGCGCCGGCCATGATCGACAGGGCTCGGCGCACCAGCGGCCGGCCGGTCCTCTCATTCCACATGATCACTCGCCCGTAAATCGGTGAGCCGGCTTCGCTGCCGGGCTCGACGCGCGAACCTTAATCCGATCGGCCGCGTCGCGCCACTGCGAAGCGCGCAGGGACCGGCGGGCACAGCCGCGCCACGGATCAAGGCCGGACAACCCCATACGGTAATATTCGTAGGGGGCTACGGCCAATCTAAGGGTGGACCCGTATAGGAACACTACAATTTCGTGACTTATGGGCAACAATAAATCAGGTAGAGCGCGCGCTAAGTAATTCCACGAATTCCGGTTATCCCGTGAATATTGTCAAACCCGCGGCAAGGTCACCTGACGCGCAGGAGGCCGGCCAGGGCGGCGACGGCCGCTCGCAGTGAACGTGTCGTTCGCGCACGTGGGAACCGGAGGATCAATGAAAAAGCAACTCTTAGCGACGACCGCGCTGGTGGCGGCAAGCGTGCTCGCCGCGGGCACGGCCGATGCGCAAAAGGCGCAGGCCCCGAAGTTCGAGGTCAAAGGCTACATGGAGCAGACGTTCGGCGCCGCGTTCGGACTGGAGGAGGGCAACCCCCTCATCGGCAGCCGCACGACCTTCGACCAGCATAACGAGACCGAGGTCCACTTCATCGGCTCGGCCGCCCTCGACAACGGCGTCACCTTCCGCGCCGTGGTCGAGCTCGAAGGCGACGGCGACGGCACCCCGGCCCCGTTCACCGGCGCGGGCACCGGCACCGACATCATCGACGAATCCTACCTGGTGATCCGGGGCGCGTTCGGCCAGCTCAACCTGGGCAATACCGACCACGCGGCCACCCTGGGCACCACCGGCTACATGGGGTCCTGGGCGACGCAGGTCGGCCAGAACCTGACCTTCGACACCGGCGACTGGATTCCCAACACGGCTCCGATGGGCCTGCGGGCGACGCCGGACGGACCCTTGCTGTCCAGCGCGCTGCGCGGGTTCGGCGACGACTCGAACATGATCACCTACTTCACGCCGCGGTTCTTCGGCTTCCAGTTCGGCGCGTCCTACATCCCGAACGTCGAGCAGGACCTCAACACGTCGGTGGCCACCACCGACAGCGTCTACAACAACGGCTACGCGTTCTCGCTGAACTTCGACCAGAAGTTCGACCAGGTCGGCGTCGGCATCGCCGCCGGCTTCCTGCACTGGTCGGCGCCGGACGCCTCGACCAACCCGGACGCCAAGGCGGCGGGCTTCGGCGCGCGGTTCGACTTCATGGGCTTCCGCCTGGCGGGCGCCTACAAGAAGCACTGGGACTTCCGCGACGGGTTCGGCGCCTCGACGGTGACGTCGCTGGACGGCAGCCGGTGGGAAGTCGGCCTGCGCTACATGTTCGGGCCCAACGCGGTCAGCGCCGTGTATGGCCACGGCAGTCAGGAGAACCTGATCGCCAACTCGAACGATGCGGAGCTCGACCACATGATGGTCGCGTATCGCCGCACCCTCGGGCCGGGCGTGTTCTGGTACATGAACTTCACCTGGGCCGACTACGAGGGCGAGAACTCGGTCTCGACCTCCGACGACAGCTCGGGCTACGCGCTCTCCACCGGCATCCGCCTCAACTTCTGAGCGGCGGCCGGTTCGGACGATCACGGGGGCGGCTTCGGCCGCCCCTTCCCTATTTCCGGCGTCGCCGGTGTCACTTCTCTGCAACAGGTGGCGGGAGAAGTGGCGCCTTACGTAATACTACGGATTACGAGCCTTCAGCCAAGATTGTCATAAGCCTTACGGGCATGTCCGTCAGGTCAAAAGCGGAGCCCCGGGCGGCCGACCCGCCTGAGCAGAACAAGTCTTGGGGCTCCCGAGAATCCGGAGGTTCAATTGAAGAAGCAACTCTTAGCAACGACCGCCCTGGTCGCGGCCGGCCTGCTCACCGCAGCGGGCACCGCCGAGGCCCAGAAGGCCCAGGCTCCGAAGTTCGAGGTCAAGGGCTTCATGGAGCAGACGTTCGGCGCCGCGTTCGGCCTTGAAGAAGGTGCGATCGGCCGTCGCGTCACGTTCGACCAGCACAACGAGACCGAAATCCACTTCATCGGCTCGGCGACCCTCGACAACGGCATCACGTTCCGCGCCGTCGTCGAGCTCGAAGGCGACGGCGACGGCACCCCGGCCCCGTTCACGGGCGCCGGTTCCGGCACCGACGTGATCGACGAATCCTACCTGACCATCCGCGGCGCGTTCGGCCAGATCAACCTGGGCTCGACCGACACCGCGGCCAGCCTCGGCACCACCGGCTACATGGGCTCGTGGGCGACCCAGGTCGGCCAGAACCTGACCTTCGACACCGGCGACTGGATCCCGGCGCCTCCGGGCACCCGCTCCACGCCGGATGGGCCGCTGCTGTCCAGCGCGCTGCGCGGCTTCGCCGACGACTCGGAGAACATCACCTACTTCACGCCGCGGTTCTTCGGCTTCCAGTTCGGCGCGTCGTTCATCCCGAACGTCGAGCAGGACCTGAATACCTCGATCGCGACGTCGGACTCGGTCTACCACAATGGCTACGCGTTCTCGCTGAACTTCGACCAGAAGTTCGACCAGGTCGGCGTCGGCATCGCGACGGGCTTCATGCACTGGTCGGCGCCCGAGGCGTCCACCAACCCGGATGCCAAGCAGTTCGGCTTGGGCGCGCGGTTCGACTTCATGGGCTTCCGCCTGGCGGGCGCCTACAAGAAGATGTGGGACTATCGCGACTCGTTCGGCGCCTCGACGGCCACGTCGCTGGACGGCCGCCGCTGGGAAATCGGCCTGCAGTACGTGTTCGGGCCGAACGCCGTCAGCGCGGTGTACGGCAACGGCAAGCAGGAGCGCCTGATTGCCAATACCAACGACGAAGAGCTCGACCACATCATGGTCGCGTATCGCCGGACCCTCGGGCCGGGCGTGTTCTGGTACATGAACTTCACCTGGGCCGATTTCGAGGGCGAAGACCGGCGCGCCGGCGTGGCGGCAGCCACGACCGACGACAACTCGGGCTATGCCCTTTCGACCGGCATCCGCCTGAACTTCTAGTCCGGTACGGGTTGCAGCATCGGGCCGGCGCGGGGTCACCCGCGCGGCCCGGTGCGACCTGCCTAGACTTTCCAAGGGCGGCCGACGGCCGCCCTTTCTTTTTTGCCGCGGGGCCGGCAGGACGGATAAATCGGGCTTTTCTTGTTTAGGTTCAATGGCTTCCGCCTCAGGAACCGCGCCTGTTGACCTGTCGCAAGATTGCAACAGCATCCGTAAAACTACGTCCGTAAAATCACAACTAGGTTGAACCCTTATCCCCCTTCTGGTTTGGATTGCCCGATCGGTTCGGCTTAATCGCAATAATGAGCCGACGCTGGCGGGCGGCATCCCCTGCGGCCCGCCGGGATACTCCCATGTAGGCAGGGCACCAACCGGAGGTTCAATTGAAGAAGCAACTCTTAGCGACGACCGCCCTGGTCGCGGCCGGCCTGCTCACCGCGGCGGGCACGGCCCAGGCGCAGAAGGCCGAGGCCCCGAAGTTCGAGGTCAAGGGCTTCATGGAGCAGACGTTCGGCGCCGCGTTCGGCCAGGAAGAAAACGCGATCGGCCGTCGCGTCACGTTCGACCAGCACAACGAGACCGAGATCCACTTCATCGGCTCGGCGACCCTCGACAACGGCATCTCGTTCCGCGCCGTGGTCGAGCTCGAAGGCGACGGTGACGGCACGCCGGCGCCGTTCACGGCGGCCGGTTCCGGCACCGACGTGATCGACGAATCCTACCTCATCATCCGCGGCGCGTTCGGCCAGCTCATCCTGGGCTCGACCGACACCGCGGCGTCCCTGGGCACCACGGGCTACATGGGCTCGTGGGCGACGCAGGTCGGCCAGAACCTGACCTTCGACACCGGCGACTGGATCGTTGCGCCGGGCGGTCTGCGCGCCACGCCCGACGGACCGCTGCTGTCCAGCGCCCTTCGCGGCTTCGCCGACGACTCCGAGGCGATCACCTATTTCACGCCGCGGTTCTTCGGTTTCCAGTTCGGTGCGTCGTACATCCCGAACGTCGAGCAGGACCTGAACACCTCGATCGCGACGACCGACTCGGTCTACAACAACGGCTACGCCTTCTCGCTGAACTTCGACCAGAAGTTCGACCAGATCGGCGTCGGCATCGCCGCCGGCTATCTGCACTGGTCGGCGCCGGATGCGTCCACCAACCCCGACGCGAAGATGGCGGGCTTCGGCGCGCGCTTTGACTTCATGGGCTTCCGCCTCGCGGGCGCCTACAAGAAGCAGTGGGACTTCCGCGACAGCTTCGGCGCGTCGACCGTGACGTCGCTCGACGGCAGCCGCTGGGAAGTCGGCCTGCAGTACGTGTTCGGGCCGAACGCCGTCAGCGCGGTGTACGGCAAGGGCAAGCAGGAGAACCTGATCTCCAACTCGAACGACGGCGAGCTCGATCACCTGATGGTCGCGTACCGCCGGACCCTCGGGCCGGGCGTGTTCTGGTACATGAACTTTACCTGGGCCGACTACGAGGGCGAGGACAAGCGCCCGGTCGCCGCGGCGACCACCGACGACAATTCGGGCTACGCCATCTCCACCGGCGTCCGCCTGAACTTCTAGAAGCGGCTACCGAAGCCGCGCCCCGCCGGGGCGCGGCGCCGGACCGATCGCAGGGGCGGCTTCGGCCGCCCCTTTTTTCTGGCGCAATTCCCTCCGATACTGCGCGATCAGGAGGATCTGCCCGAATGCCTGTCCAACCCCCCGCACCGGACACGCCGGACGCCGTGATGGCGGCGAACGGTCCGGCGATCGTCGCGGCGAACCTCGAAGAGGTCCGCCGGCGCGTCGCCGCCGCCGCGTCCGCGGCCGGCCGCGATGCCGATGCCGTCACGCTCGTCGCGGTCAGCAAGGGCCATCCCACCGCGCTGGCCCATGCCGCGCTGGCCGCCGGCCACCGCGTCTTCGGCGAAAACCGGGTGCAGGAGGCGCAGGCCAAGTGGCCGGCGCTGAAGGCGGCGTTCCCCGACGCCGAGCTGCACCTGATCGGGCCGCTGCAGACCAATAAGGTGCGCGAAGCCGTGCGCCTGTTCGACGTCATCGAGACCGTGGACCGGCCGCGGCTCGCCGAAGCCCTGGCGGCGGAGATGGCGCGCAGCGGCCGCCGGCCCGCCTGCTTTATCGAGGTCAACACCGGCGAGGAGCCGCAGAAGGCCGGCATCCACCCGGCCGATGCGGACGCGTTCATCGCGGCGTGCCGCGACGTGCACAAGCTGCCGCTGGCCGGCCTGATGTGCATCCCGCCGGCGCACGAGGAGCCGGCGCTGCATTTCGCCCTGCTCGCCGACATCGCGCGGCGC
Source organism: Rhodospirillaceae bacterium (assembly GCA_050249455.1). Classification (GTDB taxonomy): domain Bacteria; phylum Pseudomonadota; class Alphaproteobacteria; order MPNO01; family VGEU01; genus JBFWQM01. Next base: position 4,721 of record JBFWQM010000127.1, on the reverse strand, counting down.
AACGGTATCGCCGGCCTCAGCATGGGGATGAGCGCGGACTACGAGACGGCAATCCGTTTCGGCGCCACCCATGTCCGCGTCGGCACCGCGATCTTCGGCATCCGCCCCGCCGACCACTGAGCTGCCGGCCGTCGTGCCCGCGGCGCCGTCAGCCGGCCACGATCACCCGGTCCGCCGCCGACCATTCGCCCAGCACGGTTATCAGATCGTCGCGCGCCAGCGCCACGCAGCCTTCGGTCGGCGAATAATCCGGCCGCGCCACGTGCAGGAAGATCGCGCTGCCGCCCCCCGGCACCACCGGGTCGTCGTTGTGGCCCAGCACGACGATCACGTCGTAGACGCCGTCGTCGCGCCACAGGCGCTCGTGCCCGCCCGCGAACGGCAGCCGCACCATCCGGTTGTACGCCGCGTCGCCGGGATCGTCGCACCAGCCGTCCTGCGGGTCCAGCGGCGCCAGCGCGATCGCGGCGGGCGGCCGAGACAGGCGGTCGGCGCGATAGAGGACGCGCCGTGCGGCGAACGCGCCGGCCGGCGTCGCCCCGTCGCCTTCCTTCTTGTCGCGGGCGATCCCGGACCGGCCGATCGCGCAGCGCAGCCGCCGGCCGCGCCATGTCGCGAACCCCGATCCGTCGACGATCAGGTCCATGCCGTTCTATAGATCGCCGGCGCGGTCCGCGCCAAGCGGCGTCATTCGGTGATGGTGACCATCGGCCGCGTGTCGCGGCGCAAGGTGCCGGAGCGCTGGTAACTGTCGAGTGCGCGCTCCATCGCCTGCGCCGCCCATTCCGGCAGCGCGACGCCCGTCGGCGGCAGGTTGGCGTGCGCCGCCTGCGGCGCGGCCTTCGCATTGTCGCCTTTCTCGTCGGGCACGTGCTGCGCCGGCCCCGCCGTCGCCTGCAGCGACGCGGCCAGCATCGCCGCCTGCGCGCCTTTGGCGCGGTCGAGCGCCGCCAGCGGGTTGGCGCGCGCCATGGCGCCGGCCGGCTGCGGGCCAGGTGTCGAATCGCGCGCCGCTTGGACCGCGCGCAGCGACGTGGGCGGCGGAATCGGGGCTGTCGCCGGGCGCGCCGTCGCCGCGGCGACGGCGGTTGCGGCCGTCGTCGATGCCGCGGCCGGCTCCGGCGCCGCGGTGGCGGCCGGCTCGACCTCGGCGAGACCCTTCTCGGCGGGGGCGTCGCTGCCGCCGAACAGGCTGGCCAGGTGCTCGCTGGTGTCCTTGCCGGTCGCTTCCTGGACGGCCGACATCACGCCGGCCGAGATCAGGCCCAGCGGGCCGCCAAACAGCGCGCCGCCGGCCAGCCGCGCGCCCAGGCCGATCTTGTCGCCGGTGATCGCGCGGTAGATCGTGGAGACCACCGGGATGTGCTGCAGCGGATTGATGATGTCGATCAGGTCCGCGAAGCTCGGACCGTCCTTGTCGCCCCAGAGCTGCGCCGTGGCGACGCTGCCCTCGTCCATCAGGTCGGCGACCGCCTCCGGGTGCGGCGACGGATGGTAAAGACGGTCGGTGGCGGTGGCGGACGGGACGGACATGCCCGATCCGGTGCAATCGCCGTGCCACCGCCCGGCGCGCCGGCCCGGCCCCCAAGTGCTTGGGCGGCCGTGCTATTGTCGCCGCCGCCATGGCCGCCGCCGCGGCCGGCCGGCGAGCCTTGCCGGGCGGCCGCGGCAGAATTTGCCGCCGCGGCCGGGTGCCGCCGGGGCTTGCGTTCGCGGCCCCGGTTGGCGATGTTGAAGGCGACAGGGTTCACGCAACACCCCGAAGGGGGCGGGTGGCGATGCGGGTCTATCGCGAATTCGACCGGGCGGCGCTCGATGCGCAGTACAACATCCGCGCCCGCGTGCCCGACACGGAAGACCACATCCGGCGCTGGTTCGACAAGAGCGAGCGGGCGCGCGCGACCCTGCCGTGCCGGCTCGACGTGCCCTACGGCCCCAGCGCGGCGGAAAAGCTCGACATCTTCCCCGCCGGGCCGCGCGCGCCGGTGCTGGTCTTCATCCACGGCGGCTACTGGCGCGCGATGGACAAGGACCACCACCGGTTCCCGGCGCTGGGCGCGGTGCCGCAGGGCGTTGCGTGCGTCACCGTCAACTATGCGCTCGCGCCGCTGGTGCGCATGACCGAGATCGTGCGCCAGGTGCGCGCGGCGCTCGCCTGGGTCTACCGCAACGCCGGCACGTTCGGCGGCGACCCCGCGCGCGTGCACGTGTGCGGCCATTCGGCCGGCGGCCACCTCACGGCGATGGCGCTCGCCACCGACTGGCCGGCGTTCGCCGGCGACCTGCCGCACGACATGCTGAAGGGCGGCATGCCGGTCAGCGGAATCTACGACCTCGAGCCGATCCGCCTCTGCTACCTCAACGACGACCTCAAGCTCGACGCGGCGGAGGTCGCGCAGTTCAGCCCCGCGCGCCATCCGCCGCGCGGGCCGTCGTGGATGGTGCTGGCGCTCGGCGGGCTGGAGGCGGCGGAATTCCATCGCCAGCAGGCGGAGCTAGCCGCCGCGTGGCGCGCCTCCGGCCTCGCGGTGGCGACGGCGGACCAGCCGCAGGACCACCACTTCAACGTCATCGACCGGCTGTCCGAAGCGGACGACCCGCTGACGCGTGCGCTCCTGTCGCGCATCAAGGAAGGCGCATGACCAACGGCAAGAAGATCCTCTTCGTCGACGACGACGCGGAGCTGCGCAACGCGCTCGCCGAGCAGCTGCAGCTGCACGAGGAGTTCGAGACCTTCACCGCCGACAACGGCGCGCAGGCGCTGGAGAAGGTCAAGGACGACCGCTTCGACCTCCTGATCCTCGACGTCGGCCTGCCCGACATGGACGGCCGCGACCTGTGCCGGCTGATCCGCCGCAGCGGGGTGAAGGAGCCGATCATCATGCTGACCGGCGCCGACAGCGAGGCCGACACCATCCTCGGCCTCGACGCCGGCGCCAACGACTACATCACCAAGCCGTTCCGCCTCGGCGTGCTGCTCGCGCGCATCCGCGCCCAGCTGCGCCAGCACGAGCGCAGCGAGGACGCGGTGTTCAACATCGGACCGTACAGCTTCCGGCCGTCGGCCAAGATGCTGGTCGACAGCGCGACCAGCAAGAAGGTGCGCCTGACGGAGAAGGAGACGTCGATCCTGAAATACCTGCTGCGCGCCGGCGACCGCGTGATCCGCCGCGACGTGCTGCTGCACGAGGTGTGGGGCTACAACTCCGGCGTCACCACGCACACGCTGGAGACCCACGTCTACCGCCTGCGCCAGAAGATCGAGCGCGACCCCGCCAACGCCACCATCCTGGTGACCGAGCAGGGCGGCTACAAGCTGGTGCCGTGAGCCGCGCCGGGAAGGCGCGGGCGCCCGCACGGCGGCGGTCGCCCGCGCCCCGCCGTCAGCCCTGCGACAGCGTGACGACCGAGGTCGCGAGGATCTCGCGGCTTTCGAACAGGTCCGCGTCATCCATCTCGCCATAGACCGACACGCGGTCGCCGACATCGACGTCGAGCGTCCGGTCGACGTCGCCGGTGTCGACGCTCAGCGTCTGCGGCCCCGACGCGAGAGTAAACCCGTCGTCGGTCCGGCTCAGCACCGTGCCGGTGATGCCGAGCCATTCGTCGTCTTCCGCATAGCGCGCCACGGGATAGGAATAGAAGCCACCCTCCTCGTCGGCCGGGTCGGCGTAGTAGTAGGCGTTCAGCTTGTCCAGGTAGACCGAGCTCGCCTCGATCGTGCGCTTCTGGTAGAGGTCGCCGTCGATCCGGCCCGTGACGGTCACCCTGTCGCCCGGCAGGAAATTCGACCGGTTGCGCTCGTACCAGGCGTGCTCGTCCATCTCGACGGTGATGTCGCCGGCGCCGTAGTCCAGCGTGAAACGGTTGCCTGACGTCGATTTGACCTGGCCGGTGACGCTGATCCAGTCGCGGTCGGCGGCGGCCGCAAGCTGGCCGGCATCGTTGGCCTGCGCGGCGACGGGCAGGGCCGCGAGGCTCAGCAGCGCGGCGGTCCCGACGATGGAGATCGTCTTCCTCATGTTCCCTCCGTAAGGCTGGAATGGTGGCGGCGGGCGCCGCGCCACCGCGGCGCCCGCGCGCGGTCCGGCTACGACGATTGCCAGTACGGCTTCACGTCGAAGGCGCCGTAGAGCTCCTTCAGGTCCCTCTCGCGAACCCACTGCGGCACATAGGCCGTGCGATCGAGCCCTTTCAGCAGCTTGTAGTCCTCGGCGCTCATGTCGACCGTCGCCGACAGGCCGTGCCACTCGAACGCCTGGATCGGCGCGGCGATCCATTCCTCGCCGGAACCGAGATAGCCGCCGCGCGCGAGAAGCACGTATGCGACCCGGCCGCGCGCGAGGTCGATCACCACCTCGTCGACGTTGCCCAGCTCGCCGCCGAGCTCGGTCTGCACCGGGATGCCGCGCAGCTGGTTCTCCGCCAGCAACGCCGGCGCGCCGGCGCGGGTGATCGTGCCCTGTCCGATGAAGACGTGGGCGACATCGTTGCCGGCCGAAGCGCCGTCCTTGCCGGCGGTGTTGCCCTTGTTCCCGGCGGCGGCGCCGTCCTTGCCGGCCGCCGCGCCGTCGGGGTCCGCGACGCCGAAGTACTCGAACGTCTGGCGACGGCTGACAGGCTTGGTCATCTCGGTGAGCCGATCGATGCCCCAGCGCGGCGCCTTGGCGAACTTGTCGTGCGAGACCTTGAGCGTCAGCCCCGGCGAGAAGCGGCCGTAC
>JBFWQM010000126.1:0-15466 GCA_050249455.1 Rhodospirillaceae bacterium | reverse complement strand
CTACGACCAGATCCGCCGGCAGCGCGCGGGGAAGTAGGCCGGGATCTCGCGCGCGGACAGACCCCCTCCCCCCAACCCCCTCCCACGAGGGGAGGGGGCTAGATACTCCCCCACCCCTCGTGGGAGGGGGTTGGGGGAGGGGGCGCCTCCGCGCGAAAGATGCCCCGCGCGGCGTCCCGGCGAATCAGTCCGGATCGGGAGCCAAATCCCGGATGCGCATCTGACCGAAGGTCGCCGCGATGCTGCGCTGACCGCCGGTCGCGTCGCCACCGCCTAGATTGAGGTCGATCTCCAGCCGGAACCGGCCGGCCTGGGCGACGACGACGGCACTGGCGATCCGAACGCCTTCGGTGTCCTCGACATCGATCGCCAACACCCGAACGCTGTCCAAGACAACTGCGCATGGTCTGGGGCCGTCGTATTCGGGAAATCCTTCGAGGCCCCAATTGAGATCATTCACGACAAGAGTCAGCGACAGCCGCTCCGAATCGTACGCGATGCGCTCGATCCTCACGTCGTGCAGCTCGCCCAGCTCGGCCAGAAAGCCGACGGGATCTTGGATAACGGACTCCGTCATGGCCGGTCTTTCCGACCGCCCCCTCAGTGCCGATTCTTCCCCCCGTCGACGTTGATCGTCTGCCCGGTGATGAAATCGCTGCCGTCGGAGACCAGGAACATCACGGTGCCGACCAGGTCGTCGGGCACCTGGTGGCGCGGGATGGCGCGGCTAGAGTCGACCTCGTTGCGCCGCGCGTAGGCGCCGGACGACGCGACCTGCGTCTCGCTCAGGGTGAAGCCAGGCGTGATCGCGTTGACCAGAATGTTGTCGGCGCCGAGCTCGGTGGCGAGCGACCGGGTCAGGCCGATGACGCCGGCCTTCGAGGTCGAATAGTGCAGCCGGTTCGGCGTGCCGTCCCAGAACCGGCCCGACGAGATGTTGACGATCTTGCCCTTGCCCTGGCGCTTCATCGCCGGCCACACCGCGCGGCAGCACAGGAAGATGCCGCGCAGGTTGACCGCCATCACGCGGTCCCATTCGCCGGGCGGGATCTCGTGCCACGGCCGGCGCGGCAGCGCGCTCATCAGCGAGGCGTTGTTGATCAGCGCGTCGATGCGGCCGAACGAATCCAGCGCCGTCTTCGCCATCTGCGCCGTCGCCGCCTCGTCCGCCACGTCGGTGGTGGCGACCACCGCCTGGCCGCCGGCGGCGCGGATGCCGGCCACCGTATCCTCGTTCGCCGCCGCGTCGATGTCGGCGACGACGATCTTCGCGCCGGCCTCCGCCATGCGCTCGGAATAGATCTTGCCGATGCCCTTGGCGCCGCCGGTGACGATCACCACGCGGCCCTCGATGCTCAGGAGCTGGCGTGCGTTCGGATGGTCGGCCATCGCAATCCTCCCTGCCGTTCGGCCGCAGTGTAGCGCGTCAGCGGATGGCGCGCAGGATGAAGCTCATCACCCACAGCACGGACGACAGGCCGGCGAAGACGTAGGCGTGCCACAGATAGCGCTCGCGCAGGACCGAGCCGATCGCCTGCTGGAAGCGGTCGGGCGGCACGCCGTCGAGCTTCTTGTCGAGCAGGATCCAGACCTCGGTGTCGCGGTAGCGGCGCGACGGCGCGCGCAGGCCCTTCACCACCAGCACCGCCCACATGACCATCACCATGAGCGCGCCGCCGCGCATGGCGAGGGCGGCATCGTGCGCCACGCCGACCATCGCGCAGGCGATCGCCAGGACGCCGAATCCGCAGCCGCGCCGGATCGAGATGTCGGCACAATGCCTGATGCGTTCCATTGGAGAAGGCCTCGGCGTCGGAGCGGCGTGGCATGATAGCCGAACGCAGGCCGGGCCGAAGGGTTGCCGCGGTCAAAGGCTCGTGAGCCGGCCCAGGGCGGGCAGGCTGAGCAGGCCCGCTGTCGCCAGCCACAGCCACATCGGGGCGGCCGCCTCGCGGCCGGCGCCGGCGACTCTCTCGTACAGCGCCGCCGGCACGCCGCTGACCAGCAGGGTGGCGAACGACAGCAGCAGCGACGACGCATAGGCGGCGATCGAAGGCGTGATCGGGATGAAGTCCGGCATCCACACCGGCGACAACGCATAAGGCAGGGCGATCAGCGGCGAGAAGATGCCGTTGAGGATGCAGATGCCGGAGATCGCGGCGAAAAGGGTCTCGCGGTCCATCGTCGCCTCACCCCGCGCCAACGACGCGGCCGGCCGTCGGCACCTGCCCGGCCGAATACATCGCCGCGAAGAACGCGACGCGCGCCGCCATCACCCAGAACACCGCGGCCAGCGGCAGCCAGCCGCGCGACACGAAGCCCGGCGTGATCACGCGCACCCAGGCGACCAGCCAGTCGGTCAGCCGCCGGAACCAGCGCCAGATGTAGTTGTCGGAGTCCGGCCGCACGAAGAACGCCAGCATGAAGCGGCCGATCAGCGTGTACATCAGCACCGACAGCGCATAGTTCGGCAGATGGAAGTGGAGGTATCCCCACCACAGGTCCGGCGCGTTCATCCGTGCACTCTACACCACCGGCGCGGGGCGGCCGCGCCCCGCGCGCAAAAGAAGGGCGGGTCCAGGACCCGCCCCTCCTCCACCCGCAACGAGCGGTCCTGCTTCATTCCAGCTTTTCGCTGAAGGCGACCTCGCCGGCCGGCACGCGGATCGAATCGATGAAGTCCTGCATCTCCTGCGAGGGTGCAGGCGTCATCAGGCTGACGATCCAGGTGACGACGAAGGCGACCGGCAGGCCGAAGATGGCGCTGGAGATGTTGCGGATGCCCCACCACAGCTTGGTGCCGAAGGTCGCCTCGAACCACCCCGGCGCGTAGCGCGTCGCCACCAGGTAGAACAGGCAGACGCCGAACCCCGCGATCATGCCGCAGATCGCGCCGGTCGAGGTCGTGCGCTTCCACCAGATGCCGAGCACCAGCGGCGCGAACAAGCCGGCTGCCGCCAGCGAGAAAGCCCACGCCACCATCTGGATGATGCCCGACGGCCGCGTGCTCGCCACCGATGCGGCGATGATCGCCACGACGATCAGGAGCGTGCGCGCCACCACCAGCCGGCGGAAGCTCGACGCCTTCGGATCGATCATCCGGTAGTACACGTCGTGCGACAGCGCATTGGCGATCGCGAGCAGGAGCCCGTCGGCGGTTGACAGCGCCGCCGCCAGGCCGCCGGCCGCGACCAGGCCCGAGATCACGTAGGGAAGGCCCGCGATCTCGGGCGTCGAGAGGACGATGATGTCCTGGTTGATGGTCAACTCGGCAAGTTGGAGGATGCCGTCGGCGTTGGCGTCCTTGATCGTCAGCATGCCGGCGACCTGGGACCACGACTGCACCCATGCCGGCAGCGAGGCGATCGGCTGGCCGATCACGTTCTGGTAGACCTCCAGCTTCGCGAACGCCGCGTAGGCCGGCGCCGTGAAGTAGAGCAGGAAGATGAAGAAGATGCTCCACCCGACCGACTTGCGCGCGTCGCGCACGTTGGGCGTGGTGAAGTAGCGCATCAGGATGTGCGGCAGCGACGCGGTGCCGACCATCAGGCACAGCACCAGGGCGAGGAAGTTCGCCCACTCCGTCCAGCTGAACCTGCCGTCGGCGCCGGCGAAAGCGGCGACGTGGTGCTTGACGATGCCGAGCTGGGTTTCCAGCGCGGTGATCTTCTCCAGCGCCTGGCCGTAGGTGAGCTCGGGGATCGGGATGCCGTAGTCCTTGGTCGACAGCCACACCACCGGCACCAGGTAGGCGATGATCAGGATGATGTACTGCGCCACCTGGGTCCAGGTGACGGCCCGCATGCCGCCCAGCATCGAGCACACCAGGATGCCGAGCAGGCCGACGAACACCGCCCACTCGAACGGGATGCCGAGGAAGCGCGAGGTGATGATGCCGACGCCGAACACCTGCGCCACGACGTAGGTGAACGACGCGCACAGCAGCACGACGATGCCGCAGGTCCGCGCCACGTTGCCGCCGTATCGGGCGCCCAGGAAGTCGGGCACCGTGTACTGGCCGAACTTGCGCAGGTACGGCGCCAGCAGGGTCGCCACCAGCACGTAGCCGCCGGTCCAGCCGAGCACGAAGCCGAGGCCGTTGTAGCCCTGCAGATAGAGCCCGCCCGCCATCGAGATGAACGACGCGGCGCTCATCCAGTCGGCGCCGGTCGCCATGCCGTTGTAGAACGCCGGCACCTGGCGACCCGCGACGTAGTACTGCGAGATCTGCGCGGTGCGCGACAGCCAGCCGATCAGCGCGTAAACGCCGATGGTCAGGAAGACGAAAAGGTAGCCAATGATCCTGTTCGGCACCCCGAGCTGCTCGAGGATGGCGAGCAGGATGGTGAAGCCGAGGAAGCCGCCGGTGTAGAGGCCGTAGATGCGGCCGAGGTTGCTGAGGAAGTCGCCCTGGACGACGCGTGACATCGCTTGGCCCCCCTCAGTCTTCGGCGACGCCGAACTCTTCGTCGATCTTGTTCTGCCCGCTGGAATTCCAGAAGCAGAGGATGACGAAGATGATCAGCGAGCCCTGCGCGGACATGTAGAAGCCGAGCGGGAAGCCGAGGATCGTGATCTTGTTGAGGTTGTCGGCGAACGCCGGGATCAACAGGCTGGCCAGGAACCAGATGGCCATGATCGTCCACATCAACCGCGACGTCCGATTCCAGTACGCGACGCGCCTTTCGGAAGACAACTGCTGGGTCGCCATCCCCACTCCTCCTCGTTCGGGGGCCGAAGGCACGTATGCCCCGGCCCGCGCATGACAACGAGGGAAGGCCGTTGTGCGCCACCACTGCACGCTGCGCGTATGCCTGGCGCCGCGGATTGCGGCGTCCGGCTAGCCTCCCCATCCGGGTTGTGGCCCGGACCATATTTTGTTCAACTCTAAGGAAGGATAGGACAGGCAGGCCGTCAAGACAATGCAACAAAAAGCAGGACGATTATTGTTTGGCCTGGCGCCGGCGCAGTGGGTGGGTTGCGCCTTCCCGCTGCAGCGATGGCGTCGTCCCACCATTGCCACCGCTGCGGCGCTGCGGGATTTCGCCCGCCAGCACGCGGCCTTCATCGCCCAGAAGTGCGCGATAGACTACTGCCGCACCAAGGCCGGGCTGTTCAGCTACCAGCTCTTCAAGGAACAGGATTTCATGGCCGCGCTGACGCGCTGCCGCTGGGAAGGCTACGGCGCGGTGCTGGCCGACATCCTGATCGTGCTGGAGGCCTTCCTGCGGCCGTCCGCCGGATCGGACGCAGCCGCGATCGCCGACCGTCTCGCCGCCTGGTACCCCGAGATCCTGGCGCTCGACCCGCCGCCGGCGCACCGGCCGCAGGGGTGGGCCGACGCGATCGCCCGGTTCGACGCGCGCATGGGCGCGGCGCGCGCGGCGCCCCCGCGCGGCCCCGCCGCCATCGCCGAGGTATCCGGACGGCTGCTCTACGAAGCGCTGCCCATCCACACCAGCTACCGCCGGTTCGACCAGGAGATGGTGGTCGCAAGCGTGTGCTTCCGCATGGTGTCGATGTGGCAGGAGATGGAACGGCGCGTCGACCGCGCCGCCGTCTGCGCCGACCTTGCCGGCCGGCCTGCGGCCGGCGGTGTCTAGCCCCAGCCCGGCCGTCGCGGTCTTCGGCCGCCGGGCGCGCGAGGCGATGCGCGACTTCCCGGCGCTGCCGGCCGCCACGCCGCTGCGCGACGCGATCGCCGCGCTGGCCGCCGCCGATTCGTCCGGCCTGGTGGTGGTCGATGGCGGCGGCAGGCCGGTCGGCATCCTGACCGAGCGCGACATCGCCCGCCGCGCCGCGCTGGCCGCCGCGCCCGACCGCCCTGTCGGGGAGCTGATGACCAGCCCGGTCGCCGTCGCTCCGGCCGGCGACTATCTCTACCGCGTCATCGCCGAGATGCGGCGCCTGGCGGTCCGCCACCTGCCGCTGGTCGAGGGCGACGGGCGGCTGGCCGGCGTCGTCGACCTCGACCACGCGCTGGCGGTCGCCGGCGAGGCGGCGCTGCGCCGCATGACCGCGCTGGGCGACGACGATTCGCCCGACGGCCTGGCGCGCCGCAAGTCGTCGCAGGCCGCGCTCGCCGCCGATCTCCTGGCCGAGAACGTGCCGGCGCCGGAGGTGCTGCGCCTGCTGTCCGACATCAACCTCGACATCCACAGGCGCATCGTCGAGACGACGGCCGCAGCGCTCGGCCCGCCGCCGGTCGCCTTCACCGCGCTGGTGCTCGGCTCCGCCGGGCGCGGCGAGAGCCTGCTGCGGCCGGACCAGGACAACGGCCTGATCCTCGCCGACTACCCCGACGCGGAGCACGGCGCGATCGACACTTATTTCATCGCGCTGGCCGAGCGGATGACGGCGCGGCTCGCCGCCGCAGGGTTCCCGCTGTGCGACGGCAACGTGATGGCGACCAACCCGGTGTGGCGCAAGACCCTGGCCCAGTGGCGCGACCAGGTGGGCCTGTGGTGCCGCCGGCGCAGCCCGGTCGCCGTGCTGTTCGCCGACATCTTCTGCGACTTCCGCCCGTTCGCCGGCGATGCGGCGCCGGCCGACGCGCTGCGGCGCCACCTGTCCGGCCAGCTCGCCGCCTACCCCGCGTTCCTGTCGGCCATGGCGGAGAACCAGGCCAACCATGCCGTCGCCATCGGCCTGTTCGGCCGCTTCCACACTGTCGGCGGCGACGACTCTCGGCGCGGCCATGTCGACCTCAAGCTGGGCGGGCTGATGCCGCTGGTCGGCTCGATCCGCCTGCTGGCGTTGCGCGAAGGCATCGCCGCGACGGCGACCGCCGACCGGCTGGCTGCGCTGGCCGGGCGCGGCATCGTGGACGCCGACGAGGCGGCGGCGCTCGACTCCGCCTTCGCGTGTTTGACCGACCGGCTGCTGCGCCAGCAGGTCGCCGACGTCGCCGCCGGCCGCCGGCCGTCCAACGACGTCCTGCCCCGCCGGCTCAAGCGGCCCGAGCGCGACGAACTCGCCGAATCGCTGCGCGCCGTCGCCGCCCTGCACCGCCGCGTGCTGGCCGACTTCACCGGCAAGCTCTGGTAGCGCGCCGCGGCGTCGGCTAGGCCGGCCGCTGGCGCTGCCTCGGCTCGACGAATCGGTTGGTCGCGGCGATCGCGTCGTCCAGGGTGACGATGCCCTGGTCCCTGGCCAGCGCGACCAGGCGCAAGAGGACCAGCGCGGTGATGCGCGCATCGCCCAGCGCGGTGTGGCGGCCTACGACCTCGATGCCGAAGCGGTGCGCCAGGCCGTCGAGCGAATGGTCCGGCTCCAGCGGATCGATCGCCATGGACAGCAGCAGCGTATCGACCACCGGCGCGTCGAACCGCACGCCGGCGCGCGCCTCCTTCAGGCGCAGGAACTGCATGTCGAACGCCGCGTTGTGGCCGACCAGCGCCGCCTCGCCGGCGAAGTCGCGGAACGCGCGCATCGCAGCATCGACGGTCGGTGCGTCCGCAACCATCGCGTCGGTCAGGCCGTGAAACCGGGTGGAGCGCGGCGGGATCGGCCGGCCGGGGTTGACCAGGGTCATGAAGCTCTCGCCGTCCAGCAGCCGGCCGTTGGTCACCCGCACCGCGCCGATCTGGACGATCTCGTCGCCGGCCCGCGGCTCGAGGCCGGTGGTCTCGGTGTCGAACACGACATAGCCCAGCCGGTCGAGCGGCTGGCTGCCGCGCGCGTCCGGCACCGCCGCCGGCGCGAGCAGGCCGAAGTCGTAGAACACCGGGCGCGGCGGCAGCGCGGCCGCCGGCGCGCCGTCGGGCGCAAGCGTGATGACGTAGCCGGCCGCGCCGCCGCCAGGCTCGGCGATGCGCACCAGGCGCAGCGCCAGGCTCGCGCCGGTCGCCGCCGCCGTTGCCGACGCCGCGATCGGCGCCGGTCCGGATACGGCGTCGAGGGCCGCGCGCAGCGGCGCCTCCGACAGCACGTCGAACACCGGCCGGCCGAGGCCGAGCGCGGCCGGCGTGCCAAGCGCCCGCGCCGCGGCGGCGTTGTAGAGGACGATGCGATGGTCCGGCGCGCACACGACGACGCCTTCGGCAAGATCGCTGAGGATCGCTTCGAGCCGCCGCTTCTCCCCCGCCAGCCGGGCGGTCACGCTGCCGACCGCCCGCGCGGACTCGTCGCGCAGCCGTTCGCGGCTGGCGATCACCGTCTCGACGGCGCGCGCCATTGGCTGCAGCAGCGGGCCGGCAGTCTCTTCCAGGCTCGCCGCAGGCTCCGCCGCCGCGGCGAGCCGCGCCGCGCGCGCCAGCGCGGCGGCCGGCGCGACCAGCCGCCGCTCGACCTGGATCCAGACGAACGCGAAGGCGGCCGCCACGCCGGCCAGCGCCAGGAACATGCCGGCCAGCGCGTCACGCGCCGGCGCGCCTTCATGCGCGTCCCAGATCGCCGCGCCGGCGATGGCGACGGCGGCGGCGGCGGCGAGCGCGATGCGCAGGCGGAAGCTGGCGAGCGGCGTCATCGTCGTGTCCTGTTGCGGCGCGACAGTATCGTCCATCGATGCCCGTGACCGCAGCGGGGCGGCAGGCTATTCTCCGGCCATGGCGACATACCAGTACATCTACAGCATGCACCGCCTGACGAAGATCTTTCCGGGCGGGCGGGAAATCCTCAAGGACATCAGCCTACAGTTCCTGCCGGGCGCCAAGATCGGGGTGCTCGGCGTGAACGGTTCGGGCAAGTCGACCCTGCTGCGCATCATGGCCGGGCAGGACGCGGATTTCCGCGGCGAGGCCAAGGCGGCGGAGGGCGCCAGCGTCGGGTTCCTGCAGCAGGAGCCCGACCTCGACCCGGCCAAGGACGTCGCCGGCAACATCCGCGACGGCATGCGCGAGATCCACGACCTGATGCAGCGGTTCGAGGAGGTCAGCGCCAAGTTCGCCGAGCCGATGGACGACGACGAGATGAACGCGCTGATCGCCGAGCAGGGCGAGTTGCAGGAGAAGATCGACGCCGCCGACGGCTGGGACCTCGACCGCAAGATCGAGATCGCGATGGACGCGCTGCGCTGTCCGCCGGGAGACGCGGACGTGACCACCTTGTCGGGCGGCGAGCGGCGCCGGGTGGCGCTGTGCCGGCTTCTGCTGCAGCGGCCCGACCTCCTGCTGCTGGACGAACCGACCAATCATCTCGACGCCGAATCGGTGGCGTGGCTGGAGCGGTTCCTGCAGGAATACCCCGGCACCGTCGTCGCGGTGACCCACGACCGCTACTTCCTGGACAACGTCGCCGGCTGGATCCTGGAGCTCGACCGCGGCCACGGGATCCCGTGGAAGGGCAACTATTCGTCCTGGCTGGAGCAGAAGGAGAAGCGGCTCGCGCTGGAGGAGAAGCAGGAGACCGCCCGGCAGCGCACGCTGGCGCGCGAGCTCGAGTGGGTCCGCGCCAGCCCGCGCGCGCGCCAGGCCAAGAGCCAGGCCCGCGTCGCCGCCTACGACGCCTTGCTGGCCGAGGCCGCCGAGCGCGCGCCCGAGACGGCGCAGATCGTCATCCCGGCCGCGCGCCGGCTGGGCGATCTGGTCGTCGAAGCGGTCGACGTGCGTAAGGGCTTCGGCGACAAGCTCCTGTTCGAGAACGTGAACTTCAAGCTGCCGCCGGGCGCCATCGTCGGCGTGATCGGCCCCAACGGCGCCGGCAAGACGACGCTGTTCCGCCTGATCACCGGCCAGGAGCAGCCCGACGACGGCATCATCAGGCTCGGCGACACGGTGACGATGGGTTACGTCGACCAGTCGCGCGAGACGCTGGATGCCAGGAAGACGGTGTGGGAGGAGATTTCCGAAGGCCGCGACGAGATCGCGCTCGGCACCAAGACGGTGGCCAGCCGCGCCTACTGCGCATGGTTCAACTTCCGCGGCGCCGACCAGCAGAAGAAGCTCGGCGTCCTGTCGGGCGGCGAGCGCAACCGCGTCCATCTTGCCAAGATGCTGAAGTCCGGTGCCAACGTGCTGCTGCTCGACGAGCCGACCAACGACCTCGACGTCGATACCCTGCGCGCGCTGGAAGACGCCCTGCTTGCGTTCGCCGGCTGTGTCGTGGTGATCAGCCACGACCGCTGGTTCCTCGACCGCATCGCCACCCACATGATCGCCTTCGAGGGCGACAGCCAGGTGGTGTGGTTCGAAGGCAACTACGAATCTTACGAGGCCGACCGCAAGAAGCGCCTGGGGGCCGAGGCCGACCAGCCGCACCGGATCAAGTACAAGCCGCTGGTGCGATAGGGGCGCACAATGAAAGAGGGCGGGTCCCGGACCCGCCCTCGATCTTCATTCCGGCAGAACCGGCGCTACTTTCCCGTCTTCTTCTTCAGCGCGTCGATCAGGCCCGAGACCTTGCCGCTGGAATTGCGGATCACGGCGGCGAACTCGTCGCGCTGCGTCACGCTCATGCTGATCCCTTCGACGGCGACGTCAACGACCTTGAACTCGCTGCCGCTGTTGCGCACGCGCCAGACCAGCCGGATCGGCGGCTTGCCGTGCGGCTGGACGATTTCCGACGACACCAGCTTGTCCTTGTCGGGCGATTCGATCGCCTGGCCGACCTTGAACTCCTCGCCCGCGAAGTCGGCGAACCGGTTGGAGTACGACTTGACGACGAACTCCTCGAACAGCCGGATGTATTCCGCCTTCTCCTGGTCGGTCGCGGTGCGCCAGTAGCGGCCGAGCACGAAGCGCCCGATCTCCGGCACGTCGAACGATTCGCGCAGGATGTTGCGGAACCGCGTTTCCCGCTCCTGGTCGCTCAGGGTCTTGACCGTCAGCGAATCGATCGCGCGCTTGCCGACCGTGGCGATGAACTGGTCGGCGGTATTCGCCGCGGCCTGCCCGGTCGCCGCAGCGGCAAGCGCAAGGCCGCAGATCGCGGCAACGAAGACACGGCGGAACATCATTGCTCGTTCGGACCCTTGTTTGCCATCGGCGCCGGCACCGCCTCCGCGGCTTCGGCGGCCGGCTCGTGCTCCCAGGTCTGGCGCGCCAGCGACGGCCGGCCGTTGCGGATCTCGTCGTTGCGCTTCTGCCGGTACAGGCTGCGCACCGTGGCGTAGAAGTCGAGCGACGAGGCCTGCAGCTCGTTGATCTGGTCGTAGCGCTGCGCCCGCCCGCTGACCGCCGAGCCGGCGAATTTCGACGGGCCGAACGAATCGACGCCGGCCACGTACTTGATATAGGTGGACGGGTCGAATGCGGTGTCCACCACGAAGCCGGCCAAATCGCGCGGATTCGACGGCCCGAGCAGCGGCAGCACAAGATACGGCCCCTCGCCCACGCCGTAGACCGCGAGGGTCTGGCCGAAATCCTCCTCGTGATCGGGGATGCCGAACTCGGTGGCGATGTCGAGGATGCCGCCCAGGCCGAAGCCGGTGTTCATCATCAGCCGCAGGAAGGTGTTGTTGGCACGCCCGAACTCGCCCTGAAGCAGATCGTTGATGAGAACGATTGGCGAACGGAAGTTGTTCAGGGCATTCGACACCCAGCTCTGCGCCGGCGGCGGCACCGCTTCCTTGTAGACATAGGCCACCGGCTTGAGGACGACCCGGTCGAGGAACATGTTGACCTCGAACATCTGCCGGTTCAGCGGCTCGTACGGATCGTTCGCTTCGCGGAAGGCGGCGACGGCGTCCGGATCGTCGGCAGGCGGCGGCGTGGCGCAACCCGATCCCAGCAGGGCCGAGGCGAGTGCGACCGCCAGCCAGCGCGGCGAGCGCCGCGCCTTCTCTATACGCATTGTCTGCAACACCGAAGACCCCCAAGCCGACGGTAGGCGGATGCGAATGCACCGCAGGGTTAACAGCGCGGGACTTTAAGCGATAGCCATGCCGCTGACAATTGCGTCCGCGTACCTCACGGCAACACGGCGATCACACCAAATCATTGCCCCTGCGGCCTTAACAAGCCGTTTCGGCGGGCGACCGCCGCGCGGCCCGATTCCGGTAATGGAATTTTCAGGATATAAAAATATCTTTATATGTGTGATCTCGTTCGATAGGATCGCCGCCCAGTACCTCCGGGGATTGCATGGACCAGATTCTCACCGCCCTGCGCGCCGCGGCCGAGCCGACCCGGCTGCGGCTGCTGGCGCTCTGCGCCGAAGGCGAACTGACGGTGTCGGAGATCACCCAGGTGGTCGGCCAGAGCCAGCCGCGCGTCTCGCGCCACCTGCGCCTGCTGTGCGAGGCGGGTCTCCTCGACCGGCTGCGCGAGGGCGCGTGGGTGTTCTACCGCCTGTCCGACCGCTTCGATGCGCAGGGCGCCGTCGCGCGGGCGCTGCTCGGCCTGCTGCCGGCGGATGACGCGCAGATGGCGCTGGACCGCCAGCGGCTGGACGACGTCAAGCGCGCCCGTGCGGCGGCGGCGGCCGCGTATTTCGACCGCAATGCCGCGCGCTGGGACGATATGCGCTCGATGTACGTGCCCGAAGTCGAGGTCGAGAGCGCCCTGACGGACCTGCTGCCGCCCGACTCGGTCTCGGACCTGCTCGACATCGGCACCGGCACCGGGCGCATGCTGGTGCTGTACGGGCCGTCGGCGGCGCGCGCGGTCGGCGTCGACACATCGCGCGACATGCTGGCGGTCGCGCGCGCCAACCTCGACGCCGCGGGCCTGCGTCATTGCCAGGTGCGCCACGCCGACATGTACCGCCTGCCGTTCGCCGACCGGTCGTTCGATGCCATCACCGTGCACCAGGTGCTGCACTACGCCGACCGGCCGCGCGCGGTCATCGGCGAGGCGGCGCGCGTCCTGAAGCCGGGCGGTCGTCTCGTCGTCGCGGACTTCACGCCCCACACAATCGAGTCGCTGCGCGAGGAGCACGCCCACCGCCGGCTCGGCTTCGCCGACGGCGAGGTCGCCGAATGGTGCGCCGCCGCCGGGCTCGACGTCGCGGCGCGTCGCACCCTGCCCGGCGTACCGCTCACCGTCGCGCTGTGGCTGGCGGAAAAGCCGATGGTCGCGGCCCCTGCTTTCGACCCGCTCCCCGAGCCAGCGGAGGTGGCGCGATGACCGGCCTCAGCGTCTCGTTCGAGTTCTTCCCGCCGAAGACCGAGAAGATGGAGGCCGACCTGTGGGCCGCCATCCAGCGCCTCGCGCCGCTGGGTCCGCGCTTCGTGTCGGTCACCTACGGCGCCGGCGGGTCGACCCGCGACCGCACGCACAACACGGTGGTGCGCATCCGCCGCGAGACGTCGCTGGTGCCGGCGGCGCACCTGACCTGCGTGGCGGCGAGCCGGGGCGAGGTCGACGACGTCGCCCGGCGCTACTGGGACGCCGGGATCCGCCACGTCGTGGCGCTGCGCGGCGACCCGCCGGAGGGCGGCGACTACGCGCCGCACCCGGACGGCTATGCCTTCGCCGCGGAGCTCGTGGCCGGCCTGAAGCGGATCGCCGACTTCGAGGTCAGCGTCGCCGCCTATCCGGAGATGCATCCGCAGGCGGCCAGCCACGCGGCCGACCTCGACAACCTGCGGCGCAAGGTCGATGCCGGCGCGACGCGGGCGATCACGCAGTATTTCTTCGAGCCCGACACCTATCTGCGCTTCGTCGAGCGCGCCCGCGCCGCGGGCATCAACGTGCCGATCGTGCCGGGCATCCTGCCGGTCACCAATTTCGCGCAGGTGGTGCGGTTCAGCCGGCAGTGCGGCGCGACCGTGCCGGCGTGGATGGCGCATCTGTTCGAAGGGCTCGACGACGACGCCGAGACGCGGCGCCTGGTCGCCGCGACGGTGGCGGCCGAGCAGTGCCGCCGCCTGCAGGCGCACGGCGTCAACGAGTTCCACTTTTATACGCTCAACCGCGCCGACCTGACCTACGCGATCGCCCACATCCTGGGCATCCGCCCGGCGGCGCGCGCGACGGAGACCGCGTAATGGCGACACGATCCGACACGGCGGCGCCCGCGCGCGCGCGCCGCGACGCGACAGGCCCCGCCGCTGCCGCCGCGCTGGAGCGCGCGTTCCGCGAGCGCATCCTGGTGCTCGACGGCGCGATGGGCACGATGATTCAGGCGCACAAGCTGGACGAGGCCGGGTTCCGCGGCGCGCGCTTCGCCGACCACCGGTGCCCGCAGAAGGGCAACAACGACCTGCTGTGCCTGACCCAGCCTGCCATCATCCGGGCGATCCACACCGCCTATCTCGACGCCGGCGCCGACATCCTGGAGACCAACACGTTCAACTCCACGGCCATCGCCCAGGCCGACTACATGATGGAGGACGTGGTCTACGAGCTGAACTTCGCCGCCGCCACCCTGGCGCGCGAGGCCGCCGACGCGGCGATCGCCGACCAGCCGTCGCGGCCGCGCTTCGTCGCGGGCGTCCTGGGGCCGACCAACCGCACCGCCTCGATCTCGCCCGACGTCAACGACCCCGGCAAGCGCAACGTCACCTTCGACACGCTGGTCGAGGCCTACACGACGTCGCTGCGCGGCCTGATCGACGGCGGCGTCGATGCGATCCTGGTCGAGACGGTGTTCGACACGCTGAACTGCAAGGCAGCGCTGTTCGCGATCGAGACCCAGTTCGCCGAACGCGGCCTCAGGCTGCCGATCCTGATCTCCGGCACCATCACCGACCGCAGCGGCCGCACGCTCACCGGCCAGACGACCGAGGCGTTCTGGTACTCCATCCGCCACGTCCGGCCGCTCTATGTCGGGCTCAACTGCGCGCTCGGCGCCGCCGACCTGCGGCCGTGGCTGGAGGAGCTGTCGCGGCTGGCCGACTGCTATGTCGGCTGCCACCCGAATGCCGGCCTGCCCAACGTGTTCGGCCAGTACGACGAGACGCCGGAAGAGATGTCGGGCGTCCTGGCCGAGTTCGCCGCCAGCGGCTTCCTGAACCTGGTCGGCGGCTGCTGCGGCACCACGCCGGAGCACATCCGCATGATGGCGGACACCGTGGCGGTGGCGCCGCCGCGCCGGCTGCCCGTCGCCGCGCCGCATTGCCGGCTGGCCGGCCTGGAGCCGCTGGTGATCGGCCCGGACTCGCTGTTCGTCAACGTCGGCGAGCGCACCAACGTCACCGGCTCCGCCCGCTTCGCCAAGCTGGTCCGCGAGGGCGACTACGCGGCGGCGGTCGACGTCGCGCGCCAGCAGGTGCAGAACGGCGCCCAGGTCGTCGACGTCAACATGGACGAGGGCCTGCTCGATTCCGAGAAGGCGATGGCGACGTTCCTCAACCTGCTCGCCGCCGAGCCCGACATCAGCCGCGTGCCGGTGATGATCGACTCATCCAAGTGGTCGGTGATCGAGGCCGGGCTGAAATGCGTGCAGGGCAAGCCGGTGGTCAACTCGATCAGCCTGAAGGAGGGCGAGGAGGCCTTCGTCCAGCACGCCCGGCTGGTGCGCCGCTACGGCGCCGCGGTCGTCGTCATGGCGTTCGACGAGGACGGCCAGGCCGACACCGTCGAGCGCAAGGTCGCGATCTGCCGGCGCTGCTACGACATCCTGGTCGACAAGGTCGGGTTCCCGC
>JBFWQM010000125.1:5573-15506 GCA_050249455.1 Rhodospirillaceae bacterium | reverse complement strand
ACCCCCTCCCGCGAGGGAAGGAGGCTATACCCCCCCTCCCCTTGCGGGAGGGGTTTGGGGGGAGGGGGCCTCTCCGCAAGGAATGTGTTAACCATGTTCCTCGGGTCCGACCGCAACAACGAAGAATGCCCAGCGCCGGCGCATTGCTGAACAAGGTCAAGGGCCGCCTCGCCGGCGGCGGCGGCAGCCTGCTGCGCGGCGGCGCGTTCGTGTTCCTGCTGCGCGTCGCCGGCGCCGGGCTCGCCTACGTCGCGCAGGTGTTCATCGCGCGCTGGCTGGGGCCCTACGAGTTCGGGCTGTTCAGCTACGGCTGGGCGCTGGGCGGCATCCTGGCGGTGCCGGCGACGCTCGGGCTGCAGACGACGTTCCTGCGCTTCTACCCGACCTACCGCACCCGCCAGCAGGACCGACGCGCCGCCGGGCTGGTGCGGTTCTCGATCATCGCGGTGATGGTCGGCGGGGTGGGGGTCGCGATCGCGGCGATCGCGGTGCTGCTGATCCGCGTCACGCCGATCCCCGATCACTTCGCCGAGCCGCTGATGGTCGGCGCGATGGCGATCCCGCTGTTCGCCTATGTGACTCTGTGGCGCGATGCCGGCCGTGCGCTGGCCGCGCCGGTGGTGGCGTTCGCGCCGCGCGAGGTCGCGTTCAACCTGATGCTGATCCTCGGCGCGGTCGCGGTCGCGCTGCTCGGCTTCGCGCCGACCGCGGTCGTCGCGCTCGGCGTCACGATCGGCGCGCTGCTGCTGACCGTGGTGGTTCAGGGCGTGCTCCTGTGGCGGCGGCTGCCGAACGAAGTGCGGACGGCCCAGCCGCACAACGAGCGCCGGATGTGGCTGCGCGTATCGCTGCCGCTGATCCTCGTCGCGCTGTTCAACGAGGTCACCGCGCGCGCCGACGTGCTGCTGGTCGGCATCTACCTGCGGCCCGACGACATCGCGATCTACAACGCCGCCTCGCGTACCGCCTCGCTGGCGGAGTTCGTCATGACCGCGACGATGGCGCTCGCCGCCGGCCGCTTCGCCACGCTGCACGCGGACGGCGACAGCGAGGGGCTGCAGCGCCAACTCACCCAGGTGGTGCAGCTCACCGTCTGGCCGACCGTTGCGCTGGGCCTCGCGCTCGCCGCGCTGGGCCCGTGGATCATGGCGCTGTTCGGGGCGACCTTCACCGAGGGGGCGGGCGCGCTCGCGATCCTCGCACTCGCGAAGGTGCTGTTCGCCGCGCGGGCGCCCGGCACAACGATCCTCACCATGACCGGCCACCAGAACGTCACCGCGATCGTCTACGGCGCGACGGCGGCGGTGAACGTGCTGCTCAACCTGGTGCTGATCCCGCTCGCCGGGCTGGAAGGCGCGGCGCTGTCGGCGCTGATCTCCTTCGCGGGCTCGGCGCTCGCGATCCACGTGATCGTCAGGCGCCGCCTCGACCTGTCCGCCTTCCGCGTGCTGCCGCCGCTGCCGCGGCGGCGCGGCGCGCGGTAGCTCAGGCCGACTTGCGCCGCGACATCGCGCCCCGTCCGGAGTACAGCCGTGCGGCCTTGACGAAGGGCAGCGTGTAGAGCGCCCAGACGCTGCGGAACTCGCGGCTCTCGACGCCGAGGCCGCAGTCGATGCGTTCCGCCTTCGGCGGCATGTACATCGTCCCGCCGATCCAGTCCCACAGCGAGAAGACCAGCGAATAGTTGCGGTCGATGTGCTTCGGGTCGGTGCCGTGGTGCAGCTGGTGCATCGCCGGGCTGCACAGCACCTTGCCCAGCACCGGCCCGTAGCTCAGCCAGATATGGCTGTGGCGCAGATTGCCGAGCACGTTGAAGGCGTAGAGCACGATGACCGTGTCGAACACCATCAGCGCCGTCACGCCCGAACCGGTCAGATAGCCGAAGGTGCCGTTGACCAGGCCGACAAACACGGTCTTGCTGACGTCGATCAGCACCATCTCGACCGGGTGGAAGCGATAGTTGGTGAACGGCGTCAGCACCTCGGCCGAGTGGTGGACCTTGTGGAACTCCCACAGCAGCGGGATCTTGTGCGAGGCCAGGTGGGCCAGGTAGAAGCCGAGGTCGGCGGCCAGCAGCAGGCCGACGACATAGAGGCCGCCCAGCGCCAGCCCCGGTTCCAGCCGCGGGCCCTCCGCGCCGAACAGCGCGCCCAGGACTGCCGCCCACGCGGTGCCGACGACGGCGAAGGCCGCGGCGACCGAGGCGATGAACGCGATCCGCACGAAGATGCGGTTCACGACATAGTATTTGTAGTCCACGATCGCCGACGGGTGGGCGTAGACCGCCTTGGGGAACACCGCGCGCACGAACCCGCCGAAGGTGCGCTCGCCGCTTTGCGCCCGCGCCAGATGGATGATCACCGCGATCACCACGAACGAGGCGATCCAGCCCGAGTAGAAGAGGTCCTCGGGCTTCTCCAGGAAGGGATAGGCGGTCCAGTCGGTCAGCCGGTCGCCGGCCTTCGCGAGCGTCTTTTCGAGGGCAAGCTCAATCTTGTCCAACACGGTCGGTGTCCCCATGCGCCGCGGCGCCGCCGGGCCGGTCGCCGCCCCCATCCGAGCCACCGGCGAGATGCTGTGCAAGCTGTTCCCAGTCGCGGATGCGCGACACGTCGATGGTGCGGCGATCGATCGCCAGCGCGCGCTCGCACGCGGCGCGGATCGATTCCCGGTCGCCCGGGACGTAGCCGACGACGTTGGCGTTCTCCGGCGCGGCGGCGAACGACGGCGCGACCACCGGCAGCCGGCACCACGTGTACTGGATGATCTTCAGGCTCGAGTCGGCGAACTGCTCCGCGCCCTCGCGCCAACGGTAGAGCGCAAGGCCGACGTCGGCGTGGCGGATCCACGGCACGACCTCGGCGAACGGACGCTCGCCGTGCTGGATGATATTGGGCGCTTCCGGCATGTCGCGGTGCCAGCTGAACACGTGGAACCGCAATTCTGGCAGCGATTGCGCGGCCAGCGCCAGTGCTTCGGCGTCGAACAGGGTGGCGCCGACGCTGATCGCGTTAACCGTGCCGGGTTCGTAGGGGTTCGGCATGTCGCCTTCGAACGCCGACTTGTCCAGGCCGTGCGGATGCACCGCCGCCTGCGGCAGGTTGCCGAAGCGGTGCAGCATGTAGCGGCTGGGCAGGCTGACCAGGTCGAACTCGCTCGCGACCGCATCCTCGGCTTCCAGGATCACGGGATGGTTGCCGACCACGCGCATGTCGTCGGAAACGCGGTAGACGTAGCGGGCGCGCGGGTTCAGCCGCTTGAGCTGCGGCACCATCATGATCCCTGCGGTCGATTCGAAGACGAACAGGTCGGCGCCTGCGAGGAACGACCGGGAGTCGTGCAGCGGGCCGTCGCCGTAGCGCGCGAACAGCGGCGCGCTCAGCCGGTTGAGCAGCGGCAGCCGCAGGTTGACCGGGTGATAGGGCCGGTACCAGACGAAGCTGGACAGGCCGTCCGCGACCGGCTTGATCCGGTTCGCCTCCGCCACGATCGGGTATTGCATCCGGTCGTCGCGGCGCAGCTTCGACAGCGGGCTGAGCGAGACGGTGAAGAACAGCACGTCCCAGCCCAGGCGGCGGAACGCCCGCGCGATGAAATGCGGATCGGCCTGACGCTTCGACTCGAGATAGTGGACGGTGACGATGACGACGCGGCGCGCGGGCACGGGGCTCGCCGTTCACGCGACCTTGGCCGGCGCGCGGAGTATCTCCGGGATCGGCCGGCCCTCCAGGTCCGGCGCGGCGACATTGAGCATGCCCACCACGGTCGCGGCGAAATCCGTCACCGGGACGGGACGGTTGACCGCGTTTCGCGCGCGCCCGACGACGAAGAACTTGCCCTCCATCGTATGGTCGCCGGTACGGCCCTCGCCCTGCCGGTTCTCGATCGCGCCGGTCTTCGGCGAAGCGACGCGGCGGATCGGCGCGCTGCGGTTCCACGTCACCAGGATGTCCGGCAGGTGCGCCAGCCGCGGCCCGGAATAGAGATCGGCGGTCTTGATGATCTCGGCGACCAGCGGCTCGCCGGTGTCGGCGTTGACGAAGGTCCGCAGGTCGTGCACCAGCGCATCGCACAGCGCGTCGTACTCGGCGCCGGGATTCACGATGCCTTCCTTCTCTCGCCCCTTGAGGTTGATGCGCACGCCGCCGGTGGCGTTGTTGTTGATCACCTCGAAATAGCGCCGTCCGGCGCGCTTGTTCAGGACCAGAGCATCGTTGACCGGTCCGCGCAGCGGCTTCAGGCAGGCGCGCACCCAGCGCGGCGAGCGCACCCACATCTCGCGCAGCGTCCGGGTCAGCGCATCGCGCGTCTGCGGCCGATGCCCGCCGTCCAGCGCCAGCAGCATGTCGTCCAGCAGCCGCGTGCCGCTGTGGTGATGGGTCATGCCGTGGCTGCAGAAGATGATGACGGTCGTCTCCGGTCCGCACGCCTTCAGGATGCGGTCGATCCCGGCGTCGATCGCGACGTAGACGTCCTTCAGCGGATCGCCGACCTCCCTGGCGATCGCCGGGTCATGCAGGTGGTTGGTCGGCTCGTGCACGTGCCAGCACTGGTGCCCGGCGCAGTGCGCGTCGCCGTAGACCGTGACGAACAGGTCCCAGTTGCCCTGGGCCAGGTAGTGCAGCGACATGTCGGTCTTGCGCCGCACGCGGTCGATCAGCTTGTCCCGGAAGGCGCGGTGCTCCTCGGCGTTGCGCGGCCTGATGGCGTCGCACTCGCCGATCACGTCGGGGCCGAACTTCTCCAGGATCTCGTCGGCCAGCGACGGCGGCCAGGTGTGGAACGTGGCGCCTTGGCGCCGGGCATGCGTGCCCCAGTCGACGACGTTGATGCCGTTGATGTGGGAGTGCAGGAAGGTGTACGGCGCGTCGATCACCGCGACGCGCCTGCCGGCGTCGCTCAGCCGGGCCCACATCGGCGGGGCGGTCAGTTCCTCCGGCCGGTAGTCGGTCTCGCGGTATTCGACGGGATCGAAGTGCTCGTTGCCGGCGTACTGGCCGTGGCGCGCCGGCGAAACACCCGTGTAGAACGTCGCCCAGACCGAGCCCGCGACCAGGCCACGCGGGTTCGCGGTCATGCCGTGCGTCTCGTGGTCGAGCAGGCGGCGGAAGGTGGGTAATGCGCCCGCGCGCGCCCACCGCTCGATCAGCGGACCATCGCCGGCGTCGATGCCGATGACTACGACCTTGGCCAGGGAATTCACGCTGGAAGCTCCTAGACCGAATGGCGCGGTGCCGAATGGTTAATTATGTCCCGCCGGCGGGAGGGAGTCATCCGCGACGGGCCGCGGAATTGTGGACAACCGCGGTTATCAGTCCCTTAAGGCCCGGCGGCTCAACCTGGCCCCGGGCGATCGCGCGGCGGCGTTCTACACGCAGTCCTCGCGCGACCTAACAACATGCTAGTATGGGGTAGTCCTTACCTCCCGTCGCCACGGTGCCAGGGCGGCGTGCCAAGTAGAATATGCGAGCAATGTCCGTCGTTTACTTCAATGGTCGGTTCCTGTCGCAACGCCAGACAGGCGTCCAGCGCTTTGCCATGGAGCTCATCCGCGCGCTCGACCGGCTGACGGGAAGGCGCGGCGGCGCCGACCCGGACATGCGGCTCGTGGTCCTCGCCCCGCCGAACGCGACGCTTCCCGAGGACATGCCGAACATCCGGTTCCAGCGGGTCGGCATGATGACCGGGTATCTGTGGGACCAGCTCGAGCTGCCGTTCCACGCCCGCAACGGCGTCCTGGTCAGCCTGGGCAATACCGGACCGATCCTGCATCCGCGCCACGTGGTCGTGCTGCACGACGCGTCCACGTTCGCCGCGCCGTCCAATTTCTCGCTGCTCTTCCGTTCGGCGAACCGCGTGATCCATCCCGTGCTCGCGCGGGCGGCGGCGCGGCTGATCACCGTCTCGGCGTTCTCGCGCGGCGAGCTCGCGCGCTATTGCCGGGTGCCGCAGTCGAAGTTCGACATCGTGCCGTGCGGCGCCGACCACATCCTGGCGCGCGAGTCCGACTCGTCGGTGGTCGACGAGCACGGATTGCAGCCGCAGCGCTACGTGCTGGCGGTCGGCTCCGTCAGCCCCAACAAGAACCTCCAGCTCGTGCTGGCCGCCTTCCGCTTGCTCGACCGTCCCGAGCTCAAGCTGGTGGTGGTCGGCGCCGGCAATCCCAAGGTGTTCGCCGATCCCCACGTCGCCCGCGACCCTGGGGTGGTCGCCCTGGGCTACGTGTCTGACGCCGCGCTGCGCACGCTCTATCAGAACGCGCTGTGCCTGGCGTTTCCGTCGCTCTACGAAGGATTCGGCATCCCGCCGCAGGAAGCGATGCTGTGCGGCTGCCCGGTCGTCGTCTCCGACACGCCGGCGCTGCATGAAACATGCGGCGATGCCGCGCTCTACTGCGATCCGTTCGACCCCGGCCAGCTCGCGGCGCGCATCGCGTCGATCGCCGACGACGAGCCGCTGCGCCAGCGGCTGCGCGAACGCGGCCTCGCCAACGCCAGCCAGTACACCTGGGAAGCCGCCGCCGAGCGGACCATGAACGTGGTGCGCGCGGCGTTGCCGCGCCCGGTCGTCACGCCGGCCTAAGGCCGCGCGTCCAGCACCAGCTCGTGCCAGCGGGTGACCGCGAGCACGCCCCATAGCCGCCATTCGTGGTTCATCTCGCCGCGCAGGTGCTGGCCGAGCAGGCGATCGACGCCGCGCGGGTCGAACAGGCCGTGGCGCAGCAGCCGGTCGCGCGCCAGCCCGTCGCACAGGAAGTCGCGCAGCGGCCCGCGGAACCATTGGCGGATCGGCGCGGTCTGCGCGACCTTCGGCACGTTGGCCATGGCCGGCGGCATCATCGTCTCGGCCAGCCGGCGCAGGTCGCGCTTGTCCGCCGACGGCCGCGCCAGGCGGAACAGCAGGTCGATCATGTCGTCGTCGAAGAACGGGTGCTCGAAGCGCAGGCCCGAGGCGCGCGTGCAGGCGGCGTACCACTGGTGCGCCGCCTCGGCGACGAAGTAGCGGAGGTGGATGAACGGGAAGCGCACCTCGTCGCGGCAGCCGGCGACCGGCGCTGCCGCATCGGCGAACAGCGCCGCGCCGACCGCGCCGCCGCGCGCGGCCAGCGACGGGTCGCGGTAGAGCCGGCGGCGATGCCGGGCCGGCAGGATCGACGCCCCGCTGCGCCACGGGATGCCGGTGCGGGCGAGCCAGTCGTACTCGTCCAGCCGCCACGCCAGACCTTCGGCGTAGCGGTTGACGCGCGGCAGCGGCGACAGCAGCGCCGCCGCCGTCCCGGCCGCGGCCGTTGCCGCCGACAGCGCCGCCACCGCCAGCGGCGAGACGTCGCGGATCTGCTTGGCGCGGCGCTCGCGGCGGCCCTGGTACCAGCCGTCGGCGCCGGCGCCGGTGAACACCCGCCGCACCCCGGCCTCCAGGACCGGGTCGAGCAGGAAGCTGTGCATGCCGTAGGTGAAGGGGTCGCCGTAGGCCCACAGCATGCGGTCGAAATTGTCGGCGACGAAGGCGGGACCGAACTCAATTTCGCGGTGAACGGTGCCGAAATGCGCCGACGCCTCGCGCGCCGCCGCTCCTTCGTTCCAGCCGCCCTCGTAGCCGGCGTAGCGGTAGGTGAAGGTGTGCACGGTGGCCGGGTCGCGGCCGGGCATGCGCAACAGCGCGCCGAGGATCAGCTTGGAATCGACGCCGCTCGACAGAAGCACGCCGATCGGCTCGTCCGGCGGCGCGCGGCGGGCGGAGGCGACGGCCAGCCGCTCGCCCAGCGCCGCGGTGGTCGCCGCCGCATCGAGATCGGCGACCTCGCGAGGCGGCGGCGCATCGAAGCGCGCGAACGCGACGCGGCCGTCGCGCACGATCGCGGCGCAGCCGGCAGGCAGCTTGCGGATCGCCTTCACCATCGTCAGCGGCGCCGGCACGAAGCCGTTGGCCAGGACGTTGTCGACCGCGATCTCGTCGACCGCGCGCGCGACGCCGGCGTCCAGCAGCGACGGCAGGTCGGAGGCCCACAGAACGGCACCGTCCGATTCCGCGTGATAGAGGGGCATCGCCCCGCGGCGGTCGCGGCCGAGCACCAGCGTGGCGGTGCGGGCGTCCCACACCGCGACGGCGGCATCCATCGAAACGCGCTCCAGCGCCGCGGCGCCGCCCGCGCGCACCAGATCGAGCACGGCCCTTGCCGGGTCCGGCGGCGGCGCGCCGCCCTGGCCGCGGACGAACCACACCGTGCCGTCGACCACCGCCAGCGACCCGTCCGGCCCCACCGACCAGCGCGGCGCGAGGCCGCCCTGCGTCGCGGTCCACAGGAACAGCCGGCTGTCGGCGGCGTGGGCGGCAGGATGGAGACGCCCGGGCGGCAGCACCGGCATCAGGCGCCGGCGCAGCGCCGCGATCGCAGCGGGCGCGCCGGCGGCGCCGATCATGCGCCGGCCCATCGCCCCGTTGACCGAGGGCGCGTGGTCGATGGCGAGCGAGTCCGGCTTCACGTCCCGACCCGGAACAGGAGGCGCTCCAGCGCGTCGGCGGCCCAGCGGTGGCCGGCCGGCGTCCAGTGGTAGTCGGACGGGAACCGCATCGCCGCGGCGGCGGCGGGATCGTCCGGGCAGGCCGGCAGGAGGGTGTCATAGGGCATGCCGAGGTCGCCCAGGTCGAGCTGCAGCCGGCGCGCGCCGCACTCGCTGCCGCTGGCCAGGATGACCAGCCGGAAGGTCGCGCCGCGCGCCCGCGCGGCGGCGGCGGCGGCGGCGAGGACCTCGCGCGCGTGGCCGATCGCCGCCGGGTCGACCGTGCGGTTGCGCAGCCGGTTGAACGCGATTCCGAGTGGCAGGACGTTGCTGTTGAGCAGCGTCGCCTCCATCACCCCGCAGGCCTCCTCCACCGGGACCGCCTCGAGCCTGCCGTCGCGCAGCCTCGGCACGACGCGGACCTGGCGCGGCGGCGCGACCCGGAACAGGCACAGATGCGCGCGGTGCACCAGGTTGCGCCGGAAGTCGTCGGCCACCGGCGCGAAGACCACGGTGTCCCCCGGCTTGATGTCGGCGCTGAGCATGCGGCCCATCATCTGATCGATGCCGTAGCCCATCACACCATGGTTGACGATCCGTTCACTGTGCCGGGCCGCCAGCAGCGCAAGCGCCGTCTCGTCGTCGCGCACCCCCTGGCCGAAGGCGAAGGAGTCGCCGAAGACGTGGACGGTCGGCCCGCTTTCGACGGCCGGCATCATCCGACGGCCGGAGGCGTCGGTGTGGTAGACGACGTCGAAGTTCCCCGGCGATACGTCGCGCGCCGTTGCCGACGCCCGCGGCCGCCAGCCGTTCAGCGGGTCAGGCTCGTGGATCGGCGACGGCGCGGTGCCGCCGATCCAGCCGCTGAGGCGGGCGTAGGTGAGGCCAAGCTCGGTACCGGCCATGGCGACCGGCAGCAGCACCAGGCCGAGAACGGCGACGGCGAACCAGGGGCGGCGGCTGCCCCGCGCGTATGCCGCGCCGGCGACCGTGACCGCGACCAGCCAGGCGGCGATGCCGGCGAAATACCACAGCATCAGCGCCGGTGGGTGCGGATGCACCAGCGCGACCACCAGCGGGTTGGCGACCAGCGCCGCCGACCCGGCGATCAGCGCGGCATAAAGGGCGATCCCTCGCGTGTTCATGCGGGACGGAGGACTCCAGGCGGCAAGGAACTGTGCCGGCGAAGTCTAGCAGGAGTGTGTCGGTGCGCGACCTCGACTTGAGGCATTCCGCCGCCCGAGATGGCACGTCGGGCGGTCCTTCAGGCCAGCGGGTCGAACAACCGCACCCCGTAGGTCGCCTCCAGGCGGCGGCCGAAGCGGAACTTGAGCTCCGGCCCGTCCATCGGCGGGGCGGGCAGGGTGGCGCCCAGCGGCTCGACCTCCAGCACGACGAAGGCGTGGCCGGGTGCCCGCACCGCCTCCTCGAA
>JBFWQM010000125.1:0-5473 GCA_050249455.1 Rhodospirillaceae bacterium | reverse complement strand
GCGTCCATCAGCGGCTCTAGATAGAGCCCGTTGGAGACGTGGAACTTGGCGTGGTCGCCCAACGCGCCGCGCATGGTGACGAAGATCAGGCACGGCACCTGGTAGGTGTAGTTGATCTTGGTCAGCGCATAGACGCAGGTCATCAGCCCCGACGCCCCCATCAGCGCCAGCGCCCCGACGCCGCCGAAGAACGCGCCCGAGCACAGCCCAATCGCCGACTCCTCGCGGTTGACCGGCACGTGCAGGAACCGCGCATCGTCCTCGAACGTGCGGATCAGCGGCGCGATCCAGCCGTCCGGCAGGCTCGCCACCAGCCGGATGCCGCAGCCCGCCACCGCGTCGGCGATGCGCAGGGCGACCTGTTGTTGCGCGTCGGACATGGGCGATGGTCATATCGCCGCACCGCGCCGGCCGCAACCGTTGACGCCGGGCCGCGGGCGGTATCATCAAGGGCGCGGAGGGGTGGCGGATGGTTGAGAACGAGGGCGACGATACCTGGCGGCGCTACTACCAGGTGACCGGCGAGCGGCCGCCGCGGCCGACCCTGATGTTCGCGCTCGACCGCTTCGACGCCGAGGGCACGCCCGCCGCCGGGCGGTTCGCGGTCGATCTCGGCAGCGGCAACGGGCGCGACACCATCGAGATCCTGCGCCGCGGCTGGCGGGTGCTGGCGATCGACGCCGAGCCGGCGGCGATCGAGGGGCTCCGGGCGCGGCCCGACCTGCCGGCGGGCGCGCGGCTCGAAACCCTGGTCGCGCGGTTCGAGGCGGCGGCGTGGCCGGCCTGCGACCTGGTCAACTCCAGCTTCGCCTTGCCGCTGTGCCCGCCCGCCGACTTCCCGGCGCTGTGGCGGCGCATCCTGGACTCGCTGAGGCCGGGCGGCCGCTTTGCCGGCCAGCTCTACGGCGAGAAGGACAGCTGGGCCGGCAACCCGTCGATCACCTTCCACACCCGCCCAGAGGCCGAGGCGTGCCTCGCCGGCCTCGCGGTCGAGCATTTCCGCGAGGAAGAGGACGACTCCGTCACCCCGCGCGGCCATCATCCCAAGCACTGGCACATCTTCCACATCGTGGCGCGGAAGCCGGGGTGATGGCGGCGGCGGGAAGTCGCGTTCGGCCCGAGGGCGAGGCCGCCCACCTCACCCCGACCCTCTCCTCCCAAACCGGGAGGAGAGGGAGACCAGGAAACCCTCTCCTCCCAGTTTGGGAGGAGAGGGTGCGCGCGGAGCGAGCGGGTGAGGTGGGTGGCCGCCGGCCTCTCCGGCCTGCAAATCGCGGACGGACCGCACCCTGATGACCACCCTGGTCGTCGCGGTGTTCGCCGCGACCTATCTCGGCATGGCGCTGGGGCGGGTGCCGGGGCTCAGGGTCGACCGCACCGGCATCGCGCTGATGGCGCTGGCGGTGCTGCTGGCGTCGGGCGCGCTCGACATCGCGGGGTTCGCCGCGGCGATCGACGCGCCGACCATCATGTTGCTGTTCGCGCTGATGATCCTGTCGGCGCAGTTCGCCGCCGCCGGGTTCTACGACCTGTGCGCGCGCGCCATCACCACCGCGACCGCCGGGCCGTCCGGACTGCTGGCGATGACGGTGGCGGTGGCGGGCGGGCTGTCGGCGGTGCTCGCCAACGACATCGTGGTCTATGCGATGACGCCGCTGCTGATCGCCGGCATCGCTGGCCGCGGGCGTGATCCGCGGCCCTACCTGATGGCGCTGGTCGGCGCCGCCAATGCCGGGTCTGCCGCGACCATCATCGGCAACCCGCAGAACATCCTGATCGGCCAGGTCGGCCGGCTCGACTTCTGGCATTTCCTGCTGGTGTGCGGCCTGCCGGCGCTCGCCGCGCTGGTCGTCGTCTACGTCGCGGTGCGCGTGATGTGGCGACGCGAGCTGGCGGCGATTCAATACCTTCCGGCAGAAGTGGGCGCCGCGCCGGCGGTGGACCGCGGCCAGACGATGAAGGCTGTCGTCGCGACGGTGGCGATGATCGCGCTATTCGCGACGCCGCTGCCGCGCGAGATCGGCGCGCTGGCGGTTGCCGCCGCGCTGCTCGCGAGCCGGCGGCTGGCCAGCCGCGAAGTGCTGGGGGCGGTGGACTGGCACCTGCTGCTGCTGTTCGCCTGCCTGTTCGC
Organism: Rhodospirillaceae bacterium; assembly: GCA_050249455.1. Classification (GTDB taxonomy): domain Bacteria; phylum Pseudomonadota; class Alphaproteobacteria; order MPNO01; family VGEU01; genus JBFWQM01. Next base: position 3,342 of record JBFWQM010000125.1, on the reverse strand, counting down.
GGTCACCGCGAGCTTCGCCGACACCGGCATCGCGCGCGACGCGCTGGTGTGGCTGGAGGCGCGCGGCGTCCTGCCCGACCGGCTGGCGGTGCTGGCGCCGCTGGCGCTGGTGATGTCGAACACCATCGGCAACGTGCCGGCGGTGATCCTGCTGATGGCGGTGTGGCCGCAGCCGGACGCGGGCGCGCTGTACGGCCTCGCGCTCCTCTCCACGCTCGCCGGCAACTTCCTGATCGTCGGCTCGATCGCCAACCTGATCGTGGCCGAGCGCGCGGCGCAGGCCGGGGTGCGCCTGACCTTCGGCGACTTCGCCCGCGCCGGGATTCCCATGACGATCGTCTCGCTGGCGATCGCGGTCGCCTGGCTCGGCCTCGGCGGCTGGATGCGCTGGGCCTAGGCCGCCGCGTCGATGCCGACCACCCGCCGCGGGCCGCGGCCTTCCAGGAAGGCGCTGTCGGCCTGGATCGAGCCGGCCATGAAGTCGATGAACGCGCGCACCCGCCCGGTGCGGCGCAGGTCGGCGTGGGTGCAGACCCACAGGTCGACTCCGATGTCGACGTCGGACGGGAACACCGGTACCAAGCCCGGCACCGTGTCGGCCAGCAGGCACGGCAGGTAGGCGAGGCCCACCCCGGCGCGCACCGCGGCGAGCTGCATCAGCAAGCTGTTGGTGCGGTAGGTCACGGCCGCGTCGGCAACGTTCTCCTTCAGCCAACGGGTGATCGGGAAATGGGCCAGGCTGTCGTCGCTGGCGACGATGGCGTGGCGGCTGAGATCGTCGATATCGCGCGGCCGCGGATGCGTCGCGAGATAGGCGGCGGAGCCGTAGATCGCGACCGCCATGCCGCACAGCCGCCGGCCGACGAACGGCCCGTCCGGGTTGCGCACCGCCATGAACGCGACGTCGGCCTCGCGGCGGGTGAAGGTGAGGAGGCGCGGGGTCGCCACCAGTTCGACCCGGATGCCGGGGTGCGCGGCATGGAAGCGCGCGAGGTGCGGCGGCAGCAGGCCGAACGCGATGGAATCGGTTGTCGCCACCCGCACCGTGCCGGTCAGCCGCTGGTCGCGCCCGGCGACGCCGCGGACCATCGCGGCGAGCTCGTCCTCCACCCGCTCGGCGATCTCGCGCATCTCCTCGCCCGCCTCGGTCGGCACGAAGCCGTCGCCAGTGCGCTCGAACAGCCGCACGCCGAGCGCGGTCTCGAACGCGCCGATGCGGCGGAACACGGTGGAGCGGTTGACCCGCAGCGCCCGCGCCGCGGCGGCCAGGCTGCCGGCGCGCGCCACCGCCAGGAAATGGCGGAGGTCGTCCCAGTCGAAGCCCTGTTGCATTAACCAAGCATCCGGTTGCGCAATTGCCCAATCGCGTTGCGCAATTGTCGCCCATATCGTGAAGGCAGGGAAGGCGAGACCGCTCACCGAACGGGAGACACCGCGATGAAATCCGGCTACGGGCGCACGATCCCGCAGGAAGATGCCGCGCTGACCCATGTCGGCCCCGGCACCCCGATGGGCGAGATGATGCGGCGCTACTGGCAGCCGCTGCTGCTCGCCGCCGACCTCGACGACGGCCTGCCGAAGAAGGTGCGCATCCTGGGCGAGGACCTGGTCGCGTTCCGCGACGGCGCGGGCCGGATCGGCGTGCTCGACGCCCACTGCGCCCACCGCGGCACGTCGCTGGAATACGGCCGCGTCGAGCAGGGCGGCATCCGCTGCTGCTACCACGGCTGGCTGTACCGCGCCGACGGCAAGTGCGTCGAGATGCCGTGCGAGCAGCCGGGCTACGCCGAGCGGATGGACGTCTGGCAGCCCGGCTACCCGGTGCACGACTATGCCGGGATGATCTTCGTCTACATGGGGCCGCCGGAGAAGCAGCCGCTGTTCCCGATGTACGACGTGATCGACGGCCGCGGCCGCGACGACGTCGAGATCCGCGCCATGCGGCTGTGGGACGACCACTCGATCGGCTTCGTGCGCGACTGCAACTGGCTGCAGCATTTCGAGAACGTGGTCGATGCCTACCACCTGCTGATGCTGCACGCGAAGATCTCCGGCGACCAGTTCGGCAGCGCAGTGACCTCCGCGGACATTCCCGACATCGGCTTCGAGAAGACGCAGCTGGGGGTGCGCTACCGCATGTTCCGCAACCTGCCGAACGGCAACCGGCTGGAGCGTTATGTCGAGGCGGTGCTGCCCAACATCTATCTGGTCGCCTCGATCCACGAGCAGGGCGACAAGCCCAAGGTGAAGGAGAAGGCGACCGAGCTGTCATGGTGTGTGCCGGTCGACGACACCCATCTGCGCGGCCTCAGCCTGGTCGCCTGGCCCAAGCGCGACGGCCGGCCGGTGGCGGATTGGAAGCCCGGCACCGACACGGTGACCAGCATCCGGCCCGGCAACCTGCGCGACCGGCCCTATGCCGACAAGCAGCGCAAGCCCGACGACATGGAGGCGCAGGAGGGCCAGCGCGCCATCGCGGTCCACGCGCTGGAGAACCTGGCGCTGTCCGACCGCGGCGTCGTCATGCTGCGCAAGGCGCTGCGCGACGGCTTGGCGGCGATGGTGCGCGGCGACGACCCGCCCAACATCGTGCGCGACGAAGCGGCCAACCGGGCGATCGAGACCCACGCCTGGAACACGGTGATCGTCCCGTCGGCGCAGGCGGCGGAGTAGGCCGCAGCCGGCGCGGACGGTTGAAGCACCCGACCGGTGTGTCTAGAAATGACCCATGAACAAGCGGTCTCCAGACACGGCGCTACAGGATAATCGCGCCAGCCGTACCTACACTGAGCTCGTGCTCGAGGTCTTCAGGTTGAACGGCCGACTGCTGACGGCGGGCGACCGGCTGGTCAAGGGCATCAACCTGACCAGCGCGCACTGGCAGGTCATGGGGGCGATCCGCAACGACAAGGCCACCGTATCGGACATCGCGCGCGCCATGGGCCTGCAGCGGCAGAGCGTGCAGCGCACGGTGAACGTCCTGTGCAGCGAAGGCCTGGTCAGCCTCGTCGAGAACCCGAACCATCGGCGCGCCAAGCTGGTGGTGATGACCCCCAAGGGGTGGGCGACGATCAGGAAGGCCAATGAATTGCGCATCGCCTGGGCCAGGAAGACGTCGGAGGGCATCAGCGCCGCCGAGCTCGAGCTCGCCTGCGAAGTGCTGCGCCGCATCCGCCATCGTCTGGGCGATCGCACGCTGCCGTGATTGGCGGCCGATTTTTGTCCTCGTTGACAGTATCCTGTCATGATTGATACTGTCCGACAGTCACAGGGAGGGCCTCGACGTGCGACGAAGAAATCGCTTCGAGACCTACGTCGAGGCCGCGGTCCGCGGCCCCTACG
>JBFWQM010000124.1:0-15511 GCA_050249455.1 Rhodospirillaceae bacterium | reverse complement strand
GGGGGGGGGGGGGGGGCGCGCCCACGCCGCCGCGCCGATCAACGGGAACGCCCATGAAGGTCCGCCACCACGGCCGCTTCGACTACTCGCCGATCGGCGAGCGCCCGGACTACCACTGGCCCGGCGGCCGGCGGCTCGCGTTCTACATCGCGGTCAACGTCGAGCACTTCTCGTTCGGGGAGGGGCTGGGCCATTCCCCCACAGCGCCGGGGCCGCACCCGGACGTGCGCAACTATGGCTGGCGCGACTACGGCCTCAGGGTCGGCATCTGGCGGCTGTTCGACCTGTTCGAGGAATTCGGGCTGCCGGCGTGCCACCTGATGAACTCCTCGATCTACGACCACGCGCCGCAGATCGCCGACCGCATCCGCGCCCGCGGCGACGAATTCGTCGGCCACGCCGTCACCAACTCCGAGGCCCAGGGCGAGCTGCCGGAGGCGGAGGAGCGCGCGATCATCCAGGAGGCGACCGAGGCGTTCAAACGCCACGAGGGCGCCGGACCGGCCGGCTGGCTGGGCCCATGGATATCCGAGAGCGCGGCGACCCCCGACCTCCTGGCCGAGGCCGGCTACCGCTACGTGCTCGACTGGCCGATCGACGACCAGCCGGTGTGGATGAAAACGCGCAGCGGCCGGCTGCTCTCGATGCCGTATCCGATCGAGATCAACGACACGCCGGCGATGCTGACCCGCCGCCACACCGCGCCAGACTTCTGCGATATGATCGTCGATCAGTTCGAGGAGATGCTGGCGCTGTCGGCGCGCCAGCCGCTGGTGTGCGGGCTGTCGCTGCACACCTTCTGCTCCGGCGTGCCGTTCCGCCTGCGCCAACTGCGGCGCGCGCTGAAGCACATCGCCGCGCACCCGCAGCGCGACCGCATCTGGATCACCCGCCCGCGCAATATCCTGGCGCACATCGAATCGCTGCCGCCGGGCACGGTGCCGGGGGATTCGGCATGATGCGACACCGTCTTTATGTAGGGACGGGTCTCAGACCCGCCCGCCGCCCCCTCCGCGCCGCGATGCTGGCGCGGCGGAAACACGGGCGGGTCTGAGACTCGCCCCTACCGACTATCGGCTGAACGCCGCACGCACAGGGAGACACCCATGGACGAATACGACGTTATCGTGATCGGCGCCGGCAACGCGGCCGGCTGCGCGGCGCTGGCCGCGCGCGAGAAGGTCGCCAAGGTCGCGATGATCGAGCGCGCGCCGGAGGACGAGGCCGGCGGCAACACCCGCTTCACCGCCGGCTCGATGCGCGTGGTCTACGACGGCGTCGAGGACATCAAGAAGCTGGTCGAGCTGTCGGACGCCGAGGTCGCGATGACCGATTTCGGCACCTACACCCAGGACCAGTTCTTCGACGACATCTTCCGCGTCACCCAGTACCGCACCGACCCGGAGATGGCCGAGACCTTGGTGACCAAGAGCCTGGAGACGCTGATCTGGATGCGCTCCAAGGGTGTGCAGTTCGTGCCGATCTACGGCCGCCAGGCGTTCAAGATCGACGGCAAGTTCAAGTTCTGGGGCGGACTGACCGTCGAATCGCGCGGCGGCGGCCCAGGCCTCTACGAGTACCTGACCAACGCGGCGAAGAAGCAGGACATCGACATCTTCTTCGAGACGCGCGCGATCGAGCTGCTCTACGACGGCAACACCGTGCGCGGCGTCAAGGTGAAGTCCGGCGGCAAGGTGCGCGAGATGAAGGCCAAGGCCGTCATCATGGCGTGCGGCGGCTTCCAGTCGAACCCGGAGATGCGCACCCGCTATCTCGGCCCGGGCTGGGAGCTGGCCAAGGTACGCGGCACCCGCTTCAACACCGGCGACGGCCTCAACATGGGCCTCGCCATCGGCGCGGCGTCCTACGGCAACTTCTCGGGCGGCCACGCGGTCGGCTGGGACCGCAACGCGCCGGAGTTCGGCGACCTCTCGGTCGGCGACCAGTTCCAGAAGCACAGCTACCCGTTCTTCATCATGGTGAATGCCGACGGCAAGCGTTTCGTCGACGAGGGCGCCGACTTCCGCAACTACACCTACGCACGCTACGGCAGAGTCATCCTGAACCAGCCCGGCCAGTTCGCCTGGCAGGTGCTCGATTCCAAGGTCGCCCACCTGAAGCGCGACGAATACAACATCCGCCGCATCACCAAGGTGACGGCGAACACGCTGGAGGAGCTGGCGGGCAAGCTGGAGGGCGTCGACCCCAAGGCGTTCCTCGCCGAGGTGAAGGCCTACAACGCCGCGGTCCGCCAGGACATCCCGTTCAACCCCAACGTCAAGGACGGCCGGCACACCGAGGGACTCGCCATCAACAAGTCGAACTGGGCCAACACCATCGACACGCCGCCGTTCGAGGGCTACGGCATCACCTGCGGCCTGACCTTCACGTTCGGCGGCCTGCGCATCAACGGCAGCGGCCAGGTTGTCGACACCGACCTCAACCCGATCCCCGGCCTCTACGCCGCGGGCGAATGCGTCGGCGGGCTGTTCTACTTCAACTACCCGGGCGGCTCCGGCCTGACGGCGGGCTCGGTGTTCGGCCGGATGGCGGGCTATTCCGCCGGCGACGCCGTCGCGGCGCGCCCCAACCAGTAAACCAATAAGTCCGAGGGAGGACTAAGAACATGATCGCGAGGCTTCTTCTGGCGGCGGCGTGCGCCGCGCTCGGCATCCATGCCGCGCAGGCGCAGGACTATCCGACCCAGCCGGTCCGCATGGTCGTCGGCTACGCGCCGGGCGGGGTCGTCGACTTCACCGGCCGCGTGCTGGCCCAGGCGCTCGGCAAGGCCCTCGGCCAGCAGGTGATCGTCGAGAACAAGCCCGGCGCGGCCGGCGCCGTGGCGACCGGCTTCGTCGCCCGCGCGCGCGCCGACGGGTACACCATCCAGCTCATGGACATCGGCACGGTCATCAACCCGCTGATGCGCAAGGACGTCGCCTACAAGGTGAGCGACGTCACCAGCTTCGGCATGGTCGCCTCCGCCCCCGTCGTCGTCGTCGTCAACAACGACCTGCCGGTAAAGACGCCGCAGGAGCTCGTCGCCTACGGCAAGGCCAATCCGGGCAAGCTCAACTTCGCATCCGCCGGCGTCGGCACCGCGCCGCATCTCGGCGCCGAGCAGCTGTTCGCCCACATCGGCGTCAAGGCCGTCCACGTGCCCTATGCGGGCATCGGCGGCGCGTTCCCCGACATCATGTCGGGCAAGGTGCAGATGGCGTTCGCCAGCATCGCCGGCGCGCTGCCGTTCATCAACGACAACAAGATCCGTCCCATCGCCACCACCGGGCTGAAACGACCGGCGGCGTTCGCCAACTTGCCGACGATCGCCGAGTCGCTGATGCCCAACTACAACGTCGACATTTGGATGACCCTGGCCGGGCCCGCCGGCGTGCCGGCGGGGGTCGGGCCGAAGCTCAATACGGCGCTCGGGCAGGCGCAGAAGGATCCGGAGTTCCTGGCCGCGCTCGACAAGATCGGCGCCGGCGTGTGGCCGACGACGATCAAGGAGGCGAACGACTTCGTCGCCTCGGAAGCCACGCGCTGGGCGCCGATCGTCGCGGCCGCCGGTCTCGCCGCGAAGTAGCGGCGGGACCTCGGGCGGGGCCGCGCCATGCGGCTGGACGTCGACCGCGACCTGTGGACTGGCGTCATGTTCGCCGCGGCCGGCGGCCTGTTCATGTGGGGCGCGCGCACCTACACGATCGGCACGCCGGCGCAGATGGGGTCCGGCTTCTTCCCGTTGATGGTCGGCGGGCTGATGGCCGCCATCGGGATCGCCCTAGCCGCGCGGGCGCTCGCCGCCCGCGCGGCCGCCGGCGGCGTCGAACGCGCCGATCTGCATCTCGGCCCGCTCCTGATCCTGATCGCCGGGCTCTGCGCGTTCGCCGTGCTGGTGGCCGATGGCGGCATCGCGCTCGCCCTCGTCGCACTCGTGATGGTCGTGGCGCGCGCCGGCGGACCCCTGCGCTGGCTCGAGACGGGCGCGCTCGCGATCGCCCTGGCGGCTTTCTCGGTCGCGACCTTCGTCTACGCGCTGGGGCTGCCGATGCGCGTCTGGCCGGCGCTGTAGCCGCCATGGGCGTGTTCGACAACCTGGCGCTGGGCTTCCAGGTCGCGCTCACCGTCGGCAACCTGAGCTACTGCTTCATCGGCGTGCTGCTCGGCACGCTGGTCGGCGTGCTGCCGGGGATCGGCCCGGTCACCACGGTGGCGGTGCTGCTGCCGCTGACCTTCTCGCTGCCGCCGGAGCCGGCGCTGATCATGCTGGCCGGCATCTACTACGGCGCGCAGTACGGCGGCTCGACGACCTCGATCCTGGTCAACATGCCGGGCGAGGCGTCGTCGGTCGTCACCACCATCGACGGCCACCGCATGGCGCGGCTGGGCCGCGCCGGCCCGGCGCTCGGCATCGCCGCGGTCGGATCGTTCTTCGGCGGCTGCGTCGCGACCCTTGTCGTCGCCCTGTTCGCGCCGTGGCTCGCCCAGGTCGCGCTCCAGTTCGACCCGGCAGCGTATTTCTCGCTGATGTGCTTCGGCCTGGTCGGCGCGATCGTGCTGGCGCACGGCTCGGTGCTGAAGTCAGTAGCGATGGTCGGACTCGGCCTCGCCTTCGGGCTGGTCGGCCCCGACGTCTCGACCGGCGCGATCCGGTTCGGGCTCGGCCTCGACGGGCTGGCCGACGGCATCGGCTTCGTGCCGATGGCAATGGGCATCTACGGCATCGCCGAGGTTGCGCGCAACCTGGAGCAGCGCGAGGCGGGGCGCGCCTACGCCGCCCACATCGGCCGCGTCTGGCCGCGCTTCGCCGACCTTCGCCACTGCTTCGGCTCGATGCTGCGCGGCACCGGCGTGGGCTCGGCGCTCGGCCTGCTGCCGGGCGGCGGCGCGCTGCTGGCCGCGTTCGCCGCCTACGCGCTGGAGAAGAAGGTCGCCAGGCCGCCGCGCACGTTCGGCGAGGGCGACATCCGCGGCGTCGCCGCGCCGGAGACCGCCAACAACGCCGGCGCCCAGACCTCGTTCATCCCGATGCTGACCCTGGGCCTGCCGTCGAACCCGACGATGGCGATGATGATCGGCGCGCTGATGATCCAGGGCGTCGCGCCGGGGCCGCGGGTGATGATCGACCGGCCCGGCCTGTTCTGGGGCATCGTCGCCAGCATGTGGATCGGCAACGTCATGCTGGTGATCCTCAACCTGCCGCTGGTCGGGCTGTGGGTGAAGCTGCTGAAGATCCCGTACCGGCTGATGTTCCCGGCGATCGTGGTGTTCTGCGCCATCGGCGTCTACGCGGTCGGCAACAGCACGTTCGACGTGTTCGTGATGGCGTTTTTCGCCGCGTTCGGCTACCTCGCCATGAAGCTCGGCTGCGAGCCGGCGCCGTTCGTGCTCGCGTTCGTCCTCGGGCCGCTGATGGAGCAGTACCTGCGCCGCGCCATGCTGATCTCGCGCGGCGATGCCACGGTGCTCGTGGCCGAGCCGATCAGCCTCGCCTTCCTGGTCGCCTCCGCGCTGCTGCTGGTCGCCGTCATGGCGCCGGCGATCCGCAGGAAGCGCGACGAGGCGATGCAGGAAGACTGACAGCAGCACGGGAACGCTTGGCGATGACCGACGACCGCAATCCGCTCGCCGACTACTGGCACCCCGTGGCGCTGAGCGCAGAGGTCGGCGACGCGCCGCGCGGCGTCCGGCTGATGGGCGAGGACGTGGTGCTGTGGCGCGCGGACGGGACGATCGTGGCGCTGGAGGACACCTGCATCCACCGCGGCACCAGGTTGTCGCTCGGCTGGGTGGAGAACGGCGAGATCGTCTGCCCCTATCACGGCTGGTCCTACGGCCGCGACGGCGTCTGCACCCGCATCCCCGCCGCGCCGCCGGACCGCCCGATCCCGGCGCGCGCCCGCACCCGCCGGCTCGATTGCGTGGAGCGCTACGGGCTCGTCTTCGTCTGCCCCGGCACGCCGCGGCGGGCCATCTACGACGTTCCGGAGATCGACGATCCCGCCTATCGCTGGCACATCGTCGGGCCGGTGCCGTGGAACACCAGCGCCGAGCGGTCGGTCGAGAACTTCATGGACGAGGCGCATCTGCCGTGGGCGCACCCCGGCATGCTCGGCAACCGCGACAACGCCCCGCCGGTGCCGGCGCGCGAGGTGATCGAGTCCGACGGCGAGTTCTTCTTCGAATGCCACTCGGAGGTGCGCAACCGCCTCGACCCGACCCAGTTCACCGTCAACCGCCTGCCCTACCGCATCGTGGTGCCGTACACGGTCTACCACGAGAACGTCTATCCGAACGGCGACCGGGTGATCGACCTCTTCTTCACCACGCCGGTCGGCGAGCGCGAATGCATCCGCTACATGCTCGTGGGCCGCAACTTCGGCCTCGACCAGCCGCCGGACAAGCTGATCGCGTTCACCCTGAAGATCTGGGAGCAGGACCGCGTCCTGATCGAGAGCCAGCGCCCGCCGGCGATGCCGCTCGACCTGCACGACGAGCTGCACGTGCGCGGCCCGGATGCCCCGTCGATCGCCTACCGGCGCATGATGGCGGCGCTGCTGTCATGACGGCCTGAGGCGCGGCGGCGACCCACCTCACCCTCCCCATCGCGTTGCGATGGGTCCCCTCCCTCTCCCCCCTGAAAGGGCAGAGAGGGACGCCACTGACCCTCTCCGCCCATCCGGGGGGGGGGGGGGGGGCGAGCGCAGCGAGCGGGTGAGGTGGACGGCCGCCGGCCTATCCGGCAATCGCTTCACTCGGCCGCCGCCTGCTCCTGGCCGACCAGCGCATCGAGAATGCGGCGCGACTGCAGCGGCGCGTTGTCGATGTTGATGTCGACCGTTGGTGCGTCGCAATGCGTGGCCTGCATCCGCTGCTGCGTCTCCAGCACCACGAGGTCCTCCATGAACGCGCTGCGCGCGCCGTCGCGCAGGATCGCCGTCACCGCGGGGTCGCCGAGGCGGTAGTCGCGCGCGAAGCTGAAGTGGTAGTGGCACGACGTCGCCGTCTCCGGCGTGATCAGGTGGGTCGACCACATCGAGACGCCCTGGCTGCGGTCGCCCTCCGGCGCGCCGGTGCCGGAGCGGGCGCAGCCGATGTCGAAATAGACGTTGGCCGGCGGCTCCCAGGTGATCCACTGCCAGCGGTCCACCGTCCCGGTGATGCCGCTCGCCTTGGTGTAGAGCGGCGGCGGCGAGACGTTCCTCATCCAGCGCCCGACGACGATGCGGTCGGCCTCGCGCCGCGTCGTCACCGGCGTCACCGCCTCCACGTCGTCGCCAGCGAGCGTCGAGCGGTGCAGGTAGCTGACATGCGTCAGGTCGAGCAGGTTGTCGACCAGGAGGCGGTAGTCGGCCGCGACCCGCAGGTAGCCCGGCGCCGGCGTCCAGCCCGGATCGTCGAGCCAGAACACGTTGGGGATCGCCGCCGGGTCGGCCTTCGCCGCATCGCCCGGCCACAGCCACACCGCGCCCCAGCGCTCCACCGTGGGGAACGCGCGCACGACGGCGCCGGGCGGCACGGTGCTCTGGCCCGGCACCTCGACGCAGCGGCCGTCCGGATCGAACAGCAGGCCGTGATAGCCGCAGCGGATGTGCGCGCCCTCCACCCTGCCCAGCGACAGCGGCAGCGAGCGGTGGCAGCAGCGGTCCTCCAGCGCCACCGGCCGGCCGCCGGCGCCGCGGTAGAGGACGACCGGTTCGTCCACGATAATGCACGCCAGCGGCGCCGCGCCGAGGTCCGCCGCCCAGCAGGCGACGTACCAGGCGTTGCGGACGAAGGTCACCGCCTCATACCCGGCCGATGCGCTGCCACACCCAGCGGGCGTAGTTGAGCAGCGGCCCGCCTTCGCCCGGCGGCCCGACCAGCTGGATGCCGACAGGCAGGCCGCTCGGCCCGGTATGCGTCGGCAGGGTGATGGTCGGGACGTGCAGGATGGTCCACAGCCCCTGCATCCGCGCATCGCCTGTGGTCGCGAGACCCTTCGGCGCCTCGCCCGGCGCGCACGGCGTCAGCAGGATCTCGAGCCCGGTGAACAGCTCGTCCAGCCGCTCGCGGCAGCCGTTCGCCAGCCGCTTCATGTTGGCGTAGCGCCGCCACGAGATCGCGTGCCCGTTCTCGATGTAGCGCACCAGCCGCGCGCTCATCCGGTCGCGGTGATGCTGCCATTCCCACGCCATGGCGCGGGCGCGCTCGAAGTCGTTGAACACCTCGCGCGCCTCGCTCAGCACCTCGAAGCCGACCGGCAGGTCGATGTCGAACACCTCCGCGCCGGCGGCGGCCAGCCGCTTCGCCGCGTCGTCGATCGCCGCGACGGTGGCGGGCTCGGCCGTGTTCCACAGATGGGTGCGGCAGACGCCGATGCGCGGCGCCTGGCCGTTGACCACCGGCGGCAGCTGCGGCCGGCCGGACAGCACGGAGGCGACCAGGTCGGCGTCCTCGATCGAGCGCGCCAGGGTGCCGATGGTGTCGAGGCTCTCGGCAGCGAACTTGAGGCCGGCGCGGTTGACCACGCCGTAGCTCGGCTTGTAGCCGACCAGGCCGCAGAACGACGCCGGGCGCAACACCGACCCACCGGTCTGCGTGCCGAACGCGACCGGCACCATGAAGTCGGCGACCGCGGCGGCGGAGCCCGACGACGAGCCGCCCGGCGTATGGTCGAGGTTGAGCGGATTGCGCGTCTCGCTCGGCTCCGCGCCGGCGAACTCGCAGGTCACCGTCTTGCCCAGGATCACCGCGCCCGCCGCGCGCACCAGCGCGACGCAGGAGGCATCCGCCACCGGCCGGTAGCCCTGGTAGATCGGCGAGCCCATCTGCGTCGGCATGTCGGCGGTGTCGATCACGTCCTTGACGCCGATCGGCACGCCGTGCAGCGGCCCGCGCGCCGGGCCCGTGTCGAGCGCGCGGGCCTGGCGCAGCGCCAGCTCGGGATCGACGAAGGCCCACGCCTTCACCGCGCCGTCGCGCGCGGCGATGCGGTCGAGGCAGGCGCGCGTCACCGCCTCCGCGGTGAAGTCGCCCGCCTTGATGCCGCGCACGATCTCGTGCGCGTTCAGCTTGTTCAGCTCGGTCGTCTTGACGGTCATGTCCTGGCGTTCCCGCTGCGGTCCCCACCGCAACAAAGCCCGGCCGCGGCGGCGCGTCAACCGCCGCGCCGCCGCACCCGCGATCCTACGCCTCGAACACCTGCACGGTGAGCGGCCGGCCCATCGACGGGCAGGCGCTCAGCGCGCACAGGGTGTCGCGATGGGCCTTGAACGTGATCTGGTCGCCCGGCTTGCTGCGCCCGTCGACAAGCTGCATCGAGCCGTTCGACGTGTCGATCACCACGGTCTGGAACAGGTTGATCGGGTCGGGGATGTCCTCCGGCGGGATGCCGCGGCCGTCGATCGCCTTCTGGATCACCTCGTAGCAGCCGAACGGCGGCACGCCCATCGGGCCGCCGACCTTCATCTTGTCCTTGTCGAAGCCGTGATAGTCCTTGTCTCGGAAGTTGCGGTACACCCACGCGCTGCACATGCCGTATTGCAGGTCGTGGATGCCGTAGGTGTCCTCGACGATCTCCAGCAGCACGTTGTTGTCGCGCGAATAGAGCTTGTCGCCGATCGTCAGCATGATCTTGCCCTGGTTCGCCTTGGTGCGCGCCTGGCTCAGCCGGTCGCGGATGTTGTTGGCGTCCCAGCACACGAAGTCGCCGATCGCGCCGCCGTCGACGTCGATCACGCGGATGCGCTGGCCCGCCTTCACCGTCCAGGCGCCACCGCCGCGTCCGGGCAGCGAGTCTTCCTGCAGAACCTTCATCGCCCAACTCCCATCGCCGGGTCTCCATGTTGCAATGCAACACTAGACGACGCGGCTAGGGCGGTCCATCGGGTGCTTCCGGACGCGCGCGGTGCTAGCATCGCGCCAACCAAAATGGGGAGGTCCGGGATGCCGGAGACGATGCGTGCCGCGCGGCTGTACGAGCCTGGCAAGCCGTTCCGCGTCGACGTGGTGGAAAAGCCTGTGCCGCGTCCCGGTGACGTGCTGGTGCGGGTGGAGGCGTGCGGCATCATCCCCAACATGAACGCCATCGTCTCCGGCGCGCTGTGGCACTTCCTGCCGACGCCGCCGGCGATCATGGGCCTCGACGCCGCCGGCGTGGTGGTCGAGGCGCCGGCGGGCCGGTCGGCGTTCGCGGTCGGCGACCGCGTCTACGTCAATCCGTTCCTGTCCTGCGGCGTCTGCCTGCACTGCCGCAGCGGCGACGCGCTCTACTGTTCCGACGCGGCGCTGCGCGGCTATTTCGGCTTCACGGCAAAGGGCCGCGCGCTGCTCGACGAGTATCCCTATGGCGGGCTGGGCGAGTACATGACCGCCGCGCCCGAACACCTGGTGAAGCTGCCCGACGAAGTGTCGTTCGAGGAGGGCGCGCGCTGGGGCTATCTCTGCACGTCGTATTCGGGCCTGCGGCGCGGCGGGGTCGCGGCCGGGTCGTGGGTCGCGATCAACGGCGTCACCGGCACGCTCGGCGTCGGCGCGGTGCTGCTGGCGCTGGCGATGGGCGCGACGCGCATCCTGGGCTGGGGCCGCAACCGGCCGGTGCTGGAGCGGCTGCGCGCGCTGGCGCCCCGGCGCATCGACACGCTGGCGCTGGGCGACGCGCCGATCGCCGACTGGGTGCGCGCACGCACCGACGGCGCCGGCGTCGACCTGCTGCTCGACTGCACCGGCCGCGGCGGGCCGGCGGCGCCGGTGTTGGAGGCGGTCAACGCGGTGAAGCGCGGCGGCACCACGCTCAACATCGGCGCGCTGGCCGAGCCGCTGCCGCTCAACCCGACCCAGTTCATGACCAGCAGCATGCAGTACCGCGGCGCCAACTGGTTCACCAACGCCGAGGCCACCCGCGTCGCCGACATGGCGCGCTGCGGCGCGCTCGACCTGAGCCACTGGGAGCCGCGGGTCTACCCGCTCGACGGCGTCAACCAGGCGCTCGCCGACATCAAGGACCGCCCCGGCGGCTTCGCCAACCTGGTAGTCGCGCCGGGGCGTTAAGCGGCCGGCATCTTTCGGCGGCGACACCCACCTCACCCGCTCGATGCGCTCGCACCCTCTCCCCCCTGAAGGGCGGAGAGGGTTCGTTTTGCTCCCTCTCCGCCCCGAGGGGCGGAGAGGGTCGGGGTGAGGTGGGGCGCGGCGATTGCCGGGGCGACGGCACCCGGACGACCTACTCGAACGCCTTCGCGCCAAGCAGCGCCTCGCGGAAGCGGTGCTTCAGGTAGGTGCCGTCGCGCGGCGGCAGGATCATCGGCACCTTGTCGGTCGTGACCTTCACGGCGAAGAACACCGGGCCGGGCGCGGCGAGGATCGCCGGCACCGCCTTCTCCAGCGCTGCCTCGTCCCACACCGTGCCGGTGGTCGCGAAGCCGGCCGCGGCGGCCATTCCGGGCAGGTCGACGCCGCGGCTGGTGTGGGTCTCCTGCATCCCGGTCTCGCCGTAACGCTGGTTATCGATCACTACCACGGCGAGGTTGTCCGGCCGCTGCGCGGCGATTGTCGCCAGGCTGCCGAGCCCCATCAGCATCTCGCCATCGCCGGTCAGCACCACGACCCGGCGCTTCGGCTGCGCCACTGCGAGGCCGAGGCCCATCGCCGCCGCGCCGCCCATGCCGCCCCACAGGTAGAAGTTGTTCTTGTGGTCGCCAGCCGCGGCGGTGTCCCAGGTCGCCGAGCCGAGCCCGGTCACTACCAGCGTGTCGCCGCGGTCGCGCAGCAGCCGGGCGACCACCGCCCGCCGCTGCAGGATGATCGCCTTGCCGCTCATTTGCGCCAATCCTTGAAGCCGATGACCCGCTGCCCGATCAGCACCGCGACGGCGCGATAGGACGCGTAGGCGAGCTGCGCCGCCGCATGGATCGTCTCGCCCACGTCATCGGGCGAGTCGGCGCGGCGCACCAGGACGCCAGCGTTCTCCAGCGCCGCCTGCGTGCCCTCGCCCATCGGCACCTGCCACGGGTTGAACTCGCCCCATTCGCCGCGCATGGTCACGATGATCAGCATCGGGAACCGGCATTCCTGGACGATCGACAGCATGTTGATGCAGTTGCCGACCCCCGACGACTGCATCAGCAGCACGCCGCGGTCGCCGCCCAGCCAGCCGCCGGACAGCATCGCCACGCCCTCCTCCTCGGTGGTCAGGGCGACGGTGCGCATCGAATTGTCGGCCAGGCACTGGTTGATCAGGCGCGTATGCCCGGCGTCGGGCACGTAGCAGACCTGGCGCACCCCGGCGTCCTTCAGGACCCGGTAGATGTCGTCCGGCCAGGCGGGCGGGGCGGGATTGCTCATGGACACCTCAGACGCTGGTGCGGGCCCGGCGCCGGCCCGCGGGGACGGCTATACGGCAAAAGCGCTGGGCGCGCCACTGCACGGCGACGGAATCGGGGGCGGGCGGCGTGCATGGGTCCATGCCGGCCTTTCGAGGCCATTCCGACGAGGAGAACCCGATGCTTCGGCCCGCCCACGTCCTGACCGCCGCCCTGCTGACCGTGGCGGCGCCCGCCTTCGCCCAGACCGAGCCGCCGCCCTTCGCCGGCGGGTTCGACCAGCTGGCCCAGACCCCGCCGCCCCCGCCGCCGGGCCCCGGCGCACGCGGTCCGGGCGGTCCCGGCGGCCCGCCGGAATCGCGCCGCGCCGAGCGGATGTTCGAGATGCTCGACGTCAACAAGGACGGCAAGCTGACCCCGGACGAGGTCACCGGCGAGTACCGCCGGATGATCGCGGCGTCCGACGTGGACGGCGACGGCGCCATCTCGGTGGACGAGTTCCGCCGCCGCGGCCATATGATCATGAGCGTCGGCGCCATCTCGATGTTCGACATGCTCGACGCCAACGGCGACGGCAAGATCTCGCTCGAGGAGATCCAGGCCCCGTCGCAGCGGTGGTTCAAGCGCTATGACACCAACAAGGACGGCAGCATCGACGACAAGGAGCTGGCCGAGCAGATGCGCCCCGGTCCGCGCGGGCCGCGGCGCTAGCCCGCGCGCGCGCCATGCGCGGTGACGGCACGGCCGCCGGCGGGGCGTCGGAGGACGACGCCCTGCTGGCCCGCGTCGCGGCCGGCGACTCGGCCGCGTGGTCGGCGATCGTCGCCCGCCATCTGCCGCGGCTGGTCGGCTACGCCTGGCGGCTGACCGGCACCCGGGCCGAGGCCGAGGACGTGGCGCAAGAATGCTTCGTGCGCCTGGTGCGCAAGGCGCCGACATGGCGGCCGGGCGAGGCGTCGCTGGCGACCTGGCTGCATCGGGTGGCGACCAACCAGTGCATCGACCGCCACCGCCGCGGCGCCCCGGCGGCGCTCGACGACGTCGATCCGGAGCTGGTCGCGACGCCGGGCGCCGGCGCGGTCGACCGCCATCTCGACGTGACGCGGACCGTGCGCCGCGCGCTGTCGGCGCTGCCGGAGCGCCAGCGCGCCGCCTTGGTCCTGGCGCACTACCAGGGCTTCGGCAACCCGGAGGTCGCGCGCATCCTGGGCGTCAGCGTCGAGGCGGTCGAATCGCTTCTCGCGCGCGGCCGCCGCGCCCTGAAGAAGGACATCGAAGCCGCAGCGCCGGAGCTGCTGTGGGGAGAGAACGGATGACCGAACCCGACCGCAACCTGCGCGCCGACGCCGCGCTCGACGCGCTGCTCGATGCCGTGAAGGCGCCGGCCCCGTCGCCCGCATTGTGGCGCACGCTGAGCGGGCCCGGCGCGCTGGCGGCGCTGCAGCGCGAGGCGCGGCCTGAGCCGGCGCGGCCGGCCGCCGGCTGGCTGACCTGGCTGACCGGACGGCAGGCCGGCTTCGCCTTCGCCAGCGTGTTCGGCCTGGTGGTCGGCTACGCCGTCGCCGGGATGATCGAGGTCCAGCCGCCGGCGCCCGGGACGGCAGTCGTCGCGGACGCGCCGGCCGCGGAGACCGCAACAGTCGTGAGCTGGGGCACCGACGAGATGGGCATCGCCTATGCGCCGGGCACCGCTGCGTGGTCCGCGGCGTCGGACGAC
The DNA here is from genome assembly GCA_050249455.1 of Rhodospirillaceae bacterium. Taxonomy (GTDB): domain Bacteria; phylum Pseudomonadota; class Alphaproteobacteria; order MPNO01; family VGEU01; genus JBFWQM01. Next base: position 1,492 of record JBFWQM010000124.1, on the reverse strand, counting down.
GAGGACGAAGATGCCGGCGACACGACGGTGCCGCTGATCTGAGCTTCGCCGTCCGAGGCCTTGCGCGCGGCCCCCTCCCCCCAACCCACTCCCGCGCGGGGAAGGGGAGCGATGGCAAGGTGCGGCGGCAAAGCCCCCTCCCCTCGCGGGAGGGGGTTGGGGGGAGGGGGCGTGTCCGGGTCCGGAACCCCTCACTTCCCCTTGTAGTTCGCCTTGCGCTTCTCGGCGAAGGCGTTGATGCCCTCCATGTAGTCCTCGGTGCCGCGCAGCTTCTCGTAGGAGTGGCCCTCGACCTCGAGCGCGGTGTGCAGGCTGGTGTTGTAGGTCGCGTTGAGCACGCGCTTGAGCGCGCGCAGCGAGATCGGCGCCATCGCGTTGAGCTGGGCGCAGTAGCTGTCGACCAGCTTGGTCAGGCCGTCGGCGCCGTCGGCGATCTCGGTCACCAGGCCCCAGTCCTTCGCCTGGGTCGCCGGGATGCGCTTGCCGAGCATCACCATATCCTTGGCCCGCGTCAGGCCGGCGATGCGCGCGACCCGCACGCTGCCGCCCGAGCCCGGCATCTGGCCGATCGTGATCTCCGGCAGCGCGACCAGGCAGTCCGACGTCGCGAGGCGGAAGTCGCACGCCATCGCCAGCTCGAAGCCGACGCCGAAGCAGTACTTCTCCAGCGCCGCGATCACCGGCTTGGCGGCGCGCTCCGGCGCCGCGATGTTGTCGGCGAGGTCGGACATGCGGTTCTTCGGGATCGACGGGAACGCCTTCACGTCGCCGCCGGAGGTGAACACGCCGTTGGCGCCGCGGATCACGATCACGCCGACGTCGTCGTCCTCGTCGAACGACTCGATGATGGCGCGGATCTGCTGGCGGCCGGTGTAGGAGACGATGTTGAGCGGCGCGCGGTCGAGGATCATGTACCCGACCTTCTTCTCCTTATCGACCTCGACCCGCAGGCCGTCGAGCTTCTCCAGCATCTCGGCGCGCGTCTTCGAGTAATCCTTGCTCACGGCAGCCATGGCGCGTTCCTCACAGTGTGTTCTTGAAACCGGGTAGAGCCTTGTAGTCGCCGCTGCGCAGGAAGCGGCGCAGCAGCTTGCCCGAGGCGGACTTCGGGATCGCCTCGACGAAGACGTAGCCGCGCGGCCGCTTGAACCGCGCGAGGCCGGACGACAGGCACCAGGCGTCCAGCGCGTCGGCGCTCGCCTCCGGTCCGGCCGGCTCGACGAACGCCACCACCTTCTGGCCCCAGCGGTCGTCGGGCATGCCGACGACGGCGGCGTAGCGCACCATCGGGCTGCGCGCCAGGGTGTCCTCGACCTCCTCCGGGTAGATGTTCTCGCCGCCGGAGATGATCATGTCGTCGACCCGGCCGACGATCTGCAGGTCGCCGTCGGCGTCCCACTGGCCGAGGTCGCCGGTGAAGTACCAGCCGTCGCGGATCGCCTTCGCGTCGGCGTCGGGGCGCTTCCAGTAGCCCTTGAACGCCTCCGGGCTC
>JBFWQM010000123.1:11601-15592 GCA_050249455.1 Rhodospirillaceae bacterium | reverse complement strand
AGGCCAAGGACCTCGCCGTCAAGGCGGTGCGCGAGACCGATGCCGGCATCGTGGTGCGCGGCGCCAAGATGCTGGCGACGCTCGCCGCCTATTCCGACGAGATCCTGGTCATGCCGGCGCCGTCCTACCCGTTGCCGGCGACCGACGAGGCGCGGCCATATGCGCTGGGCTTCGCGATCCCGGTCGGCCATCCCGGCGTCAAGATGCTGGCGCGCCCGACGGTGATGCACCTCGACGCCGGCTCGCCGCTCGACTACCCGCTGTCGTCGCGGTTCGACGAGATCGACTGCATGGTGATCTTCGACGACGTCCTGGTGCCGTGGGAGCGGCTGTTCGTCTACCGCGACGTCGAGACCTACAACGCGATCTACCGCCGCACCCAGGCGGCGACGGCTATGGCGCACCAGTATTCGACCAAGGACCTCGCCAAGGCCGAGTTCATGATGGCGCTCGCCTTCGCCCTGGTGCGCATGACGAAGATCGACGAGTACCAGCACATCCAGGGCATGCTGGCCGAGCTGATCAACAGCGTCGAGATGCTGCGGTCGTGCATCGTGGCGTCGGAGGCGGAGGCGACGATGACGCCGCATGGCATCATGATGCCGGCGTCCGGTCCGCTCGACGCCGTACGCTTCCAGTTCCCGATCATGTTCCGCCGCGCCTGCGAGATCATCCAGAACATGGGCGCCGGCGGGTTGTTCATGGTGCCGTCGGCGGCCGAGCTCGACGGCCCGCTCGCCGCCGACGTCGCGACCTATTTGCAGGCGGCGGGCGCCGACGCGCGCGAGCGCATCCGGCTGTTCCGTCTCGCCTACGACGCGACCTTGTCGAGCTTCTCCGGCCGCCAGCAGCTCTACGAGCGCTACTTCGCCGGCGATCCCGTGCGCGTCGCCGCCATCCTCTACCGCAACTACGACAGGGTGCCGCACCTCGCGCGCATCGAGGCGCTGCTCGACCGCTTCGACCGCGAGGCGGGGGGCGGTTGAACGCCATCGTCGGACGCGGCCGCCACGCAACGTCCGGTTGCGGGCGCCGGACCTGACCGCCCGCCCGGCACCGCAGCCGCGCGCAATTGTCGCATCGCGCGCATGGCGCCGCCCGCCTAGCGTGGCGGCTGCGAGTGGTTCGCATTTGCAAGCGAGGGCGGAGCCGCGAACATGGCAAGGATGCTTGCGACCGCGGGCGACGGCGACGCGGCGATCGCGCGGCTGAGCGAGCTGCCGCTGCGCGGCCGCGGGGTGATCGTCGGCTTCGACCTGCCGCCGGCCGATCCGGCGCTGCCGCTGACGCCGCTGGAGCTGGAATGCCGGCTGGTCGAGATCGGCTTCGTCGAGGGCGCCGAGGTCGAGGTCGCCCACCTCGGCGGCCTGCGCGGCGATCCGGTCGGGGTGCGCATCGACGGCCGGCGGCTGGTTGCGCTGCGCCGCCGCGATGCCGCCTGCATCCGTGTCGGGCCGGCCGCGCCATGATGGCGTCGCGCCGGCGCGGCCATCGGATGCCTGGGACATGAGGCTGCGGCTATGAGGGACGGCGAGGCGACGCTGCGCATCGCGCTGGTCGGCAACCCGAACTCGGGCAAGACGGCGCTGTTCAATGCGCTGACCGGCTCGCGCCAGCGGGTCGCCAACTATGCCGGCGTCACCGTCGAGCGGAAGGCCGGCACGCTGGTCACGCCATGCGGCCATGCGGTCGAGGTCACCGACCTCCCCGGCACCTACGCGCTGCGCGGTCGCAGCCCCGACGAGGCGATCGCGCGCGACGTCGTGCTCGGCCGCCGCGCCGGGGAGGCTGCGCCCGACATCCTCGTGTGCGTCGCCGACGCGACCAACCTGAGGCTGGTGCTGCGCCTGCTGTTCGAGCTGCGGCGGACCGGCCGGCCGATCGTGCTCGCGCTCAACATGATGGACATCGCCCGCCACCGCGGCATCGAGATCGACGTCGAGGCGATGTCGCGCGTGCTCGGCGTGCCGGTGGTCCCGACCGTCGCGGTGCGGCGCGGCGGCACCCAGGCGCTGCTCGCGGCCATCGACGCGGCGGCCGGCGCGCGCGGCGCCGCGCCGGGCGTCGCGGCCGACTGGGTGGAGCCGACCGGCGCCGAGCTGCGCGCGCTCGACCGCCAGGCGCTGGCGGTGATCCGCCAGGTGGTGCGCAATGCCGGTCGCCCGGCCGGCTTCACCCAGCGGCTCGACCGCATCGTGCTGCATCCGATCGCCGGGCCGCTGATCCTGCTCGCCGTCCTGTTCCTGGTGTTCCAGGCCGTGTTCTCGTGGGCCGAGGCGCCGATGGACTGGATCGACGGCGGCGTCGAGGCGCTGAAAACGGCGGCGGCCGGCGTCCTGCCGGACGGGCCGCTGCGCGGCCTGGTGGTCGACGGCCTGATCTCTGGTGTCGGTGCGGTGATCGTCTTCCTGCCGCAGATCGTGATCCTGTTCTTCTTCATCATCCTGCTGGAGGACTTCGGCTACATGGCGCGCGCGGCGTTCCTGATGGACCGCGTGATGGGGCGCGTCGGGCTGCACGGCCGCGCGTTCATCCCGCTGCTGTCGAGCTTCGCCTGCGCCATCCCCGGCATCATGGCGACGCGCACCATCGAGAGCCCGCGCGACCGGCTGGTCACCATCATGATCGCGCCGCTGATGACCTGCTCGGCGCGCATCCCGGTCTACACCCTGCTGATCGGCGCCTTCGTGCCGGCCCGGGCGGTCGCCGGCATCTTCAACCTGCAGGGCCTCGTCATGTTCGGGCTGTACGCGGCCGGCATCGCCGGCGCGATCGCGGTGGCGTGGGTCCTCAAGCGCACCGCGTTCAAGGGCGCGCTCGAGCCGCTGCTGCTGGAGCTGCCCGACTACAAGCTGCCGAGCCCGGCCAACCTGTACCACGGGCTGGCGACCCGGACCGGCTTCTTCCTGCGCCGCGCCGGTACCGTCATCGCCGCGGTCATGGTGGTGCTGTGGGCGCTGTCGAGCTTCCCGGCGCCGCCGCCCGGCGCCGCCGATCCGGCAATCGACTACAGCATCGCCGGCATGCTCGGCCACGCGTTGCTGCCGGTGCTGGCGCCGCTCGGGTTCACCTGGGAGATCGCGGTGGCGCTGGTCACCGGCCTCGCCGCGCGCGAGGTGATGGTGGCCGCGCTCGGCACCGTCTACGCGGTCGGCGCGACCGGGGAGGGCGTGGCCGCCGGGCTTTCGGCGACGATCGCCGCGCAATGGCACCTGCCGGTCGCGCTCGCGCTGCTCGCCTGGTACGTGTTCGCGCCGCAATGCATGTCCACCATCGCGGTGGCGCAGCGCGAGACCAACTCGTGGCGCTGGCCGGCCGTGATGGTGGCGTACATGTTCGCGCTGGCCTATGGCGCGGCCTGGATCGCCTACCACGCCGCCGCCGCCCTCGCCGGGGCCTGACCTTGTGGCAGGGCATCGTCGTAGGCGTCGCGGTCGCGCTCTCGGCCGGCTGGCTGGTCTGGGCCGCCGTGCTGCCGGCGCGCTGGAAGCGGGCGATCGCCGGCGGCCGCGGCGGCGCGTCCGGCTGCGGCGACTGCCGCGGCTGTGCCGCCGCCGCGCCGCGGCGGCCGGGCCGCACGTCGGCGTGATCCCGGCCGTTCGCGGCGCCGTTTCCGGTCGTCAGGGGCCTCCGGCTACAGCGTGTTCTTCCCGCGCATCCAGCCCGCGAGGTCCTTGAGGCCGGCCGCCATGTCGAAGTCCGGCGTGTAGCCGAGAAAGCGCTTGGCCAGGGCCAGGTCGGAAACGCCGCGCATGTTGGGGGTTGAGACCGCGGTCGCGGACGGCGTCTCGATGCGGACCTTGGCGCCGGGCACCGCCGCCTGCAGCGCCTGCGCCATCTGCTCCGGCGTGGTCAGCGCACCCATCGTCACGTTGAAGACGCCGCTGCCCAGCTCCTTGGCGCGCAATGCCTGGACCGTGCCCTTGGCGGCGTCCTTCGAATAGACCCATTCCATGCCGGCGGCGGGGAACACCGCCTCCTCGCCGGCCAG
>JBFWQM010000123.1:0-11501 GCA_050249455.1 Rhodospirillaceae bacterium | reverse complement strand
CTCGACCAGGATGCGCGCCACCTGCGAGCCGACCAGGCCCGAACCGATCACCAGGACCGCCATGTTCTCCGTCTCCCTGTCATTGTTGGCGGCCCGATCTTGCCACAGGCCGCCGCGCGCGTCGCCGCGTGATCGGGCCGCGGCTTTGCGCTAGCATGGCGCCAAACACAACAGGGAGAATGCGCCATGAAGCACCGCGTGCCCGTGTTCGACGGCGACGGCCATGTCCTGGAGACCGACGCCCAGCTCGACAAGTACTACGAAGGCAGCTGGAAGGGCTCGCGCCGGCTGGCCGGCATGACGATCTTCCCCTCGCTCGACGGCTGGTCGAGGAGCGTGCAGATCTCCGAGCACGACAGCGGGCGCAAGCACTGGACGTCGGATGCGAAGATCTGGGGCGAGGCGCTGGACAAGATCGGCCTCGACGGCAGCGTGCTGTACCCCACCATCGCGCTCGCCTACGGCCTGATGCGCGAGGTCGGCTTCGCCACCGCGACCGCGACCGCCTACAACAACTGGCTCGACGCGGAATACACCCGGCTCGACGACCGGCTCTACGGCGTTGGGCTGATGCCGGTCGAGAACCCCGAGGGCGCGATCGCCGAGATGCGCCGCTGCAAGAACCAGCGCAAGAACTTCGTCGCCATGTTGCTGCCCAGCGTGACCGCCTCGGGCATGACCTACGGCCACCCGTCGTTCTGGCCGGTCTACGAGGAGGCCGAGCGGCTCAACATGCCGCTGGCGCTGCACGGCGCGCCCTCGGTCGGCTTCGGCTTCGACCATTTTCGCCCGTTCGTGAAGGTCCACACCCTGGAGCACCCGGTGCCGCTGATGATCCAGCTCACCGACATGATGTTCTCCGGCGTGTTCGACGACTTCCCCAAGCTCCGGGTCGCGTTCCTCGAGGGCGGCGCGAGCTGGGTGCCGTTCATGATGGACCGCATGGACTATGAGTACGACACCGTCCAGGGCATGGAAGTGAAGAAGAAGGTCCGCCACGCCCCGTCCTGGTACATGACCGAGACCGACAACTTCTGGGTCTCGTGCGAGATGGGCGAGCGCGGCATCAAGTACACCGCCGACGCGATGGGCTCGGACCGGATCATGTACGCCTCCGACTTCCCGCACGAGCCGACCGAGGAGGCGCTGATGTCGGACATCCCGAAATTCCTAGAGCGCGACGACCTCGACGAGACCACCAAGGTCAACATCCTCGGCCGCGCCGCCCGCCGCTTCTACGGGCTGGGGTGAGGGGACTCTCGACGCGCAACTGCGTTCCGTAGGGGCGGGTTTCAAACCCGCCCTTTTTTCCTTTTTTCCTGCTCGTCTCCGCCCCGCATCGGCGCCGCGGGCAGGTTTGAAACCCGCCCCTGCGGAACATCGCCCGAAGCGTCGCGCCGCCGGCTAACCGACGCTTAACCACTTGCGGCGACGATGGTCCGGGGATACCGGCATTGATCGGCGGGGTGCATTTTGCGTTGGATTTTAGAGAGTTATCTCACGGTCGCGGCGCTGGTCATGCTGACCGCGCCGGCGCACGCCTATCTCGATCCCGGCACCGGCAGCATCCTGCTGCAGGGGCTGGTCGGCGCCGTCGCCGGCGCGCTGGTGGCGATCCGGCTCTACTGGGGGCGGGTCGTCGCGGTGCTGCGCCCGCGCGCGCGCAAGGACATCGCCGGGCCCGGACCGCAGGGCTGAAGGCAGCGCCGTGATCGCGGCTGAGCCCGCGTCGTTCCGCGATCCGTCCGGCCGCGTCTACGAGCACGACGGCCGCATCTTCCGCACCGTCGCCGACCGCGCCGCGGCGGACTACGGCTTCGTGCGCCGCTCGGGCGCGCTCGACCGGCTGGTGGAGCGCGGCTGGATCGTTGGCGCGACCGAGGTCGACCGCGACCTCCTGGGCCCGGTCGGCGCGGCGGCGAGGCATGTCGTGGAGCACCCGCGGCTGCCGTTTGTCTCCTATCCCTACGAGTGGCCGTTCACGGCGCTGAAGGCGGCGGCGCTTCTGCACCTCGACTGCCAACTCGCGCTCCTGGACAGCGACATCATGCTGTCTGACGCCAGCGCCTACAACGTGCAGTTCGTCGGCGCGCGGCCGGTCTTCATCGACCTCCTGTCGCTGCGGCAATACCGCGACGGCGAGTACTGGACCGGCTACCGGCAGTTCTGCGAGCAGTTCCTCAATCCGCTGCTGCTGCGCGCGCGGCGAGGGATCGCGCACCACGCCTGGTATCGCGGCAGCCCGGAGGGCATCCCGACCGACGCGCTGGCGCGCCTGCTGCCGTGGCGCGACCGGCTGTCGTGGCGGGCGCTCACCCATGTCTTCCTGCACGCCCGGCTGCAGCGCGGCGCCGACGCCGCCGTGGTGGAGGAGGCGCGCCGGGTCCAGGCGCGGCCGCTGCCGAGGGCGGGGCTGCGCGCCCTGCTGCTGGGGCTGCGGCGCTGGATCGCCGGCCTCGATCCGGCCGATCGCGGCCGCACCGTCTGGGCGGATTACACCGCGACCCACACCTACGCGCCGGCTGAGGAGGCGGCCAAGCGCCGCTTCGTCGCCGAGTTCGCCGCCGCCGTGCGGCCGGGCCTGCTGTGGGACCTCGGCTGCAACACCGGCGCCTATGCCGAGGTGGCGCTTGCGGCCGGCGCCGGCTACGCGGTCGGCTTCGACGCCGACGTGATGGCGCTCGACCGGGCCTTTGCGCGCGCGGCGGCCGGCGGGCTCCGGCTCCTGCCGCTCTACCAGGACGCGGCCGACCCCAGTCCGGACCAAGGCTGGCGGCTGCGCGAGCGGCGCGGCCTCGCGCGCCGCGCGGCGCCCGATGCGCTGATCGCGCTGGCGCTGGAGCATCACCTCGCCATCGGCCGCAACGTGCCGCTGCCCGAGGTCGTGGCCTGGCTGGCCGGCCTCGCGCCCTGCGGGGTGATCGAGTTCGTGCCGAAGGACGACCCGACCGTGCGGCGGATGCTGGCGCTGCGCGAGGACGTGTTCGACGACTACGGCGAGCCCGCGTTCCGCGCCGCTCTTGCGCGCCACGCGCGCGTCATCCGCGCCGAGGCGGTCTCGGCGACTGGCCGGACGCTGTTCTGGTATGACCGAAGCTGACCCACCGGCGCGGCGGCGGCCTTGGGCCGGCGTGCCGGTCTACCCCGTCCTGATCGCCGCATGGTTCCCGCTCAACGCGATGGCGGAGAACTTCGGCATGTTCCGGCTGGCCGACATCGCGCGACCGATCGCGGTCGGCATGGCCGGAGCGGCCGTGCTGGTGGCCCTCTTCGCGGTGGTCGGCCGCGACCGGCATCGCGCGGCGTTCCGCGCGGCGCTGATCGTGGTCTTTGCCGGCCTGCTCGACCATCTTGCCGGCGGGCTGCAGTCGCTCGCGTCGGCCGTCGGCCTGCGGCTCCTGTCGTGGGTGGCGATGGCCGTCGTCGCCGGGGCGTTCGCGCTGGCGGCGTGGCGGCTGAGGCCCGGCGCGGGATTCACCGTCGCCGCCAACGTCGCCTTGTGCGCGATGCTGGCGCTGCCGGCGGTGCAGGTCATCGACGGCAGCGTCGCCCGCTCGCAGATCGCGTCGGAGGTGGAAACGGCCGCGGCGGCACAGCGCCAGGCGCTGCGCGTGGCGATTCCGCCCGCGTCGCCCCGCCCCAACATCGTGCATATCGTGCTCGACGGCTACTCGCGCCAGGATGTGCTGGCGGAGACCTACGGCTTCGACAACGGGGCCTTCATCGACCGGCTCAAGGCGCGCGGCTTCGCGGTCGCCGGCGCGGCCACCACGCCCTACAACCGCACGCTGTTCGCGATGGCCAGCGTGCTGTCGGCCCGCTACGTCGATGCCGCGCTGCCGGAGGACGACGACTCGGCCGAGTCGGTCCTGGTCGAGCGGCTGCAGCGCAATGACGTGATGGCGGTTCTGGATGACCTCGGCTATCAGATCGCGGCCGTCGATTCGATCTACGACCCGGTCCGCTTCGACGACGTCGATCGGTTCTTCGTCTCGTCCGGCACGTTCAACAATTTCGAGCGCACGCTGGTCCAGGCATCGGCGCCGCTGCGGTTCGCGACCCTGCTGCTCGACGGCTGGGAAAGCTCGGCCGACCGCATCCGGCGAAAGCTCGGCGTCAACCCGCATCGCGCGCTGGAGGCGCCGTTCTTCCTCTACATGCACCTCATCGCGCCGCACCCGCCATTCGACGTCGATGCCGAAGGGCGTGCCGTGAAGGGGGGCATCCAGATGTCGCTGGCCGACGGCAGCCATCACCGGAAGCACGACCCCGACCGGCGCGCGATCTATCGCGAGGGCTACGTGGCGAAGCTGCAGTTCATCAACCGCCGCATCGAGGCCTATCTCGACCGCCTGCTGGCCGAGGTGCCCGATCCCAAGGTCGTCGTCGTCCACGGCGACCACGGCAGCGGCCTGTGCCTCGACCACGACCATCGCGATCGGACGGCGGCGAAGGAACGCTATGCTCCGCTGCTGGCCGTGTACTCCAGCGACGGCAGCGTGCAGCGCGGCCTGCCGGCCGACTTCAACCTGGTGAACCTGTACCGGCACGTGCTCAACACGGCGTTCGGCGCCAAGCTGCCGCTGCTGGAGAGCCGGCACTACTTCGTGCCGTGGGACCGCCCCTTTGCGCCGGAGCCGATACCGGCGGCGGAGCTCGCCGCCGGCTGCACGGGCTAGCTAGCGGGTCGCCGCGGCGACCTCCAGCGTCTTGGCATAGGCCTCCTTCACGCCCGGCTTCGACTCCAGGACGGCGGCCGCGACCGGGGTGGTGATGCGGATCAGCTCCGCCTGCTGGTCGGCGGCGAGGGTGGAGACCGAGCCGCCGGCCGCCTTCCAGGCATCAAACGTCGCGTTGTTGGCGACCTCGTTCCAGGCGATCAGCTCCTGCTCGACCTTGCGCGCCTCCGACAGCATCAGCGTGCGCAGGTCGGCCGGCACCTTGTCCCACCAGACCTTCGACATGTAGACCGGCACCGACGACTTGAAGAGGCCGGCGACCGTGATGTTCTTGGCGGCGGTGTACATCTTCAGCGCGTTGTAGAGGATCGGGATGGAACTGACGCCGTCGATCGCGTTGGTCTGCAAGGCCGGCATGATGTCGGCGAAGTTCATCGGCGTCGGCGCGACGCCGATCGCCTGCATCGGCTTGATCTCCAGCTCGCTCGCCAGCACCCGGATCTTGAGGCCCTTCAGGTCGTCGAGCTTCTTGATCTCCTTCTTGGTCAGGAACGCCTGCACTCCGGTGCAGAAGATGCTCATGGTCCCGATGCCGTTCTTCTCCATGATCGGGAACCAGTAGTCGCGGAAGCGGTCGTCCATCACCGTGCGCCAGCAGTGGTCGATGTCGTCGAACAAGCCGGGCGCCCAGGTCACCTGGTTGCGCGGGTCGACGCCGACGAAGAACACAGACGGCCCGACGAAGGCCTCGATCGTGCCGAGCTGCATGCCCTCGATCATGCGGGTGATGTCGCCGAGCTGGCTGGCGGGGTAGAGCTGAACCGTGACGCGGTTGGCGGCCTTCGCCTGCATCCGCTTCTGGAAGCGCTTCATCCATTCGTGCTGGGTGTCGTTTATCGTCGCGGTCGCGATCTTCATCGTGATGGACTGCGCGTCCGCGGCGCGCGGCGCTGCGAGGGCCAGGGCCAATGCGGCAGCCCCCATGAACCCTGCGATCGTTCGTATCATCCGCGCTTCTCCCGTTGCGTTTGCGGCTTAACGAATCCGTATCACGCCGCCGGGGGGCGGACAATCAGGTCGATCGTCGCCCATACAGCTTGCGCAGCTCGGTCTTCGCCTTCTCGAGGACCCTGCGCCGCGTGGCCGAAAGATTGCGGCCGGCGCGGTTGATGTAGAAGGTCAGCATCGACATCGCCGAGCGGTAGGGATCCGACTTGCGCCGCCTGCTGCGCTCGGCGGAGCGCTTCAGCGACTGGGCGATCCGGCGCGGGCTGCGCAGCTTGAACACGCCGGATTCGAGGTCCAGGGCGTCGCTGCGGCGGGTGACTTCCCCCGACCATTTCTCCGGGGCTGGGCGCGCCATGGCCGTGCCTCCCTGCTGCCTGACGTTAGCGTAGCGCAAACGCCGTATCGCGCCGCCGGTTTCGCCGGGAACCGGCGCCGGAGGGCCGGGTTTGATCGCCATGCCGGAACTTCCGGACGTCGAGAACTATCGACGCTACTTCGTCCGCCACGCGCTGCGCCGGCCGATCGAAGGCGTGCACGCGCCCGATGCGCGGACCCTGCGCGGCACCTCTGCCCGGCGACTGCGCGAAACGGTGCTCGGCCGGCGCTTCGCCGGCGCCGACCGGCACGGCAAGCACCTGCTGGCGCGGCTCGACGGCGGCGGCGTGGTGACGTTCCATTTCGGCATGACCGGCGCGTTCGCCGCCTGTGCCGCGGACGAGGCACCGCCGCGCTTCACCCGCCTGCGCTTCGACTTCGACGGCCGGTGCCGGCTTTCCTTCACCGATCCGCGCCGGCTCGGCCGCATCGGACTGGCGGACGATCCCGCGTCGTTCGTGGTCGACCAGGGGCTCGGGATCGACGCCCTGGACCGCCGGCTGACCGTGCCCCGGCTGGCCGCCCTGCTGGCGCAAAGCAGCGCCGGGATCAAGGCGGCGCTGATGGCGCAGGACCGCATCGCCGGCATCGGCAACATCTATTCCGACGAGATCCTGTTCCAGGCCGGGATCGATCCGCGCGCGGACGCGGCCGGCCTCGACCGCCGCGCCGTCGGAAGGCTGCACCGCGCGCTCCGCCGCGTGCTGCGGACGGCGATCGACCGCGGCGCCGGGTGGGCGGGGTTCGCCGAAAAGCTGCCCGACGGCTGGCTGCTGCGGCACCGGCGCAGCGGCGCCGCGTGCCCGCGCTGCGGCGGGGCAGTGCGCGCGGCGCGGATCTCGGGCCGCACGGCCTATTTCTGTCCGCGCTGCCAGAAGGATGGCGGCTAGGCGGCCTGCGCGCGCAGCCGGGCGACCGGCGCGTCGGCGATCGGCAGATGGATGACGGCGGCGAACAGGCCGAGCGCGATCGAGATCCACCACACGACGTCGTAGGAGCCGGCGAGGTCGTAGACCAGCCCGCCGAGCCAGGCGCCGAGGAACGCCCCGACCTGGTGCCACAGCGAGACGATGCCGGCCAGGGTCGCCAGGTAGCGCAGCCCGAAGATCTGGGCGACGACGCCCGAGGTCAGCGGCACCGTGCCCAGCCACAGGAAGCCGATCGCCGCGCCGAACGCGATCGCCGACAGCTCGGTGACCGGCGCCATGATGAACAGCGCGATGAACACCGAGCGGGCGAAGTAAAGGGCGCTCAGGACGTACTTCTTGCGCCATTTCCCGCCGAACACCCCGAACGCGAGCGAGCCCAGGATGTTGAACAGGCCGATCATGGCGAACGCACTCGCCGCCGCGCCCGCCGAGATGCCCTGGTCGTTCAGGTAGGCCGGCAGGTGCGTGCCGATGAACGTGACGTGGAAGCCGCAGACGAAGAAGCCGGCGTTGAGCAGCAGGAAGCCGCGGTGCGCGTGCGCCTCGCGCAGCGCCTCGCGGAAGGTCTGCTCGCCGGCGGCGGACGCCGTCCCGGCCGGGCGCCACGGCAGCGCCATCGACAGCGCGACTATGCCCAGCACGCAGACCGCGCCGATCAGCATCGCCGACGACCACGACATCGAGTCGAGCAGCACGCGCGTGCCGGGCACCAGCGCGAACATGCCGAACGAGCCGGCGCCGGTGACGATGCCGAAGGCGAGCGTGCGCTTCTCCGCCGCCACCACGCGGCCGACCGCGCCGAACAGCACGTTGTAGGTCACCCCGCCCAGCCCGACGCCGGTGACGATGCCGAGCGCGGCATAGAGCGCGAAGGGACCGGTCGCGAAGGCGGTCAGCACCAGGCCGCACAGGTAGACGAGGCCGGCGAGGAAGATCACCCGGCCGGCGCCGTAGCGGTCGGCCAGCGCGCCGCCGATCGGCATCATGAAGCCGGTGACCAGGTTCTGGATCGCGATGGCGAGGCCGAACACCTCGCGCCCGACGCCGAGGTCGGCGATGACCGGCGGCAGGAACAGGCCGAACGACTGCCGCACGCCCATCGAGATCGTGATGATCGTCGCGGTGACGGCGAGGATGAGGAGGGCGGCGCGGGTCATGGCGGTTTTACCCGGGGCTGGGTGCGGCCCGGGCGATCCGGGAGCGTGGCATGACATTAGGGCGCAACCCCGCGCCGGTCATCCACGGCGAGCGCGCCGCCGCCGCCACGGCCGGCATGCTGCGGCTGCATGGCGGCGCGATTGCCCCGGGCGCGGGTTCGGTCCACTCTCCCGCGCCGGCGCGACGGGCGCTGCAAGGGGAGGGGACCGCGCGGTGGCGCTGGGCAAGCGGGCGTCGGTGGCGCTGCTCGCGGCGTGCGAGACCGCGGCGATGGCGCTGTGGTTCTCGGCCACGGCGGTCGTGCCGTCGCTGACCGCCGAATACGCCCTGTCCGCCACCCAGGTGTCGCTGTTCACCAGCATGGTGCAGGTCGGGTTCGTCGCCGGCACCCTGCTGAGCGCGCTCCTGGGCCTCGCCGACCGGCTCGACCCGCGGCGCTACTTCATGGCAGCCGCACTGGTCGCCGCGCTCGCCAACGCCGCCGTCCTGGTCCTGACGCCGGGCAGCCCCGCGGTCTATGCCGCACGCTTTGTCACCGGCATGTGCATGGCCGGCGTCTACCCGGTCGGGATCAAGATGGCCGGCACCTGGGCCAAGGGCGACCTCGGTATGATGGTCGCGGTGCTGGTGGCGGCGACCACGATGGGCTCGGCCTCGCCGCACCTGTTCAACGCGCTGGGCGGCATCGACTGGCGCTTCACCATTGCATTGGCGTCGGCCGCGGCGGTCCTGTCGGCGGCGGCGATCAACCTCGTGACGCTGGGCCCGGCGCTGGCGCCGGCGCGGGCGTTCTCGCCGCGCCACCTGATGCTGGCGTTCCGCACCCCGTCGCTGCGGCTGGCCAATTTCGGATACCTCGGCCACATGTGGGAGCTCTACGCGATGTGGGCGTGGCTCGGCGTCTTCCTGTACGCGAGCTTCCAGATCGATTCGGCGGGCCACGATCCGGCGCTGCTCGCGCGGGTGGTGACGTTCGCCGCGATGGGCCTCGGCGGCGTCGCAGGCGGCCTCGCCGCCGGCTGGCTGGCCGACCGCCACGGCCGGACTGCGGTCACGATCGGCGCGCTCGCCGCCAGCGGCGCCTGCGCGCTGACGGTGGGCCTGTTCTTCGGCGGCGACCCGTTGTGGCTGTCGCTGGTGTGCCTGGTCTGGGGCGCGACGGTGATCGCCGATTCGGCGCAGTTCTCTGCCAGCACCACCGAGCTGGCCCGGCCGGAGCTGATTGGCACCATGCTGACCGTCCAGACCTGCGCCGGCTTCCTGCTGACCTTGGCGACCATCCACCTGATGCCCTTGCTGGTGGACCTCCTCGGCTGGCGCCACGCCTTCATGCCGCTGGCGCTGGGGCCGGTCTTCGGCGTCCTGGCGATGGTCCGGCTGCGCGGCCTGCCCGAGGCGCGGCGGCTGGCCGGCGGGCGGCGCTAGACCGGCGCGCTAGCATCGGGTGGCGGGCGGCCAAGCCCCGGCCCGGGGTTGTCTTCCTTGCATGAATTGCACGGCTGGATGTCCCCGGATGGAGTAGTTTACGGCCGCCTGGAAGACAGTCGAAAGGTCCTTGCGTGGTCATGGTAGCGGGTGCGTCGGCCAAGCCGACGCGGGCGCAGACGTTCTCGGTGCTGGCCGGCGCCTCGGTGATGCTCAGCCTCAGCATGGGCATGCGCCAGAGCATGGGCCTGTTCATGACGCCGATCACCACCGACATCGGCATTACGGTGTCGGACTTCACCCTGGCGATCGCGGTCCAGAACATCGCCTGGGGGCTGAGCCAGCCGCTGGTCGGCGTCTATGCCGACCGCAACGGAATCCGGCCGGTCACCATCGCCGGGACGATCCTCTACATCCTCGGCCTGGTGGTCACCATGATGGCGACCGGGCCGCTGCTGCTGTACCTGGGCAGCGGGGTCCTGGTCGGCGTCGCGCTGTCGTGCACCGCGGCCAGCATCTCGATGACCGCCAGCGCGCGCAGCGTGGGGCCCGCCTCGCGTAGCATGGTGCTCGGCATCATCTCCGCCGCCGGCTCGATCGGCACCTTCTTCGCCGCGCCGCTGGCCCAGACCCTGATCGTCAGCGACGGCTGGCAGGTCGCGCTGGTCGGCTTCGTCGGCCTGTGCGCGGTGATGCTGCCGGCGGCGTTCTTCACCGGCTCGGTGGACAAGCTGCCGCGCGACGGCTGGCGCAACGAGATGGCGCACGAGGCGGCGCTCACCCTGCGCGGCGTGCTGGACGAGGCGGCGAGCCACCGCGGCTATATCGTGATGTCGGTGGCGTTCTTCGTCTGCGGGCTGCAGCTGGTGTTCCTGACCACCCACCTGCCGACCTACCTGGCGTTGTGCGGCATGGACCCGATGCTGAGCGCCGAGGCGCTGGCCACGGTCGGCATGTTCAACGTCGCCGGCTGCTATCTGCTCGGCTGGCTCGGCGGCAGGTACCCCAAGCACGTCCTGCTCGGCATCGTCTACATCCTGCGGTCGCTGGCGATTGTCGTCTACTTCATGATCCCGGCGTCGCCGACCTCGACCCTGGTGTTCGCGGCGGTCATGGGGCTGCTGTGGCTCGGCGTGGCGCCGCTGGTCAACGGCCTGGTGGCGCAGATCTTCGGCCTGCGCTACATGGCGACCCTGACCGGCATCGCCTTCTTCAGCCACCAGATCGGCTCGTTCCTCGGCGCCTGGGGCGGCGGCATCATCTACGACGCGCTCGGCTCCTACGACCGTGCCTGGCAGTTCGGCGTGCTGATCGGCCTGATCGCCGGCATCGCCCAGATGATGATGGACGACCGCCCGACGCCGCGCATGGCCCAGGCGATGGCTTAAGAAACAGCCGCAATCATCTGGCTGTAAAAAGAAAAACCCCTCCGCCGATCGTTCGGCGGAAGGGCTTCTTCAAGTGAAGTGCGAGCTTACGGCGCCTGCGGCTGCGGCGCCGGGCCGGTGTCGCGGCGGCCGCGTTCGGACATGAACTGGTCGAACTCCGCCTTGTCCTTCGCGTGCCGAAGACGTTCCAGGAAGTCCTTGAACTCCTTCTGTTCGTCCTCGAGTCGGCGCAGCGTCTCGTTGCGGTATTCGTCGAACGCGTGGTTGCCGCTCGACTGCTCGCGGTACCAGCGCTGCGCCTTCGCTTCCATCTTCTCGCGCCAGCGGCTGCTGCGGCCGCCGTTCCTCCAGCATCCCATGCGTCCACTCCAGAAAAGGTAGGCCAGGACGGCAAGCCCCAGCGGCCAGAACACGATGAAGCTCACGACCATCAACGCGATCCAAGCCGGCTTGCCGTAGTCGTCCAGTCTGGCGGCGATTTCCATGCGCCCCTCGTGCCTCATGTGAATGTTAATTACATTTACATAGGTAGCCCCGGC
>JBFWQM010000122.1:0-15701 GCA_050249455.1 Rhodospirillaceae bacterium | reverse complement strand
CTCGCGCCCCATCAGCGCCAGGTTGTCGATGAGCCAGAACGAGCAGGCGAGGAACGAGCCCTCGTGGCCGGTCAGGCCGTCGTTCACCTCCTCCGTCCGGTAGCGGCGCACGAAGGCGCCGTCGCACAGCTCCTTCCGGACGGCCTCGACCGTGCCGACGATGCGCGGATCGGACGCGGGCAGGAAGCCGACCAGGGCGATCAGCAGGGCCGAGGCGTCGAGCGAGTCGCCGCCGAACACCTGCGTGAACGCGTTCCTGCGTTCGTTGAAGCCGTGCGCCAGCACGTCCTGGCAGATCGAATCGCGCAGGCGCCGCCAGTGCGCCACCGGCCCGCGCAGGCCGAAGCGCTCGACCGCCTTGATGGAGCGGTCGATCGCCACCCAGGACATGACGGCAGAGTGGACGTAGCGGCGCGGCTCGCTGCGCTGCTCCCAGATGCCGGCACACGGATCGCGCCAGTTCTTTCCCAGGTAGTCAGCGAGCTCCAGCTCGATCCGCCACGCCTCGTCATCGTATTCGAGGCCGTGGATGCGGCAGGCGTGGAAGCAGTCGATCACCTCGCCGTAGACGTCGAGCTGCTGCTGGGTGAACGCCGCGTTGCCGATGCGCACCGGCTTCGAACCGGCGAAGCCCGGCAGCCACGGCACCTCGAACTCCTCGAGCCGGCGCTTGCCGTCCAGGCGGTACATGATCTGCAGCTTCGACGGGTCGCCCGCCGCGGCGCGGATCAGCCAGCGCCGCCACGCCGCCGCCTCCTCGGTGTAACCCGTGATGAGGAGAGCGTAGAGCGTGAACGTCGCGTCGCGCAGCCAGCAGTAGCGGTAGTCCCAGTTGCGCTCACCGCCGATGCGTTCCGGCAGCGACGTGGTGGGCGCGGCCACGATGCCGCCGGTCACGCTGTTGGTCAGCGCCTTCAACGTGATGACCGAGCGGGTGACCGGCTCGCGCCATTCCGCGGGCGCCTGACAGCGCCGGCTCCATGCCAGCCACCGCCGCCGGGTGTCGTCCAGCATGGCCGCCGGATCCCCGGCCGGCGGTTCCCGCTCGAACGAGGGATGCCAGGTCAGCATCGACGCGACGGTCTGCCCAGCCGAGACGACGAACTCGCCCACGGTGGTGAAGTCGTGGCTGTCGAGCGGGATCGGCGTGCGCAGGCGCAGTGAATCGGGGCCCGCGACCGCCCGCACCCCGTCCTCCTGCCGGCGCAGCCACGGCACCGTCGTGCCGTAGTCGAAGCGGAACCGGACGTCGGTGCTCATCGGCACCTGGCCGCGCAGACCGGTCACCATGCGCACCAGGTTGATCGTCCGGTCGGTCGGCAGCGCCATGAAGTCGGTGAGGCGCACGCTGCCGGAGGATGTCTCGAAGTCGGTCTCCAGCACCAGCGTGCCGTCGAGATAGCGCCGGCGCACGGCGCGCGGCGGCTCCACCGGCGCGATCTTCCAGCGCCCGTGGTCGGCATGGCCGAGCAGCGCCGCGAACGTGGAATCCGAGTCGAACGACGGCAGGCACAGCCAGTCGATCGAGCCGTCGCGGCCGACCAGCGCCGAGGTGCGCGTGTCGCCGATCAGCGCATAGTCCTCGATGCAGCGGGTGCGCTGCGCGGGATGCTGCAGCCGGCCCTCGACCGCCGGCTTCGCCTCGTTGCCATGCATCCGCGGTCAGCCTTGTCCGCGCGAGAACGCGGGGTAGAGGTGCATGCCGCCGTCGACGAACAGCGTCGTCCCGGTCACGTAGTCCGACTCGTCGGACGCGAGCCACAACACCGCCTTGGCGACGTCATCCGGTTCGCCGATGCGGCCGTAGCCGATCATGGTCAGCAGCTGCCGCATCGCCGCCTCCGTTTCCCAGACCGACCGGTTGATGTCGGTGCGGATCGCGCCGGGCGCGACGCCGTTGACCCGGATCCGCTGCGGCGCCAGCTCCTGCGCCAGCGTCTCGACCAGGAGCTTCACGCCGCCCTTCGACGCGGCATACGCCGCGTGACGGGCCCAGGGTATGCGCTGATGCACCGAGGACATGCAGACGATCTTTCCCGCAGCGGCCGAATGTCCAGGTGCGCCGGCGCGATTCAGGAACGCCTTCGCCGCTTCGCGGGCGCACAGGAACTGGCCCGTCAAATTGACGTCGATCACCCGACGCCACGACGCGGCCGAGGTGTCGACGAACGGCGCCTCGTCCTCGATGCCGGCATTGTTGACGAGAATGTGAACAGTGCCGAAGCGTGCGCGCACGTCGCGGAACATCGCGGCAACCGCGGCCTCGTCGCTCACGTCGGCTTGCGCGACCATCGCCTGGCGGCCGTCCGCCGCAATCCGCTCGGCTACCGCCGCGGCGCCGGCGGCATTTCCGCGATAGTTGACCACAACGCGTGCACCGGCCGCCGCGAGCGTCAGGGCGCAGGCGCGGCCGATCCCGCTGCTGGCGCCGGTGACGACCGCAACCTGGCCGGACAAATCGATACCGTTCTGCATGCCTTCCCTCGGCTGCGCCCAATTCCCGAAACGTCGGCCGGGGGCGGAGGTTGCATGCGCCGGGAACGGGCGTGCCGGCCAGGCGTATTCACCACGATGGAAGCAGGTGAAACCGCAGGTGGCCGGGCGTCCCGGTCGGCCCGGTCCGCGACCTATGCCCGGCTCGCCGGCGGCATGGCCGTGTTCGGTTCGGCCACGCCGACGAGCAAGCTGGTGACCGCTGCGATGCCGGTCTTCGTCGGTTCCGCGCTGCGCGTCGCGATCGGCGCGCTGGTGCTGGCGCCGGCGGCCTGGCGCCACCGCGATGCGGCGGCCCGGTTTGACCGCCGCCAGTGGCTGCGCATCGGCCTGATCGCGCTGTTCGGGATGTTCGGCTTCTCGGCGCTGATGCTCTACGGCATGCGCATGGTGCCCGGGGTCGCCGGGGCGATCGTGATGAGCACCGCGCCGGCGGTGACGGCGGCGGCCTCGATGCTGTTCCTCGGGGACCGCGCCACGTGGCGAAAGCTGACGGCGGTCGCACTGGCGGTCGCCGGCATCCTGGTGCTGCACGCCTTCGGCAGGTCGGGCGGAACGGACGCGGGTTCGTCGCCGCTGGCGGGGGCGGCTCTGGTGTTCGCTGCGGTGTGCTGCGAGACGGTCTACACGCTGGTCGGCAAGACGGCGACGGAAAGCGCCGACCCGCTCTTGGTCGCCTTCCTCGGTGCCGCGCTGTCGCTGCCGCTGTTCCTGCCGCTGGCGGCGTGGCAGTGGCTGTCGTTCGATCCGGCGGCGGTCGGCGCCGGCGCGTGGGTCGCGCTGGCGTGGTACGGCGCCGGCACGCTCGCGCTGGGCAGCTGGCTGTGGTACGGCGGCCTGGCGCACGCCGAGGGCTCGGTCGCCGCCGGCTTCATGGGCGTCATGCCGGCGTCGGCGCTGGTCCTGTCCTATGTCCTGCTCGGCGAGCCGTTCCGCTGGGCGCACCTCGCCGGCTTCGCGGTCGTGTTCGCAGGCGTGCTCCTGGTGTCGTGGGAGCACGCCCGGATGGGCCGGCAGGACCCGGACTAGGCGGCGACCGCCGTCTGGGCGTACTTGAAGTCGCGATATTCGCCGGAACCGATCGGCGGATATTTCGCCTCGCCCGGCGGCGCGATGCACTCGATCGTCGCGTCGTAGTTCGGATGGTGGAAGAACGCGATCGAGACGCGGCTCGCCGTCGAGGCAACCTCGGCCGGCGGGTTGACCACACGGTGCGGGTTTGACACCCAGCGGTCGTTGGTCCACCGCATCATCAGGTCGCCGATGTTGATGACGAACGTATCGGGGTCGGTCGCGACGTCGATCCACTCGCCGCCGCGCGTCTTCACCTGCAGCCCGCCCGGCGCGTCCTCGCCGTTCAGGATGGTCAGCATGCCGTAGTCCGAGTGCACGCCGGCGCGCAGCTGCCCCGGCTCCGGCGCCACCTTCTGCGCGGCGTAGTAGTTCACCCGCATCGCGGTGATGTGGCGGTCGATCTTGTCGGCGAAGAAGTCCTCCGGGATGCCGAGGCCGAGCGCGGCGATCTCCAGCAGCCGCTCGCTCAGCCGCTCCATCTCGGTGTAGTAGCGCGCCGCCGCCGAGGCGAACGCCGCCGGCCGCTGCGGCCACAGGTTGGGGATGAAGTAGCGCGGGCCCTCGCCCTGCGTGTAGTAGGGCTGGTCCGGCCAGCCCTCGCGCCCGATGTGGTAGAATTCCTTCAGGTCGGGCGGCGCCATCGTCTCGCTGGCATAGGACAGCGCCTCCAGCCCCTGGGCGCGGTAGCCGCGCGGGGTGGTGATCTCCGGGTGCTGCGCGCGCAGCTTCTCCGCCAGCGGCAGCTCGAAGAATTCGTGAGAGAGCGAGCGGAGCTCCTGCATCAGCCCGGTCGGCACGCCGTGGCCGACGATGCTGAAGAAGCCGATCTCGCGGCAGTTGCGGTCGATCTGCTCGCCGATCGCGCGCTTGCGCGCCGCATCGCCCGCCAGCGCGGGGCCGAGGTCGATGACCGGGATGCTGGCTGTCATGGCCGCTCTCCTTCGTCAGTGGAAATAGGAACCGCCGTCGACCACCAGGGTCTGGCCGGTGATGAAAGCCGAGTCTGCCGCGGCGAAGAACGCCACCGCCCCGACCAGGTCGGCCGGCACCATGGAGCGGGAGATCACCCGCCCGCGCAGCGACGGCTCCTTGACCCCGGCCACCAGGTCGGGATTGCGCTCCACCCCGTCGGACAGGGTGAAGCCGGGGGCGACGCTGTTGACCAGCACGCCGTGGGGACCGAGCTCGGTCGCCAGCGCGCGGGTCAGCGACACCACCGCTCCCTTGCTCGCCACATAGTGCGCCATCAGCGGGTTGCCCTTGAAGGCGACGCCGGAGGAGATGTTGACGATCCGCCCCGCATTCTGCCGCTTCATCGCCGGCGCGACGGCGCGGATGCACAGGAAGGTGCCCATCACGTTGACGTCCATTACGCGGCGGAACTCCGCCACGTCGACCTCCTCGAACGGCCGCGGCTTCAGGGTGGTGTAAATGCCGGCGTTGTTGACCAGGACGTCGATGCGGCCGAATTCCCGCTCCACCGCCGCGGCCATCGCCGCGACCGCCGCCTCGTCCGACACGTCGACCGCCACGCCCAGGGCGCGGTGCCCGGCTGCGGCCAGCCGGCGGGCGGCCGGTTCGGCTTCGCTGCGGTCGGCGACCGCGATCGCGGCGCCGCGGCGCGCCAGGTCCTCGGCGATCGCATAGCCGATGCCCATGGCGCCGCCGGTGACGATGGCAACCTTGCCCTCGAGGATGCGCTCCGTGCTCATGGCGGCAGTCTAGCAAGCGGCGGGCGGAGCGGGATGCCCATATTTTGCGCTGCGGCATCCAACGGCTGGTCAGGGCCGGCCGCCCGCTGCCGCGATCAGCGCCGCCATGCGGGCGAAGCCGCGCTGGCGGGCCAGCGCCAGCGGCGTCGCGCCGGCCCGGTCGGCGAGGCTGGGGTCGGCCCCGGCGGCGAGCAGGATGCGCACGCATTCGGCATGCCGGTCGCCGCCGTCGCCCAGCACGATCGCCTCGATCAGCGCCGTCCAGCCCAGGTTGTTGACGTGGTCGAGCGGCGCGCCGGCGGCGGCGAGGAGGCGCACGGGCTCCACATGGCCGAGATGCGCGGCGGCGATCAGCGCCGTCCCGTCGTAGGGGCTGGTGATGGCGCGCGGGCTCGCTCCGCCGTCCAGGGCGATGCGGATCATCGCCGCGTCGTCGCGCACCGCCGCGATGGTGATCAGGTCGTAGCGCTGGCGGTCCTGGGCGTCCGGCGCCGCGCCGCGGGCGAGCAGGAGCCGCGCCGCCGCCTGGTGGCCGCCGTGGCCGGCGACGTGCAGCGGGGTGCGGCCCCAGTCATCGCGCGGGTCCGGCGCCGCGCCGCCGTCGAGCAGCCGGCCGATCGCGGCGGCATCCCCCGCCGCGGCCGCCGCGTGGAGGCCGCGGTAGGCGGCGGCCTCCGCCGCGGAGGGCGGCGTCTGCGCGGATGCCCCGGCCATGCCCGTGGCGGTGAGCAGCACCGCGGCGGCCGCCATTGTCGCGCGCCGGAACCGTCGACTAGGATGCCCGCCCTTCACACCGTCGCGTCGCGTCATGCCATCCGCTCCCTCGCCTGCCTCTCCGGTCCGCCTGCGGCCATGATGGAAGCACAGTTCCTGGGCGTGCCGGGGGTCGATCTGTGGCTGTTCGGCGGGCTGGCGCTGGCATCCTTCGTCACGACGTTCTTCGGCATCGTCTCCGGCGCCGCCGGCGGGCTGCTGCTGCTCGCCATCATGGCGGTGATCTTCCCGCCGGCGGTGCTGATCCCGATCCACACGGTGGTGCAGCTCGGCGCGGGGTCGAGCCGGGTGGTGATGATGCACCGCTACATCATGCGCGAGACGGTGGCGCCGTTCCTGATCGGGGCGGTGATCGGCGCCGCCCTGGGGGCGCAGATCTTCGTCTCGCTGTCGACCGGGCTGCTGCAGGCGATCCTGGGCGCCTTCATCCTGGTGCTGGCGTGGCTGCCGCGGCTGGGGCGCGTCGGCGCGGTCGGCCGCCGCTTCGCGGTGCTGGGGTTCGGCGCGACGTTCCTCGGCATCTTCGTCAGCGCAACCGGCACCCTGCTCGCCCCGTTCGTGGCCAGCGCCGCGCCCGACCGGCGCAACCACGCCTCCACCCTCGCCGCGCTGATGGCGATCACCCACCTGATCAAGATCGTGACCTTCGGCATGCTTGGCGTCGCGATCGGCGCCTACCTGCCGCTGATGGCGGCGATGGTCGGCACCGCGGCATTGGGCAACTGGGTCGGCGGGCTGGTGCTCGACCGCATGCCGGAGCACGGGTTCCGCATCCTGTTCCAGATCGTGCTGACCGTGCTCGGCCTGCGCCTCCTGTGGGCGGCGGGCAAGGCGAGCGGCTTCTACTGATAGGCCGGCGGCGGCGCGAAGCCGCGGTGCGCCTCCTCCAGCAGGCGCGCGAGTGTCAGGCACCTTCGGTCGGCGAACTCGGGGCCGATGATCTGCAGGCCGATCGGCAGGCCCTCCTCCGACCGCCCGGCCGGCACCACGGTCGCCGGCAGGTAGGACAGCGAGGCGAGGCCGATCCAGAAGTAGGTGTCGGAGATCGGCCGCATTGTCCCATCGATGGTCAGCGTCTGCTGCTCCTTCGGCAGGGTGCCGACATGGGCGAAGGCGGCGGTCGGCGTCATCGGCGCGACCAGCGCATCGACGCCGCCGAAGAACGCGCGCCAGCCGCGGCGCAGCCGCTCGCGCTCGTCGTTGGCGGCCAGCCAGTCGCGGTGGCTCTGCGCGAAGGCGCGCGCCATCACCGCCGCGTAGTCGTCTGCCGCCGGGGGGAGCCCTTCGGCGATGCCGCGCCAGCGCGCCGCCGCCTCCACCGTCATCCGCGCCGACGTCGCGCCGCGCAGCAGCGTGATGTAGAGCCGCCACATCGCGCGCGACGGCAGCGGCAGCTTCGGGTCGCGGATCACCGTGGCGCCGGCGTCGCCCAGCGACGCGGCGACGTCCTCCGCCGCGCGCCGGGTCGCGGCGTCGACCGGGAAGTCGGCGTCGCCGGTGACGACCGCGATGCGGAAGTCCTTCAGCGCCGGCCGCGGCTCCTCCGCGAGGTCGAGCCGCCAGCCGCCGCCGGCCTCCGGGTCGGCGCCGGCGATCAGGTCGAGCGCGAGGCCGAGGTCGGCGGCGCGCCGCGCCAGCGGCCCTGCGACCGAGATGTCGGACGGGGCGCCGTCCGACATCGCGTGGCCGCGCATCGGCACGATGGCGAAGGTCGGCTTGTGGCCGTAGACGCCGCAATAGTGCGCGGGAATGCGGATCGACCCGCCGATGTCGGAGCCGAGTTCCAGCCCGGTCAGCCCCGCCGCCAGCGCCGCCGCCGCCCCGCCCGACGAGCCGCCCGGCGTGCGTCCGTGGTCCCACGGGTTGACGGTCAGGCCGTAGACGTCGTTGAACGACTGCCAGTCGGCGAGGTCCTTCGGCACATTGGTCTTACCGAACACCACCGCCCCGGCCGACTTCAGCCGCGCCACCGCCAGCGCGTCGCGCGCCGCGCGGTGGCCGGCCCACTCCGGATGCCCGAACGTCGAGGGATGGCCAGCGAGGTCGAAAGATTCCTTCACCGTCATCGGCACGCCGTGCAGCGGCCCCCACGACCGGCCGGCGGCCCGCGCCGCATCCGCCTCCCGCGCCCGCCGCCGCGCGGCGTCGAGGTCGCGCACCACCACGGCGTTGATCGTCCCGTCGAACCGCTCGATCCGGCCGGCGAACGTCTCCAGCGCCTCGACCGCCGAAATCCGGCCGGCGGCGATCGCCGCCGCCAGCTCGAGCGCGCCCATGAAGCAGGGTTCGGTATCGCCCATGTGACTGATCCCGTGATGGAACCCGGCGCGCCGGCGGACGTTTCTCGTCGGCGCGGCGGCTCGGTTGCTGAGACCATGAACGAAAAATCTCCCGTTACCAAGAGCGAGCATCTCCGGCCGGACGTGCCGACGCTCGACCCCGGCGACAGCGTCCAGCGCGCTGCCGCGGCGATGGCCGAGTTCGACACCGACGCCATGGTGGTCGTCAGCGCGCTCGGCCTGCACGGCATGCTGACCGACCGCGACATCCTGATCCGGGTGGTCGCCGCCGGTCTCGACCCTGCGACGACGCGGGTGCGCGACGTGATGTCGTCCACGCTCGTCACCTGCCCCGCAGACGCCGCGGTCGAGGACATCATCGCCGACATGTCGGCACGCCAGATCCGCCGCATGCCGGTGGTCAACGCCGACGGCCAGATGATTGGCCTGCTCTCGGTCGAGAAGGTCGCAATGTCGGCGGTCCCGCCGCGCCCGCCCGAGCCGGCCAAGGCATAGCGACCGCAAGGCAGCCTCAATGACAACCGACCAGGCGATCGTCTTCGCCATCCTCGGCGGATTGCTGGTGCTGTTCGTGTGGGACCGCTTCCGCTACGACCTCGTCGCGCTGGCCGGGCTCGCGATCGCCATCGCCGCCGGCGTCGTCGCGCCGGACAAGGCGTTCCTCGGCTTCGGCGACGACATCGTCATCATCATCGGCTCGGCGCTGGTGGTGAGCGCGGCCGTCGCGCGGTCCGGCATCGCCGAGACGCTGCTGCGCCCGATCGCGCCGTGGATGACCTCGACCGAGGTGCAGATCGTCGTGCTGGTGACCCTGGTCGCAGTGCTGTCCGCGTTCATGAAGAACATCGGCGCGCTCGCCATCTTCGTGCCGATCGCATTCCAGATCGCGCGGCGGAGCGGCAAGCCGGCCTCGCGCCTGCTGATGCCGATGTCGTTCGGTGCGCTGCTGGGCGGGCTGATGACGCTGATCGGCACATCGCCCAACATCATCGTCTCGCGCATGCGCGCCGAGATCCTGGGCGAGCCGTTCCGCATGTTCGACTTCATGCCGGTCGGCCTCGCGCTCACCGCGATCGGCATCGCGTTCCTGACGTTCGGCTGGCGGCTGCTGCCGCGGTCGCGCGAAGGCACGGGCGGCGGCGACCTGTTCTCGGTCGAGGACTACCTCACGGAGGTGACCGTCCCCGCCGGCTCGCCGATGATCGGCAAGACGGTCGCCGACCTGGAGGCGCTCGCCGAGGGCGAGGTGACGGTCGCCGCGATCATCCGCGAGAAGTTCCGCCGCTACGAGCCGATGAGCCACTGGGTGCTGTTCGAGGGCGACGTGCTGGTGCTGCAGTGCGACGCCCGCGCGCTGGAGGCGCTCGCGCCCAAGGCCAAGCTGGAGCTCGTCCACGACGCGACCGACGAGCGCGCGGAGCGCGACCGGCCGACCACCGTGGTCGAGGCGGTGGTGTCGGCCGATTCGCCGCTGATCGGCCGCACGGTCGAGGACCTGCGGCTGCGCGACCGCTACGGCGTCAGCGTGCTGGCGCTGAGCCGGCGCGGTAGCCGGGTGGCAACGCGGCTCAACCGGGCGCGGTTCCAGTCCGGCGACCTGCTGGTCCTGCGCGGCGCGGAGGACCGCATCGGCGACAGCCTGGCCGCGCTCAACTGCCTGCCGCTGGCCGAGCGCCAGCTCCGGCTGGGGGAGCGGAACCATCCGCTCATCGCGCCGGCGGTGCTGGCGGTGGCGATGGCGCTGGCGGCGACCGGCACGGCGTCGGTCGCGGTCGCGTTCTTCGGCGCGGCGGTGGCGATCCTGGTGCTCGGCGCGCTCAGCCTGCGCGAGGCCTACGAGACCGTGGAATGGCCGATCCTGGTGCTGCTCGGCGCGCTGATCCCGATCAGCGAGGCGATGCGCGCGACCGGCGGCGCCGACTTGATCGCCGGCTGGCTGTCGGTGGCGGCGCAGGCGCTGCCGCCGCCGGGTGCGCTGGCGCTGGTGATGGTGGCGGCGATGGCGGTGACTCCGTTCCTCAACAACGCCGCGACGGTGCTGGTGATGGCGCCGATCGGGGCGGGCCTCGCGCAGCGGCTCGGCCTCGCTCCCGACCCGTTCCTGATGGCGGTGGCGCTGGGCGCGGCGTGCGATTTCCTGACCCCCATCGGCCACCAGTGCAACACGCTGGTGATGGGTCCCGGCGGCTACCGCTTCGGCGACTACTGGAGGCTGGGGCTGCCGCTGTCGGTCATCGTCGTCGCCGCGGGCGTGCCGCTGATCATGGCGTTCTGGCCACTCGGCTGACCGGCGCGGCTGCTAGACTGCCCTCGCGTGCAACAGGGAGGACGCGATGGCCGTCACGCAGAAGAGCCTCGAGGACCGCATCCGCGCGATCGAGGACCGGCTTGAGATCTACGACCTGATCGCGCGCCACCCGCCGAGCGCCGACACCGGCGCGACCGAATACACCCGCACCGTGTGGGTCGAGGACGGCGTGTTCGACCGCCAGATCGCCGCCGCGCACGGGCGCGAGGAGATCGCCGCCGGCGTCGCCACGCCCGCCCACCGCGCGGCGATCGAGGGCGGCATCGGCCATTTCGTCGGCCTGCCCGCCATCGCCATCGACGGCGACACGGCGGTGGTCATCAACTACCTGCAGATCCTGGTGCCGCAGACCCAGGGCGAGCCGGTGGAGGTCGCCAACCACGGCGCCTCGAAGGGCTACCGGGTCCACCGCTTCAGCGCCAATCGATGGGAGCTGGTCCGCATCGACGGACGCTGGAAGGTCGCGCGGCGCCTCTTGCGCGTGATCGACGGCAGCGAGCCGGCGCGCGAGCTGCTGCGCGGCGCGGTGACGGCGTGAGCCGGGTTCAGCCGGCCCCGGCGGGGCGGCCAATCGGGCGGCCAACGGGACGGATCGAGCCCACGACCTCGTAACGGACGCGCACGCCGTCCACGTCTTCCGGCAGCCCGCCGCGATCGTCGCGCTGCAGGTTGACTTTCACGCAGTAGGACGGGCCGTCCCGCCCGATGCCGATGCCGACGACATTGGCATGCGTGCGCAGCTGCGCCTGCAGCTTCGCCTTCGCCGTCCTGGCTTGGTCGATGGTGACGGTCATACGGCAAGTATGGGGCCCGGGCGCCTAAACGAGAAGGTCCACCTTCAGGCTTTCCAATACCGACGGCAGCGGATTGGCGTAGGTCAGGCCGCTGCCGTTGCTGCCGCCCTGGTCGCTGCCGGCGAACAGCAGGGCGAGGCCTTCCATCGCCTCGTTGACGATCAGCGAGCCGCTGTCGCCGCCGTCGCTGAACGAGCCGTCGCCCGTGCTCTCGACCTCGATCTGGTCGTCGAAGCGCAGGTTGCCGACCTCGTAGGCGACCACGACATCGTCGAGCTCGAATGCCGTGACGCGGCCGCGGGTCAGCCCTGTGGTGCGTCCGACCTTGGCGACCCGCCCGCCGACATCGTCGAGCGGCGCCGCGACGCCGGCAATCTTCCCCAGCCCGCGTATCGCATCGGCCTTGTACACCATACGCGGGCGCAGCGTGGCGGTCGCCGCGTCGACGCGGTTGGCGGCGCCGGGCCGCATCGCGACGAAGCCCGCCAGCACGCCCACGACGTCGCGCCGCTGCGCGCCGCCGTCGTAGTCGCCCGGTTGCAGGATTGCATCGCCTGCGCTGCCCCGGTTCTCGTCCGCCAGGACGTGGTTGTTTGACAGCATCATCGGCGTGTCGCCGTCGCGGGCCTGGACGAAGCAGCCCAGCGTCCCGGCGGTGATGCGGAAATGGCCGACCGAACATCCGATCAGCAGCGGCCGCTGGCGGTCCTGGTGCCACGGCACCGCCCGCTTCTGGATGCGGCCGACATAGCGCAGATCGACCTCCTGCTTCGCCAGGCGGACGATCCGGAGCAGCGCCGGATCGTCCAGCAGGGCCCGCCGCTGCACCCGAACGGCCAGGCGCACGTTGCGTCGACCGGCCGGCGCGATGCCGACCGACAGCAGGCGATGCGGCTCGCGGGACTTGGGCTTAGCGCCGGCGGACATTGCGAGCGATCGAGCCGCCGTACCCGCCCCGCGGGTCGCCTCATGCAGCGGGCCGATCAGCCTCTCCCGAATCTCCTGCTTCAGGGCGCGGGCGGAATCCAGCTTCATTATCGATCTCCCGATTATCAAAATAAAAAATACACAAATATTCTATCGTACCACCGGACGTCTGCAATAATGCATTTGTTATACTATGGTATTCGGATTGACTATTATGGAAACCGGATTCGGAAATGGCGCGGTCGCCTCTCTCGATCGGCCCGCGCTGCGCCAGGCTGCCGCCGGCCGGCGGTTCTGACCGGCCGGTTGCCGCGCCGCCGGGCGGGTGCGACGATGGCCGCAAACAGGCAGCAGGCGGGCAGCGCGTGATGGCAAGGGAGTTGGACCTCGGCGAGAAGATCGTGGCCGGCATCAGGGAGACTCTCGCGGTCGAGGACGAATGGTCGATCGAGGCGGAGCGCGGCCTCACCTGGTGGCCGCATGGCCTGCGCCAGCGCGTCTGGGCCGGCGCCGCGATCGACGACCACGACATGACGGTCTATCGGATCAATGTCGTCACCGACCTGCTGCGCGAGGTCGGCGCCGACCGCGCCGAGGCCAGCCGCGTCCTGGCGCCGCTGGCCGGCGTGGCGACCGCCGCCGCCACGGTGTTCGACCCGCAGGAACGGACCCTCCGGCTGTGGACAGCCGCGACCGCGCACGCCGAGATCGCCGGCGAGATGACGCGCCTGCTCGGCGCGTTCGCCGCGCTGCAGGCGGCCGAGGCGGCGGCCGGCGCGGGACGCCTCGCGGCGCAGCTCCGCGCCATGCCCGACACGTCGGCGCACCCCAGGTCCGGCGCCCGCGCCGCGACCAGTGCAGGCGTCCAGGACGTCGAGGCGCACTGCCTGCGCGCCGGCGTGCAGCGGTCGCCGTGGCTCGGCGGCGGCGAAATCGAGCTGGCCCAGGACCTGCTCCACCAGGCCAACGCGTTCGCCAGCATCGACGACACCGGCATGACCGCGGAGTTGCCGTTCGGCCAGGACACCAGCCTGATGACTCTCGCGCTGGACGGCCGGCACCCCCGGCTGGGCAACGGACTGGAGCTGAGTCTGGTCGTGCCGGCGTGGGGCAGCGAAGGCGATACCGCCCAGCTCGCCGCCACGATCAACCGCGCCGAGACCACCATGCGGATCGCGGGCTATCTGTTCGGCAGCTGGGGCGTGCGCGCCTTCGGGCCCAACCACGCCCCGGTGTTCAACAGCTTCGTGCCGGCGGCGCTGCACCGGCGCGGCACGCTGGTCAACATGGTGCTGTCGATGGCGCTGCGCGCGGAGTGGATGACGGAGATGCTCAAGCCGGACGAGGCCTCGGCGGACGTGGCGCAGCTGATCGCCCAGCGCGCCCGGCAGCTCCGCGCCGACGACTGATCACCGCCCCGCCGCTTCCGCCGCCATGACAACGCCGCCCGTCGCCGACCCGCATCCGCACCGCTGGGCGATGCTCGCCGGCGTGTGGATGGTTTATTTCTGCTTCGGCGCCACCTCGGCCGCGATCGCGCCGCTGGTCTCGCGCATCACCGCGGAGCTCGGCCTCAGCTACACCCAGATGGGAAGCATCCTGGGTGCCTGGCAGCTCGTCTACATCGGCGCGGCGATCCCGTGCGGCGCGCTTCTCGACCGCATCGGGCCGCGGCGCGGCATCGCGCTCGGCGCGCTGGTGATCGCGGCGTCCGGCGCCATGCGCGGCATCGCCGACGACTACGTCACCATGCTGGTCGCCGTCGGGCTGTTCGGCATCGGCGGGCCGCTGGTGTCGGTCGGCGCGCCGAAGGTGGTCGGCCAGTGGTTCGTCGGGCGCGAGCGCGGGCTCGCGATGGGCCTCTACCACGTCGGCCAGGCGTTGGGCACCATCGGCGCGCTGTCGCTCACCTCCAGCATCGGCATGGCGCTGGCCGGCGGCGACTGGCGGGCGGTGCTGATCGGCTACGGCCTGCTCGCGCTCGCCGCCGCCGGCGCCTGGACGGCGATCAGCAGCCGGCGCGCCAGCCGCGAGGTCGAGGCTGCGCACCGCGCCGCGCCGGGCGGGCCGTCGCATGCCGGCGTGATGCGCGAGCTCCTGGGCGAGCGCGCGGTGCGCACGGTGCTCTACCTCGCGACCGGCACCTTCTTCTTCGGCCACGCCTTGGCGAACTGGCTGCCCGAGATCCTTCGCTTCGGCGGCATGGACCCGGTGGCGGCCGGCATCTGGGCCAGCGTGCCGGTGGCCGTCGGCATCGCCGGATCGCTGCTGTTCCCGCGGCTTGCCATCCCGTCGCGCCGGATGGCGATCCTGGCCGGACTCTTCCTCGGCCAGATGATGGCGCCGCTTCTGATCCTGTGGGGGAACGACGGCGCGCTCGCCGCCGGGCTCGCGCTGCAGGGCCTCGCCCGCGGCTCGCTCTCCACCATCGTGGTCCTGGTGCTGATGGAGCTGCGCGCGGTCGATACCCGCCGCATGGGCGCGGCCGGCGGCATGTACTTCACCGCGGGCGAGATCGGCGGCGTGCTGGGGCCGCTGACCCTGGGCACGCTCTACGACGTCACCGGCGGGTTCGCCGCCGGGCTCTATGCGCTGGCCGGGCTGTGCGCGTGGCAGCTGTTCCTGCTGTCGCGCCTCAGGACCGCGCTGCGGTGATAGGCTGGTGAAAACGTCGGGGAGACCTCACATGCGCGCCTATCGCCTGCCGCAGCCGTCCGGCATCGACGCCCTGGCCGTCGCCGACCTGCCGGTGCCGGAGCCGGGCGACCGCCAGATCCTGGTCCAGGTCGCCGCCTGCTCGCTGAACCACCGCGACCTGTCGATCGCCGCCGGCGCCTACCGCATGCCGCCCAGGCCCAACGTGATCCCGTTGTCCGACGGCGCCGGCACGGTGGCCGCGACCGGCCGCGGCGTGACGCGGTTCAAGGTCGGCGACCGAGTCGCTGGAAGCTTCTTTCAGCGCTGGGTCGGCGGCGACGCCCCGGCGAACGCCCAGGCGAGCGCGCTGGGCGGCGCGATCGACGGAATGCTGGCCGAATACGTCGTCCTGGAGGAGGACGGCGCGGTCGCCGTGCCGGCGCACCTGTCGGACGAAGAGGCGGCGACCTTGCCGTGCGCGGCGCTGACCGCGTGGCACGCGCTGATCGAGCACGGACGGCTGACCGCCGGCCAGACGGTGCTGGTCCAGGGCACCGGCGGCGTCTCGATCTTCGCGCTGCAGCTGGCCCGGCTGGCGGGCGCCGTGGTGATCGCCACCTCCTCCAGCGACGACAAGCTGGCGCAGGCGAAGGCGCTCGGGGCCACGCACACGATCAACTAC
>JBFWQM010000121.1:0-15704 GCA_050249455.1 Rhodospirillaceae bacterium | reverse complement strand
TGAACAGGGTGGTCTTGCCCGACCCGTTGGGGCCGATCAGCCCGACGATCTCGCCCTGCTTGATCTCCAGCGACACGTTGTTGACCGCGACGTTGCCGCCGAACGCCATCGTCACGCCGTCGCACACAAGCAGCGGCGCGTTGCGGTCCAGCGCGTAGGGCGCCAGCGGCAATGCCTCGATGCCGCCCTTGCGCTCGGGCGCGCGCACGCCGATGCGCTCGTGGTGCTCGCGGCCGAGCGAGCCGATGCCGGGCAGGGCCCGCACGACCCTGGCGCGCAGCAGCCCGCCGGGCATGTAGCGGCCGATCACGAGGATCAGCAGGCCGACCATCGTGGTCTGCAGCATGCTCATCTGCACCAGCAGGAGCTGCTGCGCGGTGCCCAGCAGCAGGGTGCCGATCAGCGCGCCGAGCAGGAGGCCGGTGCCGCCCAGCAGCGCCATCGCGATCGGGATCAGCGCGACGTTGAGGCCGAACACCGTGACCGGGTCGATGTAGCGGTAGGCCCATGGGTAGCACGCGCCGGCCAGCGCCGCCGCCATCGCGCCCAGCGCCATCACCTTCAACTTGGCCGGGAAGATGCGCACGCCGCAGGTCTCGGCCGCCTGCTCGTCGTTGCGGATCGCCTTCAGCGCGAAGCCGAACTTCGAGCGCGTCAGCCAGATCGTGCCGACGAAGCAGGCGACGCACACGATCAGCGCCACGTAGTAGGAGAACACCTTGACGTCGAAGCCCATCACGACCGCGCCCGACGGCGGCAGCGGGATGCCGTCGGTGCCCTTGGTGATCGACACCAGGTTGGCCGCCATCAGGTCGAACAGCGGCAGGAGCGCCAGGGTGGCGAACGCGAAGTAGTCGCCGCGCAGCCGGAACAGCGGGAAGCTGAGGAGCGCGCCGACGGCGGCGGTGAACGCGGCCGCTGCCACGAAGCACAGCACGACCGGCAGGCCGTTGATGTAGCCCAGGCTGAAGGCGTAGGCGCCGAGTCCGAAGAAGATGTAGTGGCCCAGGTTGACGTAGCCGGTCTCGCCGTGCAGCCAGTCCCAGCTCTGCGCCACGATATAGGCCAGCAGCATCGTGAACGAGAACGTCAGGTAGTACGGCCCGGCGATCGGCGCCGCGATCGCCGCCAGCAGGATGACGGCGATGATCAGCCGTTCGGTCGCGTGGCCGCCCATCACTTCCTCACCGAGGCAAGGCCGCGCGGGAACAGGATCAGGATCGCCAGCAGCAGCATGATGCTGACGCCCGGCGCCCATTCGGAGGCCCAGTAGAAGCCGGCCAGGGTCTCGGCGAGCCCGAGGAAGATGCCGGCGAACAGCGCGCCGACCAGGTTGCCGATGCCGCCAAGGATGATGATGGTGAACGCCTTCACCGTCAGGTCGAAGCCGCCATAGGGGTCGACCGGGAACTTGAGCGTGTAGAGGACGCCCGCGACCGCCACGATGCCGCAGCCGAACGCCACCGTGTAGGCGTGGATCGAACGCGAGCGGATGCCGCAGATGCTGGCGCCCAGGGGATCCTGCGTCACGGCGCGGATGGCGCGGCCGAACCAGGTGTGCTTGAGGAAGAAATGCAGCGCGACGGTGAACGCTGCGATGCCGCCCAGGACGAACAGCTCGGACCGCTGGATGATGACGCCGCCGACCTCGTAGATCGCGACCTCCAGCGGGATGTTCTTGGTGGTCGGGCCGGCGATCAGCGCCGCCACGTCCGAGATGATCAGCAGCACGCCCACCGTCACCAGCACTGTGCCGACGGTCGCCTCCATCGGGTTGCGCTTCTTCAGCGGCTCCAGCAGCAGCGTGTAGAGGAAATAGCCGAACACCAGGAACGCCGGCACCAGCAGGATCGCGATCAGCCCCGGATTGATGCCGTAGGCGGCGAACAGCACGCTGGCGGCGATGCCGCTGATGGCGAGCAAGGTGCCGTGCGCGAAGTTGAGGATGCGCACGACGCCGTAGATCAGCGACAGCCCGAACGCCACCAGGGTGTAGAGGCCGCCCAGCAGCACGCCGCCGATAATCAATTGGACGATGATCGCGGTCATCGGGTGACCTCGGTGAGGAAGGACGACGCGGGAGGGTAGAAAGGGATCGGGCGGGCCGCTCGGCCCGCCCGAAGGCCGGTCACTGCCAGGTCGGCGACGGCCAGGTGAGCTGGCCGGTCGCCTGCTCCTTCGGCCACACGATGACGGGGACGCCCTTCTGGATCTGGTGGGTGAACGAGACGATCTCGGACAGGCCGCCGGGGCCCAGCTTGAACGGGCCGCCCGGGCGCTGCCACACCGCGCCCGGCTTGCGCAGCTCGGCCGCGATCATCTCGCGGTCGACCTTGCCGGCCCGCTCGATCGCCTGGATCATCGTGAAGTAGGCGTCCAGCCGCGCGCCGGTCCACAGGTAGTCGAACAGGTTCACGTCGGCCTTGTGCAGCGCCGCGACCGCGATCTCGCTATACGGGCCCTTGATGCCTTCGTGCCAGTAGACCTCGCCGGTCACCCCTTCCAGGTTGACCTGCTTGGCCATCGCGCCGGTCGCCATGATGTGGTGGACGTCCATCGCGGTGACCTTGAGCTGGCGCATCTGCTGCATCAGCGGCACCGACACCGCGTCGAACGAGGAGATGTAGATCACGTCGGGCTTCGCCGCCTTCATCTTCAGGATGACGCCGGTGAAGTCCTTGGTGGTCGGCGCGAAAGTCTCCTCGCCCACGACCTTCATGCCCTTCTGCTGGGCCACCTTCTTGTGGATGTCGAAGACCGTCTTGGCGATCAGGTTGTCGTGGACCACGAAGAAGATCGTCTTGGGCTTCGGGTTCACGGTGTCGAGCATGTTGAAATAGGCCTGCGACCACGTCGCGGCGTCGAGCGCGATACCGGCGATGTACTTGAAGCCTTGCTCGTAGACCTTCGGCGTGGCGACATTCGACATCACGCTGGGGATCTTGTACTTCTCGAAGATCTGCGAAACCGGGAAGCCGTGGGTCGACCAGTCGGGTCCGACGAACAGGTCCACCTTGTCCACGGTCGCCATCTTCTCGAACAGGCTGACCGCGGTCGCCGGCACGCTCTGGTCGTCGTACATGACGAACTTCAGCGGCACCTTCTTGTCGCCGCAGGCGGAGAGCTTCACGCCGCCGGCCTGCTTGTTGAACTCTTCCTGGAACGTCTCGGTCAGCTTCATCCACTTGTCGGACAGCGTCGAGTTGGTGCCGGTGGCCGAGATCGTCGTGCCGAGCACGATCGGGCCGGCGCACGGGTCGCTCCGCTGGGCGGAGACGGTCTGTGCTGAACCGAGGATTCCGGCGGCGGCAAGCACCGCGACGACGCTTCGCTTCATGGGGGGAGTCTCCCTTCGATTGACGCTTCTCCTGGGTCCGACGGACCCAGCGGCGGGTCAATTCTTACGCTGACACCGGGCCGCGCGATCATAGACACCAAAACGACACGGTTCAATGGCGCCGCCCGCCGGCGCCGCGGGGACCGGGCTACGCAATCACGCGGATCGGGCGGCTTAACCGCTCATTCACGCGGAAGCCTTAGATATCTTGCCTATGGGCATGCGCCGCGCGCCGGCCCGATTGAGCCCCTCCCGATTCATAACGCCGGATTACGCTGCCATGGATAGTCCCGCTCCCGCCCGCCGCGGCCCCGTCGCCGCCTTCGCCAACCTCGGCGTCATCGTCAAGACCGGCATCGGCTTCGGCCTCGTCCTCGCGTTCGTCGCGGCGCTGGGCGGCTTCGCGGTGAACAATTTCGCGCGCCTGGACGTCGAGGTGGACGGCATACAGGACGGCGCGACCGCGGCGATCGAGGCGCTGGACGCCGACCGTAGCTACAACGACCTGCGGCGCGTGGCGGTGCGCTTCAACAGCGCGCCCAATGCCGAGAGTGCCGCCGAATTCGACAAGACCGCCCAGGACCTCAAGGACAAGCTGGTCGCGGCCCAGGCCAACGTGCGCAACCCGGAACGCGCGCAGAAGCTCGCCGAGGCCGTCGGCACGGTCGATGACTACGTCTCCGGCTTCGCCGTCTCCAAGCAGCGGCGCATGGAGATGGACAAGCTGATCCGCGAGCAGCTCGACCCGCTCGGCGTCAAGCTGCAGAAGGGGCTGGAGGACGTGATCGGCCGCATCGTCGATTCCGACCAGGCGACGATGGCCCAGGCGACGCTGGCGCGGGTCAACAAGTACCAGCTCGACGTCAACATCGCGCTGGCGCGCAACGACGCCGAGCGTGCGAAGCAGGCCGAGACGTCCGGCACCATGGCCGACCGCTCGCTGCAGCTCCTCGAGAACTCGCTGGACGGCCAGCCGGCGCAGGCCGCGGTGAAGACCCTGCGCACCGACCTGCAGACCTATTTCGGGATCGTCAAGCAGGTCCAGGCGCACGACCGCGAGATCAACACCGTCATCAGCCCGAAGATCCTGAAGACCGCGGCGGTCGGCCGCCGGAACTTGCAGGAAGTGGTCGACGGCGCGCGCGCCAACCAGGCTGCCGTCTACGCCCAGGTCGACCGTTCGCTCGACGAGTCCACGGACGTGTTCATCGCCACCGCCGTGGCGGCGATCGTGATCGGCGCATTGCTCGCCTTCTTCATCGGTCGCGGTATCGCCCGCCCGATCGCCCGCATGACCGCGGTGATGCGCGCGCTGGCTGGCGGCGACAAGACCGTCGCCGTGCCCGACACGTGGCGGCGCGACGAGGTGGGCGCGATGGCGAAGACGGTCGAGGTGTTCAAGACCAGCATGATCCAGGCCGAGCGCCTGCAGGCCGAGCAGCAGGCCGCCGCCGCGCGCGCCGCGGAGGAGGAATCCCGGCGCACCAACGAAAAGGCGGAGGCCGAGCAGCAGGCGCAGGCCCAGCGCAAGGCCGAGCTGCAGGCGCTGGCGACCGATTTCGAGGCCAGCGTCGGCGGCGTCATCGGCCAGCTCGGCGAATCCGCCGAGCGGATGGAATCGATCGCCCAGGCGATGATGGCGGCCGCGGAGCAGACCCGCCAGCAGTCCACCGCCGTCGCCGCCGCGTCGGAGGAGGCGTCCGCCAACGTGCAGACGGTGGCGTCGGCATCGGAGCAGCTCGCCGCCTCGGTGCAGGAGATCACGCGGCAGGTCGCCCAGTCCTCCCAGATCGCCCAGGGCGCGGTCAGCGAGGCGGCGCGCACCAACGACAAGGTGCAGGGCCTGGCGGAGGCCGCCAACCGGATCGGCGCTGTGGTCAGCCTGATCAACGACATCGCGAGCCAGACCAACCTGCTGGCGCTCAACGCCACGATCGAGGCGGCGCGCGCCGGCGAGGCCGGCAAGGGCTTCGCGGTGGTCGCCAGCGAGGTCAAGACGCTGGCCAACCAGACCGCGAAGGCGACCGAGGAGATCTCGGGCCAGATCTCGGCGATCCAGGGCGCGACCGGTGAGGCGGTCGGCGCGATCAAGTCGATCGGCGAGACGATCGCCCAGATCAACGCCATCGCGACCGCGATCGCCAGTGCGGTGGAGCAGCAGGGCTCGGCCACCCGCGAGATCGCCGAGAACGTGCAGCAGGCCGCCAGCGGCACCCAGCAGGTCTCGTCGAACATTGACGGCGTCAGCCAGGCCGCCTCCGACACCGGCGCGGCGGCCAACCAGGTGCTGACCGCCGCCGGCACCCTGACCGACCAGTCCAAGGACCTCCGCCGCGAGGTGGAGAACTTCCTGCAGAAGGTGCGGGCGGCGTAGGTCTGCTCACCGGACCCGGAGGCGCCCCCTCCCCCACCCCCCTCCCACGAGGAGAGGGGGGTGGGGGAGGGGGCCTCTCCGCCTCGCGATCTAACCCGCGTCTTACTTCCCCGATCCTGCCTTAGCGATCGGCTGCACGAACTGCAGCTCGGTGTCCCACGGGAAGAAGATCCAGGTGTCCTGGCTCACCTCGGTGATGTAGGTGTCCACCACCGGCCGGCCGGCCGGCTTGGCGTAGACGGTGGCGAAGTGCGCCGCCGGCAGCTTCTCGCGCACCAGGCGCGCCGTCTTTCCGGTATCGACCAGGTCGTCGATGATCAGGATGCCGTCGCCGGCCAGCGCCGGCGGCTTCAGGAGTGCAAGCCCGCCCTGGCTCTGGTGGTCGTAGCTCGAGATGCAGATGGTGTCGATCAGGCGCACCTCCAGCTCGCGCGCCACGATGGCCGCCGGCACCAGCCCGCCGCGCGTCACCGCCACGATGCCGCTCCACGGCCCCTTGTCGGCCAGCCGCCAGGCCAGCGCGCGGGCGTCGCGGTGCAGCTGGTCCCACGACACCGGGAAGCCCTTCTGGTAGGGGGTGGCGGCTTCGGTCATGCGCGGGCTCCGGGACAATCGACGGTCGCGGAATAAAGACCGCCCGGCCGGCGGCTGGTCAAGCGGGGCGAAATCGCCTACCACAACGCGATGACGCCGTCCCCGCCGCCCCGGCTCGCGCTCCGGGGCATCACCAAGCGCTACCCGGGCGTGGTGGCCAACGACGACGTGTCGCTGGCCGTCATGCCGGGCGAGGTCCACGCGCTGCTGGGCGAGAACGGGGCGGGCAAGTCCACCCTGATGAAGGTGGTCTACGGTCTGGCGCGCCCCGATGCCGGCGACATCCTGTGGCACGGCCGGCCGGTCGCGGTCGCCTCCCCGGCGGCGGCGCGCGCGCTCGGCATCGGCATGGTGTTCCAGCACTTCAACCTGTTCGACTCGCTGACGGTGACGGAGAACGTGGCGCTCGGCCTCGGCGTCGCCGGCGGCCGCGCGCTCGCCGCGCGCATCGCCGCGACGGCCGACCGCTACGGCCTCGCCGTCCATCCGCAGCGCCACGTCCATGCGCTGTCGGTCGGCGAACGCCAGCGGGTGGAGATCGTGCGCTGCCTGCTGCAGGATGCCGAGCTGCTGATCCTCGACGAGCCGACCTCGGTGCTGACGCCGCAGGAATCGGACCGGCTGTTCGACACCGTGGCGCGCTTCGCCGCCGAGGGCCGCAGCGTGCTGTTCATCAGCCACAAGCTGGCGGAGATCAGGACCCATTGCGACGTCGCCACCGTGCTGCGCGGCGGCCGGGTCGTCGCCGCCTGCCGCCCGCGCGAGGAGACGCCGGCGCGGCTCGCCGAGATGATGGTCGGGCGCAACGTCGCGGCGCCGACCGCGCGGGCGCACGCGACGACCCCGGAGCCGCTGTTCGTCGTGCGCGGCCTGTCGCTGCCGCCCGACGCCCCGTTCGGCGTCGCGCTCGACGCCATTGGCTTCGCGCTGAAGGGCGGCGAGATCCTCGGCATCGCCGGCGTCGCCGGCAACGGCCAGACCGAGCTGCTGTCGGCCCTGTCGGGCGAGCGCACGGCGGCCGGTGCGGACGCCGTCGTCATCGCCGGCACGCCGGCCGGCCGGCTGGGCGCGGCGGCGCGCCGCCGCCTCGGCCTCGCCTTCGTGCCGGAGGAGCGGATCGACCGCGGCGCGGTGGCGGAGATGGCGCTGGCCGACAACATGCTGCTGACCGCTGCCGGCGGCGGCCTCGTGCGCTGGGGCATCGTGCGCCACGCCGCGGTCCGCCGCGCGGCCGCCGCGGTGATCGACCGCTTCGGCGTGGTCTGCCGCGGCCCGGACGCGGCGGCACGCACCCTGTCTGGCGGCAACCTGCAGAAGTTCATCGTCGGGCGCGAGGTAGCGCCGTCGCCGCGCGTGCTGATCGCCGCCCATCCGACCTGGGGCGTCGACGTCGCGGCCAGCGCCGCGATCCGCCAGGCGATCCTCGACCTCGCCGCCGGCGGCGCGGCCGTGGTCGTGGTGTCGGAGGATCTCGACGAGTTGTTCGAGATCGCCGGCCGCATCGCCGTGCTGCATCGCGGCCGGCTGTCGCCGCCGCTGTCCACCGCGACCGCGACCATCGCGGAGATCGGCCTGTTGATGGGCGGCCACGACGATGCGGCGGACGCCGATGCGGCTTAGGCTCGAGCCGCGGCCGGCGCCGTCGCGCGCGCTCCTGGTGCTGGCGCCGGTCGCCGCGGCGGCGCTGACCGCGCTGTTCGGCATCGTGCTGTTCGCGCTGATCGGCCACGACCCGGCGGCCGCGTTCCACAGCTACTTCGTAAAGCCGTTCCTCACCGCCTACGGCCTGGCGGAGCTCGCGGTGAAGGCGACGCCCTTGTGCCTGTGCGCGGTCGGGCTCGCCATCGGCTTCCGCGGCAACGTCTGGAACATCGGCGCCGAGGGGCAGCTCACGGCCGGCGCGGTGTGCGGCGGCGGGCTCGCGCTCGCCTTCCACGGCGAAGGCGGGCCGTGGCTCCTGCCCGCGATGGTGCTGGCCGGCGCCGCGGGCGGCATGGCGTGGGGCGCGATCCCCGCGTTCCTCAAGACCAGGTTCGAGGCCAACGAGATCCTGACCAGCCTGATGCTGTCCTACGTCGCCGTGCTGCTGCTCGGCTGGCTGGTGCACGGGCCGTGGCGCGACCCGGCCGGCTTCCGGTTTCCCGAATCGCGCCAGTTCGACCCCGAAGCGACCCTGCCGCTGCTGGTCGCCGGCACCCGGCTGCATCTCGGCGTGCTGCTGGCCCCGCTTGCGGTCGCGGCGGCCTGGGTGGTGATGCGCCACAGCCTGCTCGGCTTCCAGGTCCGCGTCGTCGGCAGTGCCGAGGCGGCGGCGCGCTATGCCGGTTTCAGCCGCAACCGCGTGGTGTGGGTGTCTTTCCTGCTCGCCGGCGGCGCGGCGGGGCTCGCCGGGCTCGGCGAGGTCGCGGGGCCGATCGGCCAGCTCCTGCCCACCATCTCGCCCGGCTACGGCTTCGCGGCGATCATCGTCGCCTTCCTGGGCCGGCTCAACCCGCTCGGCGTGCTGGCGGCCAGCATCCTGATGGCGCTCCTCTACATCGGGGCGGAGACGGCGCAGATGGACATGGGCGTGCCGCCGGCGGTGTCGGGCGTGTTCCAGGGGCTGCTGCTGTTCCTGCTGCTGGCGGCGGATGCGCTGGCGCGCTACCGCATCCGCCTCGACCGCCCGTCGCGGGCGCCGGCATGAGCGAGCTCGAAGCCCTCGCCGCCATCCTGGCCGCCACGCTGCGCGCGGGGACGCCGCTGGTGTTCGCGGCGATCGGCGAGCTGGTGGCGGAGCGCGCCGGCGTCCTCAACCTCGGCGTCGAGGGGATGATGCTGGTCGGGGCGGTCGCCGGCTTCTCCGTCGCGGTGGCGGCGGGCGACCCGGCGCTCGGCGTCGTCGCCGCGGTCGTCGCCGGGGCGGCGATGGCGGCGCTGTTCGGCGTCGTCACGCTGACCTTGCGCGCCAACCAGGTGGCCAGCGGCCTCGCCCTCACCATCTTCGGCGTCGGGCTCAGCGCGTTCGCCGGGCTCGCCTATATCGGCACCCCGATCAAGGGCATCGCGCCGCTGGCGATCCCCGAGCTGTCCGACCTGCCGGTGCTCGGCAAGCTCCTGTTCGCGCACGATGCGCTGGTCTACCTGTCGGTCGTGCTGGCGGCCGCCGTCGCCTGGTTCCTGGGGCGGACGCGGGCCGGGCTGGTGCTGCGCGCGGTCGGCGAATCGCACGACGTGGCGCATGCGATGGGCTATCCGGTGGTCGCCATCCGCTATGCGGCGGTGCTGTTCGGCGGCGCCATGGGCGGGCTGGCCGGCGCCTACCTGTCCCTGGTCTACACGCCGACCTGGGTGGAGAACCTGACCGCCGGGCGCGGCTGGATTGCGCTGGCGCTGGTGGTGTTCGCGACCTGGCGGCCGGGGCGGGTGCTGGTCGGGGCCTGGCTGTTCGGCGGCGTGACGGTGGCCGGGCTGCATGCGCAGGCGAGCGGGCTCACGGTTTCGCCGCAATTGCTGGCGACCCTGCCCTACCTGGCGACCGTGGCGGTGCTGGTCCTGCTGTCGCGCAATGCGTTGCGGGCACGGCTGGACGCCCCGGCGGCGCTGGGACGGACGTTCGACCCGCCGGCCTGACGTGCCCACTCGCCCCCGCCGGCCGGAGGCGCTAAGGTGTGCCGCCGGTCGAGCGGTGAGGGGCGCCCGCCGGTTCCCCACGAAACGGAGAGACGACGATGCGCTTTGCAGGACTGCTCTCGGCCGCCCTGGCCGTGCTGTCGGTCATGGCCGCCCCGTCCGCGCGGGCTGCCGACGAGCCGCTGAAGGTTGGATTCGTCTATGTCAGCCCGGTGTCCGACGCCGGCTGGACCTACCAGCACGAGATCGCGCGGCAGGAGCTGCAAAAGAACCTGGGCGACAAGATCCGCACCAGCTACGTGGAGAACGTGCCGGAAGGCGCCGACGCCGAGCGGGTGATCCGGCAGTTCGCCTCGTCGGGCCACAAGCTGATCTTCACCACCTCGTTCGGCTACATGAACCCGACGATCAAGGTGGCGGCGCAGTTCCCGGACGTCGTGTTCATGCACGCGACCGGCTACAAGACGGCCAAGAACGTCGGCACCTACCTCGCCCGTTTCGAGGAGGCGCGCTACCTCACCGGCATGGTCGCCGGCAAGATGACCAACTCCAACGTCGTCGGCTACGTCGCCGCCTTCCCGATCCCGGAGGTGGTGCGCGGCATCAACGGCTTCACCCTCGGCCTGCGCAGCGTCAACCCGAAGGCCGAGGTGCGGGTGATCTGGACCAGCTCGTGGTACGATCCCGGCAAGGAGCGCGAGGCGGCCGAGGCGCTGATCGCCCAGGGCGCCGACGTGCTGACCCACCACACCGATTCCACCGCCGTGGTGCAGGCCGCCGAAGAGAAGAAGAAGATGGCGATCGGCTACCACTCCGACATGTCGAAGTACGGCCCGCACGCCCACCTGACCGCCGCCACCCACCACTGGGGCGACTACTACACCAAGGTCGTCAACCAGGTGCTGGCCGGCAAGTGGACGTCCGACCAGGTATGGGGCGGAATCAAGGACGGCATGGTCGACATCGCGCCGTACGGGCCGGCGGTGACGTCGGCGGTGCGCGAGATCGTCAACGCCCGCAAGGCCGAGATCAAGGACGGCACGTTCAACATCTTCGCCGGCCCGATCAAGGACCAGGACGGCAAGGTCCGCATTCCCGAAGGCCAGACGATGTCCGACAAGGACCAGCTCGCGTTCGACTGGTACGTGGAAGGCGTGGTCGGCAAGCTGCCGAAGTAGCCGACGAGAGATAAATGCCGGTAGGGGCGGACCTCAGGTCCGCCCTTTCTTTTTCACCTCGGACATCGCCTGGCTGATACGCCGCGGGCGGACCTGAGGTCCGCTCCTACCGACCGTCTCAGCGAAGCGTCCCTACGCCACCGCCGCCGCGGCCGGCGGGCTGACCTTGCCCATCACCTCGTTCACGAACAGCTCCAGCGACGCCGCGGCCTGCGCGTGGGTCAGGTTGCCGTAGGAGAAGCGGCAGACGAAGTAGTTCACCCCGGCGGCGGCGATCTGGCGCTCCATCTCGGCGCGCACCGTGGCGGGCGAGCCGGTGATGATGATGTCGGTCCTGCGCGCCGCCTCGAACTCCGGCGGATAGCGCACCGGGTTGGCGCCGAACTCGCGCCACGCCTTGGCGAAGCTGTTGAACCACGCGGCGTAGGCGGGGGCGGCGATGCGGTCGGCCTCCGCATCGGTCTCGGCGACCAGGAGGTGGCGGGCGATGCCGAGCTTCGGCAGCGGGTCGGCCGGGCGCACGGCCTGCCAGCGCTCGCGGTAGCGGCGCAGCACCGGCGCGATGGCGGCGCACGGCGCGTTCGACACTGCGTTGACCGAATTCTGCACCTGCCATTCGATGCTGCCGCCGGTGCCGATGCCGTACCACAGCGGCGGGTGCGGCTGCTGCAGCGGGCGCAGCTCCATCGGCACGTTGTGGTACTGGAAATAGGGGCCGCGGTGGGTCAGCCGGTCGCCGGTCAGGCCCTTCATCAGCA
This sequence comes from Rhodospirillaceae bacterium, assembly GCA_050249455.1. Lineage (GTDB taxonomy): Bacteria > Pseudomonadota > Alphaproteobacteria > MPNO01 > VGEU01 > JBFWQM01. The sequence goes on along the minus strand of JBFWQM010000121.1, from coordinate 3,851 downwards.
CTTCCAGCGCGTCCTGGTAGATCGCCGGCGATTCGAGGTGCGGGACGTTGAAATAGGCGAGCTCGAACGGCGAGATGCCGCGCCCGACCCCAAGCTCCAGCCGGCCGCCCGACATGTGGTCGAGCATGCAGATCTCCTCGATCAGGCGCAGCGGGTCGTATTGCGGCAGGGTGTAGACCAGCGGCCCGAAGCGCAGCCGCTTCGTGCGCTGGGCGATGGCGGCCAGGAACACCGACGGCGACGGCGCGAGGCCCAGCGGCGTGCCGTGGTGCTCCGCCAGGTGGAAGGCGTGGAAGCCCGCCGAGTCGTAGCGCTCGATGAGCTTCAGCCGGCTCTCGTAGATCTCGCCGATCGGCGCGTCGCGCCGGTCGAGGTGGTCGAACACGCCGAACGAGAACGTCACGGCTGGCATCTCCGGTTCATGAAGCCCGCCGCAGTCTCGGTTGCGCGCCCGCCGCCGTCAATGCATCCGGCGTCGCGGCGACATCCCGAAACGACGAAGCCCGCCGGCAGGCGGCGGGCTTCGCGCGTCGCGGGGACGGGGCGTCAGCGCTTCCAGATGCCGGCTTCCTTGTAGAACTTCTCGGCGCCGGGGTGGTACGGCATGCCCTGGTCCTTGGCCATGCCAGCCGAGCTGTGGCTGCGCCACAGCGGGCTCGATTCCTTGAGCTCCTTCTCGTTGGCGTGGAGCGCCTTCACGACCTTGTAGACCGTGTCGTCCGGCACCCCTTTGTGGACCACGAGCTCGTAGTCGTAGGTGATGATGTTCACGTTGCCGTGGACCCCGACCAGCTTCCCTTCCGGCTTCAGCGTGGTCAGGTAGGTGCGCGGCAGGATTTTTTGCGTCCGCTTCCACGCCTCGGGCGAGTCGTCGAGCGACAGGTAGCGGATGCCGCCGTCGATGACGCTGTCCATCTCCTGGATCGCCGCGGTGCCGGCGGCGCCGATCACCATGTCGATCTTGCCCTGCTTGATGGCGTCCCAGTGCTGGCGCAGCGCGACTTGCGGCACCTTGGTCACGTCGTCCCAGCCGAGCCCGCCATTGGCGAGAACGCCTTCGGAGACGAACTGGAACAGCGGCGCCTGGCGGAAGCCATAAGGCATCCGCTTGCCCTTGAGGTCAGACGTCTTCTTGATGTCGGACCGGTTGGCGACCAGCGGCCCGGTCTGGAACCGCATCATCGTCGCGGCGATGCGGAGGTTGTCGTACTTGTTGCCTTCCGACAGCCCGGTCCCGGTATAGGCCATCCAGGTCTGCATCATGTTGGCCAGCCCGAACGCCAGCTCGCCGGCGTTGACCACCGGGATGTATTGCTGCGTCCCGCCCATCGGCTCGGGCCGCATCTGCACCTCCGAATGCGCGGAAACGACCTTCGAAACCGCGGCCGAGATCTGGTCGGTGGCGCCGCCTTTGGTGGTGCCGAGCCCGACGACCTGGGCTGAAGCCGGACCGGCGGCGAGCGCCGCCGCAATCAAACCGACAGCGCAATATCTGAAAGCCATCGACCGCGCCTCCTGTTTTCGCGTGTGCCTTCATGAAAGATAGTGGAATTGAAAATCGCCTCAAGTTGATCATAATTAAATTATTCCGTTTTCTTCGTGTACGAACGTAATTGTCCATACGTATTCGACCATATTACGTATTTTTACGATCAGTTGTTCCTGCTATTCGGCTTCTATCTTCAATCAGGCGGCCCGAGGATCCTGTACCCAGGCGCGTACCGGGGCGCAGGCACGCAGCACGACAGGAGAACGACCCGTGGACAGCCTGGCAGACCGGTCCCGCCTGGAAAGCGGCATCAGGCGCTTCGTCGTTCCGCCGATGGGGTTCCTGCTGACGGTCGTGGCGCTGCTCTTCGCCGCCGAGGTGCCGATCAAGCTGGGCTTCCTGATCTATACCGAGCAGGGGCTGGCAGCGATCCTGGGGCTCGCGCTGTCGCTGATCTTCCTGACCGTGCGCGCCGGCGCGCGCGACAAGGAAGCGCCGATCCCCTGGTACGACTACGCGCTGGCGGCGGCCGGCCTGCTGGTCGGCCTCTATCTCGCCTACCGGCTGGCGACGATCAGCGAGAACTTCTTCATGCGCCGGGACGAGGCGTTCGTTGTCGGCCTGGTCCTGGTGCCGCTGATCCTGGAGGCGCTGCGACGGACGGCCGGCTGGAGCCTGGTCATCATCGTCGTCGTGTTCCTGCTCTACGGGCTGTTCGGCGACGTCATCCCGGGCAAGCTGCAGGGCCGGCCGAAGAGCCTCTACGACCTCCTGTCCTACCTGGCGGTGGACAACGTGGCGATCTTCGGCACGCCGCTGACCATCGTCTCCACCGTGGTGGTGATGTTCGTGTTCATGGGCCAGCTGCTGACCCGCACCGGCGGGTCGGAATGGTTCACCGACATCGCCTGCGCGCTGATGGGGCGCAGCCGTGGCGGATCGGCAAAGATCGCCATCGTCGCCTCGGCGTTCTTCGGCACGATCTCGGGCAGCGCGGTGGCCAACGTCGCGTCCACCGGCGTCATCACCATCCCGCTGATGAAGGAGGCGGGCTTCGAGCCCAAGGTCGCCGGCGCGTTCGAGGCGGTGGCCTCCACCGGCGGGCAGATCACGCCGCCGATCATGGGCGCCGCCGCATTCCTGATGGCCGAGTTCCTGCAGGTCTCCTACACCGAGGTGGTGATCGCCGCCACGGTGCCGGCGATCCTCTATTACATCGCCGTGTTCATCCAGGCCGACCTCGAGGCGGCGCGCAAGAACATCCCGCCGGTGCCGGAAGACCGCATCCCGCGGGTGTTCCCCGTGCTGCGCGACGGCTGGCACTTCGTGCTGCCGTTCGCGCTCCTGATCTACGCGCTGTTCGAGCTCAACCGCACGCCGGAGGAGTCGGCGCTGTGGGCAGCCGGCTCGCTGATCGCGCTGAGCTGGATCTTCGGGTTCCGCGGCCGCCGCTTGAGCCTGGGCAGCCTGATGCGCGCGGTTGCCGCCACCGGCACGACGGCGATGGACATCGTCGTCATTGGCGCGATGGCGGGCATCGTGATTGGCATCCTGTCGGTGTCCGGCCTCGGCTTCGGGCTCACCTTCGTCCTGGTGCAGTTCGGCGAACAGAGCCTGTACGGCCTGCTCGTGCTGACGGCGATCGTCTGCATCGTGCTCGGCATGGGCATGCCGACGACGGCGCTCTACATCCTGGTCGCCACCCTGGCGGCGCCGCCGCTGATCCGGCTCGGCGTTTCGCCGATGGCGGCGCACTTGTTCGTCTTCTACTTCGGCATCGTCTCGATGATCACCCCGCCGGTCGCGGTGGCGGCCTATGTGGCGGCGAGCCTCGCGGGATCGAAGGCGATCGAGACCGGGTTCACCGCGATGCGGCTCGGCTGGGCGGCGCTGGTGGTGCCGTTCCTGTTCGTCATCTCGCCGTCGCTGATCCTCGAAGGCGACGTGTTCGAGGTCGCGCAGGCGGTGATCACCGCCGTGCTCGGCGTGTGGATCGCGACGTCGGGCATCCTCGGCTACTTCATGAAGCCGCTCGCCTTCCTGACGCGGACCGGCTTCATCGTCGCCGGCCTCGCGCTCCTGGTGCCGGCGACCGCGTTCGACGGCGCCGGCTACCTGGAGGCGGCGGGCGCGATCCTCGCCATCGTGGTGGTCGGCGGCGAGTTCCTGCAGACCCGGAGGTCGCGCATGGCGTGAACCGCCGCATGCGCGAACGACCGCTCACAACGAACTGGGAGAATACGATGAGACTCGGCCTTCTTGCCGTCGCCGGCGCGGCGACGACCCTTGCCGTTCAGGCCGCGACCGCGCAGGTGGTCGGCCTCGGCACCACCAAGGGCGGCGTCCTCGACTCCGTCTCGGT
>JBFWQM010000120.1:0-15737 GCA_050249455.1 Rhodospirillaceae bacterium | reverse complement strand
CGGCAGGCCGACGAGCTGGATGTTGAGGTCGAACTGGTCGGACCAGAACCACGGGATCTCGGCGAATGGCGCGCCCTTGCCGAGCATCGACTTGGCGGCGGCGATCGCCTGGTTCTGCGCGTTCTCCCACGACTCCAGCCGGATGCGGCGGCCGAGGATGCCGTTGGGCTGGTTCGCCACGTCGCCGGCCGCGTAGACGTCGGGGTCGGAGGTCTGGCCGCGGTCGTCGACCACGATGCCGTTGTCGATCGCGAACCCGGCCTCCGCCGCCAGCTCGACGTTCGGAACGATACCGATGCCGATGACGATCACGGTGGCCGGCACCCGCGTGCCGTCGGCCAGCACCACGGCCTCGGCGCGGTCGCGGCCCTCGATGCGCGTCACGGCGGCATTGAGCCGGATGTCGACGCCCTGCGCCTCGTGCGCGGCCTTGAGGAACGCGCTGAGGTCGGGTGTCACCGCACGGGCGCACAGCCGGTCCAGCGCCTCGACCACCGTCACCTTGGCGCCCAGCTTCTTCGCGCCGGCGGCGATCTCGAGCCCGATCCAGCCCCCGCCGACCACGGCGACGTTTTCGCCCGGCTGGATGGCGTGGCGGATGCTCTCGGTGTCGGCGATGGTGCGCAGCATGAAGACGGAGGCGAGCTCGGTGCCGGGGACGGGCAGGGGCCGCGGCCGGCTGCCGGTCGCCAGCATCAGCTTGTCGTAGGCGATGGTCTCGCCGCCGGCGAGCATGACGGTGTGCGCCTTGGCGTCCACCGCGACGGCGCGGATGCCGAGCCGAAGCTCGATGTTCTTGTCGGCGTACATCGCCTGCGGGAAGACGTAGGTCTTCTCCACCGGCATGTCGCCGAACAGGAGCTCCTTGGACAGCGGCGGCCGCTCGTAGGGCGGGAACGGCTCCTCGCCCACCACGACGATGCGGCCTTCATAGCCTTCGTCGCGCAGGGTGCGCGCGGTCCAGCCGCCGGCCTGTCCGGTGCCGACGACGACGATGGTGTTGGACGCCATGCCTTGCGCCGTGCGCCGGGTCAGCCGCGCGGCAGGCCGACCAGGATCTGCTCGCCCTCGATCTTCAGGGGGTAGGTCTTGATGTCCTCGGTGCACGGGGCGGTCACGGCCTTGCCGGTCTTGATCTCGAACGAGCCGCCGTGCAGCGGGCACTCGATGATCTCGCCCTCGATGTAGCCGTCCGCCAGCGAGGCGTAGGCGTGCGAGCAGATGTCGTCGGTGGCGTAGAAGTTGCCCTCGAGGTTGTAGATCGCGATCTCCTTGCGGCCGATCAGCACCTGCTTGGCCTCGCCCGGGTCGAGGTCGGAGGTCTTCAGGACGGCGTGGAATTCATAATCGTCGGACATCGATCACCTTGTTCGCTGTTCGGACGCCTTCGGCCGGCGCGGCGCGGAGTTTACAACCCGACCAAGGGGCTGCCAACTTTTTCGGCCCCGTTTTCCCGGGTTCCCGGGTGCGCCGACCGGCCGCATGCGGTCTGCGCCGGCCGCCGTTTATGCTATGGTCAAAACCAACGACCATTCAGGACGAGGCCGAGCAATGGCGACCGCCTACGAGCATATTTCGTGGCCGAGCGACGGGGTCAATCGCATCCCGTACCAGATCTACACGGACCCGGAGGTCTATGACCAGGAGCAGCAGAAGCTGTTCCGCGGTCCGACGTGGAACTTCGTCGCGCTGGAGCAGGAGGTTCCCAACCCCGGCGACTACAAGACCACCTACGTCGGCGACACGCCGGTCGCGGTGATCCGCGACGAGACGGGCGCGATCAACGTTTTGGTCAACCGCTGCGCCCACCGCGGCAACCTGGTGTGCATCAAGACGGCGGGCAATGCCGACCGGCTGACCTGCGTCTACCACAACTGGACCTACGACCTGCAAGGCAACCTGACCAGCGTCGCCTTCCGCCGCGGCCTCAACAACAAGGGCGGCATGCCGGCCGACTTCGAGATGGCGCAGAACGGCATGCGGCGTCTGCGCGTGGAGACGCTGGCGGGACTGGTGTTCGCCACCTTCTCCGACGCGGCGCCGCCGCTCGCCGACTACATCGGCCCCGAGATGCTGCCCAACGTCGAGCGCGTGGTCGGGCGCAGGATGAAGGTGCTCGGCACCTACAGCCAGTACATGCCGAACAACTGGAAGCTCTACATGGAGAACGTGCGAGACTCGTACCACGCGAGCCTGCTGCATTTGTTCCAGGCGACGTTCCGCATCAACCGGCTGTCGATGGACGGCGGCATCAAGCTGTCCGACCGCGGCTGGCACCACATCAGCTACTCGATCGGCGCCACCGACCGGGAGGAGGCGGAGTATTCCGCCGACAAGCTGCGGGCGGTGTCCAACGAATACACGCTGGCCGACCCGTCGCTGATCGACAAGTGGAACGAGTACCCGTGCGGCACCACCCTGGCGATCCAGAGCATCTTCCCGAACTTCGTGGTGCAGCAGATCTCCAACTCGATCGCGGTGCGTCTGTGCCTGCCCAAGGGGCCGGAGGCATGCGAGCTCCTGTGGTGGGTGCTGGGGACCGACGACGACACGGCCGAGCAGCGCGACATCCGCATCCGCCAGTCCAACATGATCGGCCCCGGCGGGCTGATCTCGATGGAGGACGGGGTGGTCGGGGGTTGGGTCCAGCGCGGCACGAAGGGCGACAAGGACAAGTCGTCGGTGCTCGAGATGGGCGGCCGCACGGTGGAGCCGAGCAAGGAATCGCGCGCCACCGAGGTCTCGATCCGCGGCTTCTGGAACGGCTACCGCGAGTGCATGGAAGGGCGGGTGCCGGCATGACCCGTGAGGAAGCGCGCCGGGCGATCGAGGACCTGATCGCCGACTATGCGCACGCCATCGACGACGACCGGCTGGAGGCCTGGCCCGACTTCTTTACCGCCGACGGCACCTATACGCTGATGCCGCGCGAGAGCCACGCGAAGGGCTTCGCGGTCGGCATCATGAACTGCTCCAGCCCCGGCATGATGAAGGATCGCGTGCTGGCCTACCGCAAGGCCAACGTCTACGAGCCGCACACCTACCGCCACCTCATCAGCGGCATCCGCGTGATGGGCGAGGCGGCCGGCGTATACACCGTCCATTCGGGCTATGCCGTGGTGCGCACGATGCAGGAAGGCGACATGGCGGTCTTCAGCGCCGGCAAGTGCATCGACAAGGTGGTTTTCGAGGACGGCGTGCCGAAGTTCAGGGAACGCCTCGTGCTGTGCGATTCCAACCGCGTCGACACGCTGATCGTGCTGCCGGTCTAGGTGCGCGGCAATTCAGGTATTTTGTCGCCCTCCGGCTCGACCGGAGAGCCCATCTCACCGCCGAAGTGGTGTCGGCATGGGTCCTCCGGTCGAGCCGGAGGAAGACACCGAAATGGGGCCGTGCGATGACTTCGACCGTTGAAACGACAACCCGCCCCGTCGTCGCGCTGACCCCCGGCGACCCGGCCGGCATCGGGCCGGAGATCGTGCTCAAGGCGGTCATGGACCCCCGTGTGCGCGCGGCGTGCCGGCCGCTGGCGGTCGCCGATGCGCCGCTGATGCGCTGGTGGGCGAAGCGGCTGGGCCTGCCGGTCGCCGTCCGCGACGTCGCACTGCCGGCCGACGCGGCCTTCGCCAACGGCATGGTCGACGTGGTCCAGGCTGGCGACTTCGCGCTGGACGGCTTCGCGCCGGCCGCCATGCGGGCGGAGAACGGCCGCGCCATCCTCGACTGGGCCGGCCGCGCGGTCGAGCTCGCGCTGGCCGGCGAGGTTGCGGCCATCGTCGCCGCGCCGCAGACCCAGAAGGCGATCGAGATCGCCGGCATCCCGTTCGACGGCTATCCCGGGTTCATCGCGTCGCGCACCGGGACGCCGGCCGACGACGTGTTCCTGATGCTCGCGAACGACCAGCGTCGCATTGTCCATGTCACCCTGCACGTCGGCTTGCGCCGCGCGCTGGAGCTGATCGACCGGCCGCGGGTGGTCCGCGCGCTCACGGCCGCCGACGCGGCGCTCAGGAACCTCGGCGTCGCGCGGCCGCGGCTCGCCGTTTCCGGCGTCAACCCGCATGCCGGCGAGGGCGGCCTGTTCGGGCGCGAGGAGATCGACATCGTCGCGCCGGCGATCGCCGCGGCGCGGGCCGCCGGCATCGACGCCGACGGCCCGTTCGGCGCCGACACGATGTACCTTAAGGACGGCTACGACGGGTTCGTGGTGATGATCCACGACCAGGGCCACATCCCGGCCAAGCTGACCGGCTTCGACCGCACCGCCGCCTTCACGATCGGCACGCCGGTCTTCTTCTCCTCCGTCGCGCACGGCTCCGCCTACGACATCGCCGGCCGGGGCGTCGCCGACCCGTCCGCCCTGATCGCCACCCTGCTGGCGATGAGCAGGGTCCGCTCCGGCGCCTGAACCCGGGCGCCGACCGCGAGCAGCCGCCGGTTGCAAGTCGCGCGAAACCGAGTCACGGTTGCTAACCGGGAAAGCGAAACAACAAGTCCCGGCGCGGATGCACTGTCCGCGGTCGATCACAGGGGAGGTCTGACATGGCGCGTCTGCTGCTGCTGTTGATGTGCGCATTGGTCGGCGTGTCGAGCGCCCAGGCGCAGGGGCCGATCCGGATCGGCGACGTTTCGTCGATGAGCGGGGCGCTGGCGGTCGGCGGCGTGCCGGGGCGCCAGGGCGCCATCCTGGCGGTGGAGGAGATCAACAAGGCGGGGGGCGTTCTCGGCCGCCAGATCGAGCTGGTGCTGCGCGACGACAAGTCCCAGCCCGAGGAGGCCGGCAAGGTCTTCCGCGAGCTGGCCGCACAGGACGTGCTGGCGGTGATGGGCACCACGGGTAGCGGGACCTCGGCGGCGATGAACGCGCTGGCGCGCGAGCTGAAGATGCCGTTCTTTACTCTGCTCGGATATTCCCGCTTCCTGACCGAGGAGGCGGGACACCGCTACTTCTTCCGGCTGATCACCAACGACCGCGTGTTCGGCCACGGCATGGCCGAGCTGATGTCGCAGCAGCCGCCGAAGACCTACTGCACGATCGGGAACGACTACGCCTACGGCCGCGACATCACCAAGGTGTTCATGGAGCACCTGAAGGCGCGCAAGCCCGAAGCCCAGCTCATGTCCGGCTGCGAGTTCTGGGTGCCGCTCGGCGCCACCGACATGACGCCGCACATCACGGCAATCCTCGCCCGCAAGCCCGACGCGATCATGTTCGGCGGCCTCGTCGCCGCCAGCGCGCCGGCGTTCGTCAAGCAGGGCAAGGCTTTCGGCCTGTTCAGGAACAGCGTCGGCGTGCATCCCTCGATCGGCATGGCGACCAACAACGCCGGCCTGACCAGCAAGGACGACATCCCGGAGAACATCTATACCGGCACCGACTACGTCTATCCGCCGATCGACAACCCGGCGAGCAAGGCGTTCTTCGAGGCCTACAAGAAGCGCTGGAACGCCGGCCCGTTCGAGGAATCGCTCAACGCCTACGTCAACGTCCATTTCATCGCGAATGCGATCAAGAAGGCGGGCAAGGTCGACCGCGAGGCGATGATCGACTCCGCCGCCGACATGTCGATCGACCATCCGGTGCTGGGCACCATCACCGTGCGCGGCTTCGACCACCAGTCGACCGCCGGCTGGTGGATGGGCTACCTGACCTGGGACGAGACGAACAAGCGCGCCGGCATGCGCGACGCGAAGCTCGTCAAGGGCGACGGCTACCTGCCGTCGAAGGAGGAGATCGAGAAGCTCCGCACGAAGAAATAGTCGCCGATGCTGATCGGGCTTCAGATCGTCAGCGGGCTGGTCTCCGCGTCGATCCTGTTCCTGCTGGCGTCCGGGCTTTCGCTGATCTTCGGCGTCTGCCGGGTGCTGAACATCGCGCACGGCGCGTTCTTCATGCTCGCGGCGTATCTCGCCTTCGCCGGCACCAACCTGCTCGAGGGAACGGGGGTTAGCTTCTGGCTGACCCTCGTCCTCGCGCCACTGGTGCTCGCGGGGCTCGGCGCCCTCGTCGAGGTGCTGGTCTTCCGCAAGCTCTACGGCAAGGACATCCTGATCCAGCTTCTGCCGACGATCGCGCTGGCGTTCATCGTGGCGGACGTGATCCGTTTCGTCTGGGGCCTGGAGAGCAAGACGGTGCCGTTCCCCGGCGGCTTGCCGCCGGCGGTGGAGATCTTCGGCGTGATCTTCCCCAGCTACTACGCGGTGATCGTCGTCGGAGGCGTCGCGATCGCGGTCGGCCTGTGGGTCGCCGTGTTCCGCACGCGCTGGGGCACCCTGGTGCGCGCGATCGCCCAGGACCGCGACATGAGCGCTTCGCTCGGCATCAACGAGACGGCGATCTACACCGGCGTCTTCGCGCTGGCCGCCTGGCTGGCCGGGGTCGCGGGCGTCCTGTCTTCGCCGCTCTCGGGCGCGGCGCTGGGCAGCGACCTGGACGCCGTCATCGATGCCTTCGTCGTGGTGGTGGTCGGCGGGCTGACAAGCATCCCCGGGGCGCTGCTGGCGGCGATCCTGATCGGCATGGTGCGGTCGTTCGGCATCCTGGTGATCCCGCAGTTCGCGATGGCGTTCGTGTTCGGGTTGATGGCGCTGGTCCTGATCGTACGGCCGCACGGCCTCCTGGGACGGAAGGAAGGCTGATGGCACGCACCGCGTGGGTCGTCGCAGCGGTCGTCGTGCTCGCGCTGCTGCCGGTCATCGGGAGCAACGTCGTCCTCGTCTACATGACCGACTTCCTGATCTTCACCCTGTTCGCGCTGAGCCTGAACCTGCTGGTCGGATATGCCGGCATGCTCTCGATGGGCCATGCGGCGTTCTTCGCGATCGGCGGCTACACCGCCGGCATCCTGGTCAGGCACCTCGATGTCGGCATGGTGCCGGCGATGCTGGCCGGGCCGGTCCTCGCGGCCGCGGCGGCGCTGGTGATCGGGTACTTCTGCGTCCGGCTGTCGCACGCCTACTTCATCATGCTGACGCTCGCGTTCGGCCAGCTGGTGTTCACGGTGTTCTGGAAGTGGCGCGACGCCACCGGCGGCGACGACGGGCTGACCGGCATCATGCCCCACCCGCTGCTCGCCTCCCAGCAGGCCTACTACACCTTCGTGCTGGTCGTGGTGCTGGTCTGCAGCCTGGCGCTCTACCGCATCGGCCGGTCGCCGTTCGGCCGAGCGCTGCTCGCGATCAAGGACAATCCGCGCCGGGCGTCGTTCCTCGGCATCGACGTCCGGCGGGTGCAGCTCGTCGCCTTCGTCGTCGCCGGCACCTTCGCCGGCATCGCCGGCACGCTGCAGGCGTTCTACCAGCGCGGCATGTTCCCGAGTTCGGCGCACTGGCTGCTCTCGGCCGACGGCTTCGTCGCAGTGTGCATGGGCGGCGCGAACTTCTTCTTTGGGCCGGTCCTCGGCGCCGCGATCCTCAAGGTGATCCAGCTCGTCGGGCCGCGGTTCACTGAATACTGGCTGTTCGTGCTCGGCGTCTGCATCCTGTTCGTGGCGCTGGTGCGGCCGGCCGGCCTCATGAGCCTGGTGCGCAGGCCGGGATGAGCGAGGACATCCTGGCCGTGGAGAACCTGTCGCGCCGTTTCGGCGGCGTGCAGGCCGTGCGCGACGTCCACTTCAGCGTGCCGGTGGGGCAGATGCGCGCGGTGATCGGCCCCAACGGCGCCGGCAAGAGCACGTTCTTCAACCTGCTGACCGGCTTCATCGCCTGCGACACCGGGCGGATCGTGTTCAAGGGCCGCGACGTCACCGGGCTGCCGCCGCACCGGCTGTGCCGGATCGGCCTCGGACGCACGTTCCAGATCAACAGCATCTTCCCCAACGCGACGGTGCTGGAGAACGTGCAGGTCGCGCTGCTTTCCCATCGGCGCAAGATCTGGAACATGGGCGCGGCGGCCGATCGCCTCCTGGTGCGCGAGGCGGAAGCGCTGCTGGAGACGCTGGGCCTTGAAGACCGCGCCGGGAAGCTGGGCTCGGCGCTCGCCTACGGCGACCGGCGGCGGCTGGAGGTGGCGCTGGCGTTGGCGTGCGAGCCGCAGCTGCTGCTGCTCGACGAGCCGACCGCCGGCATGTCGCTGCCCGACAAGCCCGGCATGGTCGAGCTGATCCGCAAGGTGGGGCGCGAGCGCGGCGTGACGGTGGTGCTGATCGAGCACGACATGGACATGGTGTTCGCGGTGGCCGACCGCATCACCGTGCTGCACCAGGGCGCGGTCTTCGCCGAGGGCACGCCGGCGGAGATCAAGGCGAACGTCCACGTGCAGCAGATCTACCTCGGCGAGGACGGGGATGCTTGAGCTCGACGACGTCTACGCCGGCTACGGCGATGCGCATGCGTTGTTCGGGGTGTCGATCACGGTGCGGCCGGGCGAGGCGGTCGGCCTGCTGGGCCGCAACGGCGCCGGCAAGAGCACGACCCTGAAGACGATCATGGGGCTGGTGCCGCTGTCGGCCGGGCGCGTCGCTTTCTTCGGCCGCGACCTCGGCGGCGTGCGCACGTATGAGCGCAGCCGCCTCGGCCTCGGCTACGTGCCGGAGGACCGCCGCATCTTCCCGGAGCTCACCGTGCGCGAGAACCTGGAGACCGGGGTGAAGTCGGCGACCGACGGCGCGCCATGGACCTTGGAGCGCGTGTTCGACCTGTTCCCGGCGCTCGGCGGCATGCAGAGCCGGCTGGGCGGGCTGCTGTCGGGCGGCGAGCAGCAGATGCTGTCGATCGCCCGCACCCTGATGGGTAACCCGCGGCTCCTCCTGCTCGACGAGCCGTCGGAGGGGCTGGCGCCGCTGGTGGTCGGCCTGCTGCGTACGCAGATCAAGCGGCTCAAGGACGAAGGCCTCACGATCATGCTGTGCGAGCAGAACCTCCGCTTCGCGATGGCGATCTGCGACCGGGTTTACGTGATCGACACCGGCCAGATCGGCTTCGCCGGCACGTTCGACGAGCTGGAAAGCCGCCCCGAGGTCAAGCAGGCCCACCTGATGGTGTGAGGCCGCGCCTTACCCGATCAGCGGCGGCAGGTGTCCGGTGCCGGTCGGGACGTAGCGGGCGGGGCGCAGCGCGTCCTCAGTCCACATCCGCCCGCCGTTGAGGACGCGCTCGCGTGCGACCCGGGCGGAGCAGTCCTGGGCGAACTCGGTCAGCGGGCGCTCGCGCGCCTCCCAGGCGGCGAGCGCATCGGGGATCGACGGCGCGTCGGCGACCGCGACGGCGAGTGACAGCGCGTTCATCATCGCCATGCCCGCGCCCTGGCCGAGCGACGGCACCATGGCGTGCGCCGCGTCGCCGATGATTGCGACCCGGCCGGCCGACCAGCGGGTCAGCTTGCCGGTCTCGTAGGGGTCGTAGCGGTGGTCGGAGGCGACGCGCGCCAGCACCGGCGCGAGCTCGGGGAAGTCGGGGGCCCAGATGTCCTGGCGGAGCGGCAGGGCGGTCGCCTCCGCGTCGTGGGCCGGCGCCATCATCGCGAGGTAGAGGTCGTCGGCGTTGCACGGCACGTAGAGGATGCGCAGGCCCCGCCGCGGCAGGTTCCAGAAGTCGATCACGCTGTCCCAGTCGCCGGGGCCGAGCTCGGCGCGGCAGCGCGGCGCCAGCACCCGCACGATGCCGAGCGCCGATGCCTGGCGCTCCTTCTGCAGCCCGAGCGAGTCGCGCACCGGCGAGCCGACCCCGTCGGCGCCGACCACCAGGTCGGCCGGCCAGCGCCGGCCGCCGCGGGTTTCCAGGACGCCTTCGGGGCGGGCGGCAACCGCCTCGGAGTTCACCACCAGCTCGATGTCGGCCCGCCGCGCGACGGCGAGGATGGCGTCGTAGAGGGTCTGGCGGGTCATCGTCAGCATGCGGATGCCGGTCGTGGCGTCGAAGCGGATGCGCTCCACCACCGCGCCGCGGTCGCGCACCTCGTAGACCCCGGCGTCGTGGGCGCCGGCGATCACGTCGTCGTAGGCGCCGATCGCCTTGAGGACGCGCAGCCCGTTCTCCCAGATGAAGATGCCGGCGCCGAACGCGCGCAGCGCCGCGCCCTTCTCGTGCAGCCGCACCGACCAGCCGCGCTCCGCCAGCGCGATGGCCGCCACCAGGCCGGCGAACCCGCCGCCGGCGATCTCCGCATGCCGCCTCGACATGGCGGGAACCTAGCAGGTTCGGCGGCTGCGGCGAAGGCGTCGACGCAGGGGCAAAAGCGGCTAAACTGGCGGCCGGTACGGGCCGCCGCCGCAGCCATCGAGATCGAGGACAGCGCAATGACCAGCACGCTTTTCACCAACGTCCGGGTCCTGGACGCCACCGGCGCGCCGCCGTTCCCTGGCGAGGTGCTGGTCGAGGGCAACCGGATCAAGGCGGTGTCGCGCGGCGCCGGGGTCGGCGCGCCGGGGGCGGACGTGGTGGACGGCGGCGGTGCGACCCTGATGCCGGGCCTGCTCGACGTGCACACGCACATGAGCTTCACCAACGGCTACAGCAACCCGCTCGACACCGTCGCGATCCCGCCGGAAGACCACACCATCATCACCATGAAGCACGCCAGGCTGCTGCTCGATCAGGGCTTCACGAGCTGCTTCGGCGCGGCGGCCGGCAAGATGCGCATCGACGTCGCCATCCGCAACGCGATCAACGCCGGCGACATCCCCGGCCCGCGGTTTAAGGCCTCCAGCCTTCAGCTCTGCCCGACCGGCGGCTTCGGCGACGAGCGCCTGCACCACTTCGACCAGGGCAACCCGATCCACGTCATGTGCTGCGACGGGCCGGAGCAATTCCGCACCGCCGCGCGCACCGTCTGCCGCGAAGGCGTCGACGTCATCAAGATCGTGCCGTCCGGGTCGAGCCTGGGCTTCGGACCGGACGACCTGTCCGAGGACACGCTGATGACCTTCGAGGAGGTCGCGGCGGTCACCGCGGTCGCCAAGTCGCGCAACCGCAAGGTCGCCGCGCACGCGCGCAGCGCCGAGTCGGTGAAGATCTGCGTGCGTGCCGGGGTCGACGTGATCTACCACGCCGCGCTGGCCGACGAGGAGGCGCGCGACGTGATGGAGGCGCACAAGGACACCGTCTTCTTCGGGCCGTCGATCGCGCTGCCGGTGACCCGGCTGGAGAAGGACACCGGCGTGCTGACCGGCCCGCACGCCACCCCGCGCGCGCGCCTAGAGGCGGAGATCGTCGCGGTGTCGGAGGTGACCAAGGACCTGATCAGGCGCGGTGTGCGCGTGCTGCCGGGCGGCGACTACGGCTTCATCTCGTGCCCGCACGGCGAGAACGCGCGCGACATCGAGTTCTTCGTCCGCCTGTTCGGCATGACCCCGATGCAGGCAATCTGCGCCGGCACGGCCTATGCCGGCGCGCTGATGGGCCTGCCCGGCCAGCTCGGCCTGGTGAAGGAGGGCTACCTCGCCGACCTCCTGCTGGTCGACGGCGACCCGCTGGCTGACGTCACCCTCCTGCAGCACCAGAGCCGCCTGCTCGGCATCATGAAGGACGGCCGCTTCCACAAGCGCCCGGCGGTCCGCCAGCCGATGCGGCAGGCGGCGGAGTAAGGCGGCGCGACGCCATCCGCCGCCCACGCGGCGGGAACCGACCGACCCAGGACGCGCCGCCTAGCCGGCGTCCGGCGGCACCGGCACGGCGACGAACTGCTGCGTATCGTCGCGCTGGCGCAGGATCAGCACCCGGTCCCTGCCGTTGTCGCGCGCCTTGCGCAGGGCGTCGGCGACGTCCTGCGGCGAGGCCACGGTGTCGCGGCCGA
This sequence comes from Rhodospirillaceae bacterium, assembly GCA_050249455.1. Lineage (GTDB taxonomy): Bacteria > Pseudomonadota > Alphaproteobacteria > MPNO01 > VGEU01 > JBFWQM01. Next base: position 4,006 of record JBFWQM010000120.1, on the reverse strand, counting down.
CCCGCACGATGACGTCGCCGCGGCGCATCCCGCTGCGGGCGGCGGGCCCGTCCGGCGACACGTCGGTGACCAGGGCGCCGCGCTGGTCTTCGCCGACGCCGTATTGCCGGCGGTTCTCGGGCGTCAGCGGCGCGAGCGCGAGCCCGAGCGTCGCCTTGTCCGCCTGCGGCCGGCCGGCGGCGGCGTGTTCGGTCTCGTTCGGCTGCAGGCGCGCGATCTCGGGGTTCACCGTGATCCGCTCGCCGTCACGCCATACCGCCACCTCCGCCGGCTTCCCGATCGGCGCCTGGGCCACCGCCGCGGGGAGGTCGCGCAGCTTCTCGACCTCGCTGCCGGCGAAGCTGAGGATCACGTCGCCCACCTCGATCCCCGCCTTGGCGGCCGGGCTGCCTTCGGTGACCTGCGCGACGATGGCGCCGCGCGGCGGCTCGAGGTCGAGCGCCTCGGCCACGTCCGGCGTCACTGCCTGGATCTGGACGCCGAGCCAGCCGCGCTTGACTTCGCCCGTCTCGCGCAACTGCCGCACGATCGGCTGCGCCATCGCGGCCGGGATCGCAAACCCGATGCCGATGTTGGCGCCGACCGGCGAGAAGATCGCGGTGTTCACGCCGACCACCTTGCCCGACATGTCGAACAGCGGCCCGCCGGAGTTGCCGGTATTGATCGACGCGTCGGTCTGGATGAAGTCGTCATAGGGTCCGGCGTGGATGTCGCGTGCCCGCGCCGAGACGATCCCGGCGGTAACCGTCCCGCCGAGGCCGAACGGGGCGCCGACCGCGAGCACCCAGTCGCCGACCTTGGCGTTGTCGCTGTCGCCCCATTCGACCCGCGGCAGGGGCTCGCCGGCGTCGACCTTGAGCAGCGCGAGGTCGGTCTGGGGATCGAGGCCCACCACCTTGGCGGTGAGCTCCCGTCCGTCGCCCAGGTGCACACTCACCGCGCTCGATTTCTCGACGACGTGGTTGTTCGTCACGACATAGCCGTCGGTGCTGATGATGAAGCCCGAGCCCAGCGCCTGCATCGGCCGCGACGGCCGCCGCTCGCCGCGGAATCGGTCGAGCAGGCCTTCGCGGCTCTCCTGGTCGCCGAGGAACCGGTCCAGGAAGTCCTGCAGCCCCTGGGGAACCTTCCCTTGCGGGCGGGCGCCTTCGTCCGCGGATGCCGATTGCCGGGTCGACTGCACGCTGACCACGGCGGGAAGCTTCGCGGCCGCCATCTCGTGGAAGCTGGCCGGCGCATCGCGCGACTGCGCGGGCGTGACGCCGAACACGACGCAGGCCAGGACGCAAAGCGTTGCAGGGTACGGGCGCGCGCGCATGGGGTGCCTCCTCGGCCGCCGGTTCGGTCAGGCAACGCGGCGGTGCGAGCCCTGTTCCGCGCCTACGCGACCATACGGAAGGCGGCGATGGAACCCGGCTGCGGGAGCTAGGACCCGATGCGGCCGGCCAGGTGATCCATGCCTTGGAGCGAGACGTCGAGCGACCGGCCGAGCTCGGTCAGGCCGTAGGTGACCTGTGGCGGCACCGTGGCGACGACGTCGCGGTAGACGAGGCCCTCGGCCTCCAGCATCCGCAGCCGCTCGGTCAGCACCTTGGCGGAGATGCCGGCGACGCGGCGGCGCAGCGCGCCGTGGCGCGTCGGGCCATGCGTCGCCAGCGCCCACAGGATGTGCGGCGTCCACTCGCCCGACAGGAGCTGCAGCACGCGGTCGAGCGGACAGCCCTGCACGGTCGGCGCGCCGTCGCGAACGGAGTCGTCCATCGCTGCCCCCGGTTACCGAACGGTGCCTAGTTTACTTCGAATTTCGCCATAGCAGATAACCGCGCAAGGAGGCGCTGCAGTCGCGCCGACCCGCAAGCCGTCCATCCCGTGCGCCCGGTACCGCCGGCCGCGCCACCCGGAGAACCCGCGATGACCGCGAAGCCAGAGCTTCTCACGCCGGCCAACTGCCAGCTCCTGTTCATCGACCAGCAGCCGCAGATGGCGTTCGGCGTGCAGTCGATCGACCGCCAGGTGCTGAAGAACAACGTCGTCGCCTTGGCCAAGTCGGCCAAGGTGTTCGCCATCCCGACGACGATCACCACCGTGGAGACCGAGGGATTCTCCGGCCATACCTATCCGGAGCTGCTGGCGGTGTTCCCCGAGGCGCCGCTGCTGGAGCGCACGTCGATGAACTCGTGGGACGACCAGAAGGTGCGCGACGCGCTGGCGAAGAACAACCGCAAGAAGGTCGTCGTCTCCGGTCTGTGGACGGAGGTGTGCAACAACACCTTCGCGTTCTCCGCGATGGCGGAAGGCGGCTACGAGATCTTCATGGTCGCCGACGCGTCCGGCGGCACGACGAAGGAAGCGCACGATTACGCCATGCTGCGCATGATTCAGGCCGGCGTCGTGCCGGTGACATGGCAGCAGGTGATGCTCGAATGGCAGCGCGACTGGGCGAACCGGTCGACCTACGACGCGGTGATGGCGATCGTGCGGGAGCATTCCGGCGCCTACGGCATGGGCGTCGATTACGCCTACACCATGGTGCACAAGGCGCCGGAGCGGGTGACGCACGGACAGCGCCTGGCGCCGGTCGCGGCGAACAAGTAGCCACGAAACTGTCATGAACGACACGCCGCGACCGGCATCCTTGCTTTGGCCGGACCGCGGCGCGCCGCGGCGGCGGACGGAGACCCGAATGCGATGGCCGAACTGATCCTGCACAACGGCAAGGTGACGACGCTCGATGCGGCGACGCCGGCGGCGACCGCGGTCGCGGTGAAGGACGGTCGCATCGTGCTGGCCGGCGGCGACGGCGACGTGCTGCGGCTGGCCGGCGCGCAGACGCGGCGGATCGACCTCGGCGGTCGCCGCGTCATCCCCGGCCTGAACGACAGCCACACCCACCTGATCCGCGGCGGCCTCAACTACAACATGGAGCTGCGCTGGGAGGGCGTGCCATCGCTCGCCGACGCGCTGCGCATGCTGAAGGAGCAGGCGGCGCGCACGCCGGCGCCGCAATGGGTGCGCGTGGTCGGCGGCTGGTCGGAGTTCCAGTTCGCCGAGCGCCGCATGCCGACGCTGGCAGAGATCAACGATGCCGCGCCGGACACGCCGGTGTTCATCCTCCATCTCTACGGCCGCGCGCTGCTCAACCGCGCCGCGATCCGAACGCTCGGCTTCGGCAGGGACACGCCGAACCCGCCCGGCGGGGTGATCGAGCGCGACGGGCAGGGGATGCCGACCGGGCTCCTGGTGGCGAAGCCCTCGGCGCTGATCCTCTATTCCACCCTGGCGCGCGGCCCGCGGCTGCCGGTGGACGACCAGATCAATTCGACCCGCCACTTCATGCGCGAGCTCAATCGCCTCGGCATCACCTCGGTGATCGACGCCGGCGGCGGCGGGCAGAACTTTCCCGACGACTACCAGGTGATCCAACGGCTGCACGATGACGGCCAGATGACAGTGCGCGTCGCCTACAACCTGTTCGCGCAGCAGGCGGGGGCGGAGCGCGACGACTACGCGCGCTGGGTCGGCATGACGCGGCCGGGCGCCGGCGATTCGATGCTGCGGATGAACGGTGCGGGCGAGAACCTGACCTGGTCGGCGGCCGACTTCGAGAACTTCCTGGAGCCGCGCCCGGTGCTGCCGGAGGACATGGAGCGCCAGCTCGAGTCGATCGTCGAGCTGCTCGCAGAGAACAAGTGGCCGTTCCGCATCCACGCCACCTACGACGAGACGATCGCCCGGTTTCTCGACGTTCTGGAGCGGGTCAACGGCCGCACGCCGTTCGCCGCGCGCTTCATCATCGACCATGCCGAGACGGTGACCCCGCGCAGCATCGATCGCATCAAGGCGCTCGGCGGCGGCATCGCGATCCAGCACCGCATGGCGTTCCAGGGCGAGTATTTCGTCGACCGCTACGGCGCCGAGGCGGCCGCCGCGACGCCGCCGATCCGCCGCATGCTGGCCGCCGACCTGCCGGTCGGCGCCGGCACCGATGCGACGCGGGTGGCGAGCT
>JBFWQM010000119.1:0-15792 GCA_050249455.1 Rhodospirillaceae bacterium | reverse complement strand
ACGAGAGCGCGTTCTACAAGTTCTCCGGCATCACCCTGGAGCCCAAGCCGGTGCAGGACCCGTGCCCGATCTGGCTCGCCACCAACATCGCGCGCCAGGCGCGCGGCATGGCGGTGATGGGCGGCTCGGACTTCGCGCTGAAGCGGGTTGGGCGCATCGCTGACGGCTGGATGACCCACAGCGTCAGCCCGGATGGCTTCCGGAAGTCATGGGAGATCGTGCTGCAGTCGGCCGCCGACAACGGCCGCGACCCGGCGAAGCTCGGCAACGTCCTCTACCACCACATCAACGTCAACGACGACCGCGAGGCGGCGCTGGCCGATTCCAAGCGGTTCCTCGACATGTACTACGGCGCCAACTACAGCCGCGAGCGGCTGGAGGCATGGCTGACCTACGGCACGCCGAAGGACTGCATCGCGCATCTGCGCCAGTTCCGCGACTCGGGCGCCGAGCGCATCACCGTGCGCATCAGCACGATGGGCGACGCGACCGAGCAGTTCCGCCGCATGGCGCAGGAAGTGCTGCCCTTCGTCAACCAGGGCTGAACGATGCGCACCGTCGGCATCGGCTTCTACTGGAACGACCTGAAGGTCGGGGAGACGTTCCGCACGCTCAACCGCACCATCACGGAACCCGACATCGTCAACTTCATCGGCGTCACCGGCATGGTGGAGACCATCTTCACCGACCTGACCTTCCACGCCCACGGCGGCGCGATCCAGGGACGGGTCGCGCCGGCCGCCTGCGTCTACGCGATCATCGAGGGGCTGCTGGTCCAGGCCACGATGCAGACCACCGGCCTCGCGCTGCTGGAGGTCGAGAAAAAGGTGCTGAAGCCGGTGTTCGCCGGCGACACCGTGCATGCCGAGGTGGAGGTCGTCGCGGTGCGCCCGACCAGCAAGGGCAACCGCGGCATCGTCACCACCATGAACAACGTGATCAACCAGAAAGGCGAGACGGTCATCGCCTACCGCGCGGTGCGCATGATGGCGGGCCGGCCGGCGTAACGGGGAGTCCGGGATGGAAGGGCTGAAGGACAAGTCTGTCGTCGTCACCGGCGGCGGCGGGGTGATCGGGCGCGGCATCTGCCGGCGCTTCGCGCGCGCCGGTTCGCGGGTCGGCGTGTTCGACATCGACCTCGCGGCGGCGACGAAGGTCGCGCGGGAGATCGCGGCCGAAGGCGGCAAGGCCAGCGCGCACGCCGCCGACATCACCGACTACGACGCGGTGGCCACGGCGGTCGCGGCGTTCGAGGCGGCGGGCGGGCCGGTCGACGTGCTGGTCAACAACGCCGGCTGGGACAAGTTCGCCGACTTCGTCGACAGCGACCCGGCGCTGTGGGACCGGCTGATCGCGATCAACCTGCGTGGGCCGATCAACGTGACCCACGTCGTGCTGAAGGGCATGACGGCGCGCGGGCGCGGCCGGGTGGTGACCATCGCCTCCGACGCCGGGCGCGTCGGCTCGTCGGGCGAGTCGGTCTATTCGGCGTGCAAGGGCGGGCTGATCGCGCTGACCAAGACCTTGGCGCGCGAGACGGCGGCGAAGGGCATCACCGTCAACGTGGTGTGCCCCGGCCCCACCGACACGCCGATCTTCCGCGCCTTCGTCGGCGAGGGCGAGCGCGGCCAGAAGGTGTTCGAGGCGCTGAAGCGCGCCATCCCGATGAAGCGCCTCGGCGAGCCGGAGGACGTGGCCGGCATGGTCGCGTTCCTGGCCTCCGACGAGGCGTCGTTCGTCACCGGGCAGGTCATCAGCGTGTCCGGCGGCCTCACCATGCACGGCTGAGAAAGGACCGCGCCATGCCGTTCTTCAAGTCGATCCCCGCCGACGCGGGCCCCGGCCACGTGTTCAAGACCTACCCCGACATCTACGCGCCGTGGCTGCAGACCAGCCAGGTGCTGATGAACGGCCCGTCGCCGCTGTCGCCCGGCGAGCGCGAGATGATCGCGGCCTACGTTGTCGGCCTCGCGAAGTGCCGCTACGCCTATGTCGCGCACACCGCGGCGGCCTACGCGTGGGGCATCAAGGAAGGGTTGATCGACGACCTGCTCGCCGATCCGGACAAGGCGGACGTCGAGGCGAAATTCCGCCCGCTGCTCGCCTACGCCCGGAAACTCACCCTGGCGCCGAGCGAGGTGACGCAGGCCGACGCCGACGCGGTGTTCGCCGCCGGCTGGGACGAGAAGGCGCTGCACGATGCGATCGCGGTGACGGCACGGATGAATTTCATGGCCCGGCTGGTGCAGGGCCACGGCTTCGTGCCGATGACACAAGAGCGCGCGAAGAAGCAGGCCGCCGAGCGCATGGCCCGGGGCTACAAGGATCTCTACCCCGACGTGCCGAAGAAATAGGGAGCCGCCGATGCGCTACGAGCTTTTCTACTGGCCGGAGATCCAGGGACGCGGCGAATTCGTCCGCTTGGCGCTGGAAGCGGCCGAGGCGGACTATGTCGACGTCGCGCGCGGCCGCGGCGGCGTGCCGGCGCTGCTGCGCGCGATGGGCAACGCGCGCGAGGCGCGCCCGACCCTGGCGCCGCCTTTCCTTCGCGCCGGCAAGCTGACGATCGGCCAGACGCCGAACATCCTGCTCTATCTCGGCGGCCGACACGGCCTTGCGCCGGCCAACGAGGCGGGCCGGCTGTGGGTGCACCAGCTCCAGCTCACCATCGCCGACTTCGTCGACGAGGCGCACGATACCCACCACCCGATCGCGTCGGGCCTCTACTACGAGGACCAGAAGCGCGAGGCCAAGCGCCGGGCCGCCGATTTCACCGCCAACCGGATGCCGAAATATCTCGGCTACTTCGAGCGCGTGCTGGCGCGCAACGGCAAGGGAACGCATCTGGTCGGCGCGCGGCTGACCTACGCGGACCTGTCGCTGTTCCAGGCGGTCGCCGGCCTCGCCTTCGCCTTTCCCAACGCGATGAAGCGGGTGGCGCGCAAGCACCCCAAGGTGATCGCGCTGCACGACCGGGTCGCCGAACGGCCGGCGGTCGCCGACTACCTCGCCTCCGACCGCCGCATCCCATTCAACCAGATGGGCCTGTTCCGGCACTATAAGGAGCTGGACGAGTAGCCTCGTTTGCACCGATCAACACGGCTTTTTTGTAGGGGCGGGTCTCAGGCCCGCCCGTCCATCCGCACATCGGTGCCGGCCAAAAAAGGGCGGGTCTGAGACCCGCCCCTACACGAACGTCTTTCCGGCCGTTTCGTCGGCTATCGGTTCAGCACCACGTTGAGGATCGCGGTGCGGCCTTCCTTGGTCGCGGCGTGGGCGTCGCGCAGCGCGGACACCAGCTCGTTGGGGTCGTCGACCTTGCGGCCCCAGCCGCCGAACGGGGCGCCGAGTACGGAATAGTCGGGACCGTTGACCGGGGCGCCGTAATAGATGCCGTGCTGCTTCGACACGCCGTCAGGGTAGTAGTCGAGGTGGTTCTCGCGCATCGCCGTGTACTCGTTGTTGTTGAACACGACGATGATGATCGGCAGGTTGGCGTTCGCCGCATAGCCGAGGCTCTGCACAACGGGGTTGTAGAGGAACGTGCCGTCGCCGACCATCGACACCACGGCGCGGTGGCGCGCCGCCAGCTTGGCGCCGATCGCGTGGCCGAGCCCCTGGCCGAGGCCGCCGCGCACCTTGAGGAAGCTCGACGCGCCCTTGTTGCGCAGATGCGTCTCGACGATGCCGCGGTGGGTCACCGTCTCGTCGACATAGATGGTGTCCTGCGGCAGCGCTTCTGCCATCGCCGCGCACAGCCACACCGGATCGATCGGCCGCTTCTTCTTCGCGTCCTCCACCGCCGTCAGCCGGGAGTCGTCGAGCTTCTTGTGCGCGGCGGTGTGGCGCGCCAGACGGTCGGCGACCGATGCGGGATCGACCTTGGCGGCCTTTACCGCCGCGGCCAGAGTCTCCAGCGTGAACACCGCGTCGCCTTCCAGCAACTCGTCGGCGTGCAGGTTCTGGTAGACCATGTGATGGCGGTACGGGTTTTCGTCGATCACCACGATGGTCGCATTGGGCGGCCGGTTCTTCGGCGGGTACCATGGCGCGCGGCTGCGCACCACCAGGATCACGTCGGCGGTGTCGAAGAACGGCTTGAAGGCAGGCCCCTGGTGCAGCGGATGCGCCTTGTCGAAGCTGGAGAAGATCGACGATGGCGTTTCGATGACGGGGATCGCCAGCGCCTCCGCCAGCGCACGCAGCGCGGCGTAGCCTTCCGGCTGGCGGCCCGCCGCCTCGGTGGTGATGACCGGGTTCTTCGCCTTCACCAGCATCTCCGCGACGCGCTCGATGTCGGCGACCGGCGCGCGCGGCGGCGTCGCCGGCTTCACCGTCTCGGCGCGCAGCGGCGGCGTCCATTCCTTCAGCATGGTCTCGATCGGCACGTTGACGTAGACCGGGCCCATCGGCGTGCGCTGCGCCATCTGGCCGCCGCGCACCACGGTCTGGTACAGCGTCTCGATCGACGGTGCCTGGCCCGACCACTTGACGTAGGGCTCCACCAGCCGGTGCGGCCCGCCGACGACCGAGAGGTTCTGGTACCACTGCTGGCCCGGCTCGAACCCTTCCTGCTCGCCATAGCTGAGCGATTCGCCCGACAGCACCAGCATCGGGATGTTCTGGATGTGCGCGGCATGGATGCCCATCGAGCCCTGCAGCAGCCCGACGCCGGCGTGCAGCATCACGACCTGCATCTTGCCGGTCACCATCGTGTAGCCGATCGCCATGTCGGCGGCGAGCGTCTCGTGCCAGCAGCTCAGGTATTCCGGGCCGGGCGAATTGGTCACCTTCTGGCGCGCCAGCGCCTCCCACACCGAGCCCCATTCGGACCCCGGCGAGGACATGATGTAGTCGACCCCAAGGGCGCGGAACCCCTGCATGATCGCCTCGCCGCCGTCCATGTAGTTCTTCATCGATGATTGCTCCTGACTGGAAGTGCCGGTGCGGCCGCGCGGCTCATTGCGGCTCGATCTTCGCGTCCTTGATCGCCTTGGCCCATTCGGCGACGTCCTTCTTCATCTGCGTGCCGAACGCCGCGGTCGTCATCTCCGGCGCCAGGTCGAAGCCGGTGCCCAGCAGCTTCTCCTTCACCTCGGGCATGGCGAGCACCGCCTTGGTGTCCTTGGCGAGCCGCGCCACCGCGGCCGGCGGCATGCCGGCCGGGCCGATCAGGCCGAACCACGATGTCACGTCGAAGCCGGGGTAGCCGAGCTCGGCGATGGTCGGCACGTCGGGCGCCTGCGTCACCCGCTGCGCGCCCGACGCGGCGATCGCCTTCAGCGCCCCGGTCTTGCGGTGCGGGCCGACGATGACGTTGCTGCCGAACATCACCGTCACCTGCCCGGCGACCACCGCCTGGGTCGCCGGTCCGCCGCCGCGATAGGGCACGTGAACGATGTCGAGTCCGGCGGCGAGCTTGAACATCTCCATCGCCAGGTGATGCGGCGTGCCGATGCCGGGCGTCGCGTAGTTGAGCTTGCCCGGGTTGGCCTTCACGTAGGCGACGAAATCCTTCAGCGTGTCGGGCGCCAGGCTGGGGTGCAGCGCCAGCAGCATCGACTGCGTCGCCAGCATGGTGATGGCGTCGAAGTCCTTCACGGCGTCGTAGCCCGGCTCCTTGGTCAGCGCCGGCCCGGTGGTGAAGCCGGGGTTGCTCGCCACCATGACGGTGTAGCCGTCGGCCGGCGCCTTGGCGACCAGCGCGGCTGCAAGGTTGCCGCCGGCGCCCGGCTTGTTCTCGATCACCGCCGGCTGGCCGAGAAGCGGCCCCAGCTTGTCGGCGACGACCCGCCCCAGCACGTCGGTCGCCCCGCCCGGCGGGAACGGGATGACGATCTTGACCGGCTTGGACGGCCATTCCTCCGCCCATGCCCCGGACGCGGGACAGGCGAATGCGGCGAGAGCGGCCACGACGGCGAGCGCACGATGGACCCTTCGGGAATGTCCTGTCACCGTCGCCTCCCCCTTGATTGAACTCTTGGATTCGGCGCGGCTTGCGTGGCCGCGCGGCGGGTTCTGGCCTGATGCTGCGGCGGCAGGGCGGCGATGTCAACCTGACCACGCCCCGGCGTGTGCCAGGTTGTCGCACTGCTGCCTGGGGTTGATCTGGATCAAGCACGGATGCGGCGGGCGGCGGAATACTCTGTGTACGGACGAACAAACCGGAGGCGACCGCCATGGAGTTCGGCATCCAGTTCTTTCCCGACGTGGGACCGCAGCAGAAGCCCGCGGACCAATATTTCGCGGAATCGCTGAAGCTGGTCGAGCTATGCGATCCCTACGGCTACACCAGCGTCCGCACGGTGGAGCACTACTTCCTGCCCTATGGCGGCTACACGCCCAACCCGCTGCTTTTCCTGGCCGCCGCCGCGGCGCGCACGAAGAACGCGCGGCTCGCGGTCGGCGCGGTGCTGCCGGCATTCAACCACCCGCTCAAGATCGCGGGCGAGGCCGGCATGCTGGACGCGATCTCCGGCGGGCGGCTGGAACTCGGCTTCGCGCGCGCCTTCCTGCCGCACGAGTTCACCGCCTTCGGCGTCAGCCTGGACGACAGCGTCGAGCGGTTCGACGAGGGGCTGGAGCAGGTGCGCCTGCTGCTGGAGCAGGAGAACGTCACCAGCATCGGCAAATTCCACCGCTTCGAGAACGTGACCTCGCTGCCGCGCCCGACGCAGCAGCCGCGGCCGCCGATCTGGGTCGCGGCGCTCGGCACGCCGGCGTCGTTCGAGAAGGCGGGCAAGCTCGGCCACTCGATCATGGCGATCCCGATGGCGCGCGGGAAGATGAAGGAGCTGGTGGGCATCTACCGCGACGCGTGGAAGGCCGCCGGCCATCCCGGCAACGGCCGCGTGATGCTCGCCTTCCACATGTTCTGCCACGAGGACCACGACACCGCGGTGCGCATCGCCAAGGACCCGCTCAACCGCTACCTGAAGTCGCTGGTCGGCGCCGCGTCGCACTGGGTCAAGGGCACGGCGTCGAAGGACTACGCCGGCTACGACAAGGTGATCGCGCTCCTGGACCAGGAGAGCTTCGATAGCCAGGTCGCCTCCGGCGCCGCCTGGGTCGGCACGCCGAAGGAGATCGTCGACCAGATCGAAGCCTTCGTCGCGCTCAACGGCCCGTTCGAGATCGCCTCGATGCAGGTCAACTTCAACACCATCGGCTACGACGACGCCGCGGCGTCGATGAAGCTGTTCGGCAGCACGGTCATCCCGCATTTCGCGCGGAAGTCCGCGATGCGCGCCGCCTGACCGGAGGAACCGACATGGCAAGCCCCGCACACGCGCCAGGCGCGCCCGTCGCGCCGGACTTCCTGGCGGCGATGGAGAAGCAGGCGGTCCAGCCGCTGTGGGACCGCTATCACAAGGTGCTGGTGCCCGAGCCGAAGTCGCCCGACCGGCCGTGGCTGTGGCGGTGGGCCGACCTGCAGCCGTTCATCGCGCGCGCCGGCGCCGAAGTGTCGATGAAGGAGGCCGAGCGCAGGGTCCTGATGCTGATCAATCCCGACTTCGGCGGCAAGGTGGTCACCACCACCAACCTGTTCGCCGGCATCCAGATCCTGGAGCCGGGCGAGGAGGCGCGGCCGCACCGCCACACCGCCTCCGCCATGCGCCTGGTGATGGAGGGCGAGGGCGGCGCCACGGTGGTCAACGGCCAGCACTGCCCGATGCACGCCGGCGACCTGATCCTGACGCCGAACTGGGCGTGGCACGAACACATGAACCACGGCAGCCAGCGCGTCGTCTGGCTCGACGCGCTCGACCTGCCGCTCGCCGCGCACCTGGGCGCAATCTTCGCCGACGGCGCCGACCTCTACGACCGCAGCAACGTGCCGGGCGTTCCGGAGACGGCGTTCGCACAGGCCGGCATCATGCCCGACATCGCGCTGGGCGAAGCGCCCTATTCGCCGCTGTTCCGCTATCCGTGGACCAGCGTGATGGCGGCGCTCGACGCGACGCCGGCGCTCGATGACGGCAGCCGGCGCATCCACTACACCAACCCGGTCGATGGCGGCCCGGTGATGGCGACGATGGACTGCTACGCCACCCGCCTCGGCCGCGGCCAGCCGACGCAGCGCATGCGCACCACCGCGAACGCGGTGTGCCTGGCGGTCGACGGCGAGGGCGTGTCGCAGGTCGGTGACCGCACCATCGAGTGGAAGAAGCACGACGTCTTCACGGTGCCGTACTGGAACTGGACCAGCCACCGCGCCGCCAGCGAAACCGCGCACCTCTTCATGTTCACCGACCGCGACGTGCTGCGCCGCGTCGGCCTGCTGCGCGAGGAGACGGAGGCGTAGGATCGGATTGTTCTGTAGGGGCGGGTTTCAAACCCGCCCTGGGCGCCGCGGGCGGGTTTGAAACCCGCCCCTACGGAGCGACGACGCGGGCATCCGTCCCGCACGACGGCCGCGCTTGCGGACGCTACACTGTCGCTGCCAACGACAGGAGCGATGCATGAGCGAGCCCGCGACCCCATCCGGAATGCCGCCCCGAATGCTGATCGCCGGCGGGCGCGTGATGACGCCCGACGCGCCGCACGACCCGCCGGTGCAGGACATCCTGGTCGAGGGCGGTCGGATCGCGCGCATCGGCCGCGACCTGAAGGCGTCGCTCGGCCCGGCCGCCGCAGGGGTGGAGGTGCTGGACGCCACCGGCAAGCTGGTGATCCCCGGCTTCGTCAACGCGCATTACCATTCGCACGACACGCTCGCCAAGGGGATGATGGAGGAGACGCCGCTGGAGACCTGGCGCCTCCTCGCCTTGCCGCCCGCCTACAAAAAGCGCAGCCGCGCCGAGATCCGCGCCCGCACCTTGGTCGGCGCGCTGGAGTGCCTGCGCTCGGGCATGACCACCGTGCAGGACATGGTGACGCTCTATCCGTTCGACCCGGAGCACCTGTCCGCGGTGGTCGAGGCCTACGAGCAGATCGGCGTGCGCGCGGTGGTGGCGCTGCAATACGGCGACCGCCGCGGCATCGACACCATCCCGTTCTGGCGCGAGGTGTTCCCGCCAGAGCTGCACAAGCACCTGACCACGGCGGCGGAGCCCGATGCCGGCATCGACCAGCTCGGCCACTTCGTCGACACCTATGTCGGCAAGGAGCTCGCCGGCGGGCGCATCACCTGGGCGCTCGGGCCATCGGCGCCGGAGCGCTGCTCGCCCGCGATGGTCCGGCGCACCGTCGAGCTGTCGGAGAAGCACAACCTGCCGATCTTCTCCCACATCTACGAGTCGAAGGGCATGGCGCTGCAGGCGCGCCGCGAATATCCGGAGCACGGCGGCTCGCTGATCCGCCGGCTGGAGCGCGAGGGCATGCTGGGCCCGCGGCTCAACCTGGCGCACAGCGTGTGGCTGCTGCCGGAGGAGATCGACCTGCTCGCCCGCACCGGCACCAACGTGGTGATCAATCCGCTCAGCAACCTGAAGCTCAAGAGCGGCATCCCGCCGGTGCGCGCGCTGGCCGCCGCGGGGGTCAGCATGGGGCTGGGCTGCGACAACTGCTCGTGCAGCGATTCGCAGAACATGTTCCAGGCGATGAAGCTGTTCTGCCTGATCGCCGCGGTCAGCGACCCCGACCCCGGCCCGGAGCAGGCGCCGGTCGCGTTCCACGCCGCGACCAAGGGCGGCGCGCACGCGATCCTGCGCGAGGACGAGATCGGCGCCATCGCGCCCGGCCACCTCGCCGACCTTGTACTGATAGACCTCGACGATCCGTCCTACGTGCCGCTGAACAGCGCGCTGCGCCAGGTTGTCTACACCGAAGGCGGGCGCGGCGTGCGCACCGTCATCGTCGGCGGCAAGGTGGTGATCCGCGACGGCAGGCTCACCACGATGGACGAGGCCGCCATGCTCGCCGAGATCCGCGCCGTCATCCCCGAGTTTCAGAAGGACTATGCCGAGATCGCCCGGCGCGTCGACGGCTTCCAGCCCTACCTTGCCGAGGCCCACCGCCGCATCTGGGCCGAGGACGTCGGCGGCGAGCGCCTGTTCCGGGATTCCCTGCTGCAGCGGTGACGGGCGAAGACATTTACGTTCCGTAGGGGCGGGTTTCAAACCCGCCCGCGGCGTCTCGTCTGACACCGGCATCCGAAGTAAAAACCGAAAACAGGGCGGGTTTGAAACCCGCCCCTACAGAACGTCGAGGTCGGTGCGGACCGCCGGGATCACCCCAGCTCGAACGTCGTGACGCCGAACAGCGCGGCGCGGTCGATTTCGGGGTCTGGGCCGGTGTACATGCGCGCGGTCTCGAACGCCGGCGCGAGGCCGAGGTCACGGGCGAGGCGTACGGCGGCCGCGTTGAATTCCGGGACATCGAGCGCGACCGGCGCGTCGCCTGCGTGCGGCGCCAGCGCGCCGACCAGCGCCGCGGCGATACCCGTGTCACGCGCGTAGAGCGGGCCGAGCTTGAAGCCGGTGCGGCAAGGGCGCAGCACCGCGAGCCCCGCCAGGTTGCCGTCGGCCACCGCGGCCACCGCGACGTGGCGGGGCAGGCCGATCCACAGCGAGAGGAACGCCGGGCGCGGCGCCGGGAAGAAGCGGCGGTCGTAGTCGGCGATCATGGGGAACGGCAGCGTCTTAGCATCGACCACGGTGACGCCGGCCGGCGCCGCCGCGCCGCCCGGCGGCAGCACGCCCTGGTGGCGCACGTTGCGCCAGGCGAGGCGGAAGCCGGAGCGCCGATAGTTGTCCTGCTGCGCCACCACGCCGTCGAGCCCGACGTTACGCCCGGCGAGACGGTCCACGCCGGCCTGCCACAGCCTGAGGCCGTAGCCGCGGCCGCGCTGCGCCGGCGCGACGATGTAGAAGCCGAGGAAGCCGAAGTCCGCGGCGTAGCGCACCACGGAGATCGAGGCGACCGGCGCGCCGTCGAGCGTCCCGACCAGGAAGCCGTCCGGGTCGGCGGCGTGGAAAGCGAGGGGATCGTCGAGGCCGGGGTTCCACCCCTCGGCCGCCGCCCAGTCGGCGGCGAGCGCAAGCTCGGCCGCCGACATGGTGCGGATCGCGACTGCGGCCATGGGCCGCCGGACGCCGCTACAGCGCGTTGGCCGGGCGAATCCAGGTGCGCCACATGTGGGCGACCGGGCTGTTGTCGTTGCCGAGGCCTTCCTTCGGCTGCTTGAAGTGGCGGCCGACGACGTCCTCGAACTCCTCAAGCGTGACCTGCGCGTTGGGATCGAACGAATAGAGGTCGTTCACGCAGATCATGCGCGAGGTCATGTACCACTTGTGGTTCCGCGCATACGCGTAGGCGTCCTTGATGTACTGGTCAGGCTCGTAGTCCTCGCCGAACAGCTTCACGTAGGTGTCGGGGTAGGCGTAGCCGACCGACTCGTCGGGATAGAAGCGCAGCGCCTGGTGGTGGCGGATCGCCCAGCTGATCTCCTCGTCGACATAGGGCTCGATGAGCTGCGCGCCCCAGTAGCCGTGGTCGGAGCGGATGTAGCCGACCACCGCGATGTCGTGCAGCAGGCAGGCCAGCACCATGCGCTCGTCGCAGCCGTTCTTGCGCGCCAGGGCCGCGCTCTGCAGCAGATGGTTGCTGGTCGGCGAGAAGCGGTAGCGGAAGAAGTCGAGGATGGTCGGCTTGTCCGGCATCTTCGGCAGCCGCGGGTCCTCGCCCATCAGCACCTTGCGCCGGCCGTCGCCCATGCTGAACTCGCGCTTGCCGTCGGCCAGGTTGAACAGCACCGAGCGCGTGACGATCAGGTCTTCCATCTGCTTGTGCTCGAGCTCGTCGGCCAGCTCGTTCATCGACTTCGCCGTCGCCATGTCTGGCTCCCCGTCAGGAGGTGGTCGTGCGGATTATCGGCGATCCGGCATGGCCCCACAACACGGATGGCGCGCCGGTCGGCCAGAGGTTGGCACAAATTTCGCACAGGTCCGCAAAGTAGACCGCTCCTATATCTCGACGAGGCGCCCAGTCGCGCGCCTGCAAGGGCACAGAACAGACGGGGGACTCGGATGCGCTTCGCCGGGCGTTTGACGCTCGCGGCGGCCGTGAGCGCCGCCATGACGTTGGCCCACGGCGCCATGGCGGGCCCGCTGGTGTTCTCGGCCGCGGGCGCCGACGCGGCCTCGATCCAGGCCGTGGTCGATGCGTTCCGGGCGGCGCTGGGCAGCCCCGACAACGGCAACGCCGCCCCCCAGCCGGCCGGCCGGCGCGAGATCAACTGGGACGGCGGCGGCGCGGCGGCGCCGGCGGCCACATTCGCCACTCCGATGACGACCTTCGCCAGCCGCGGCGCGACGTTCGCAACGCCCGGCACCGGCTTCGAGATCAGCGGCCAGCCGTCGCCGGAATTCGGCGACCTCAACCCGGCTTACCCCGGCGCCTTCGCGACGTTCAGCGCGACGCGGCTGTTCGCGCCGCTCGACAGCAACGTGATGGACGTCCTGTTCCACCTGCCCGGCGCCGCCGACGTCGCCGCGGCGACGCGCGGCTTCGGCGCCGTCTTCACCGACATCGACCTCGCCGACACGACGACGATCGAGTTCTACGACCCGGGCGGCGAATCGCTCGGCAGCTTCGCCGCCCCGGTGGCGGGCAGTGGCCTGTCCTTCCTCGGCATCGCGTTCAACGCGGGCGAGCTCGTCTCGCGGGTGCGCATCACCCTGGGCAACGCCGCGCTGGGTGCCGACGAGGGCGCGGGGGTCGAGGTGGTGGCGCTCGACGACTTCATCTACGGCGAGCCGCAGCTGGTGGTGATCCACGCGCCGGCGATGGTCGGGCTGCTCGGCATCGGCGGGCTGTGGCTGCTCCGCCGCCGGCCGCCTCACCGCCAGGCGTCGATCGACACCGTGCAGTCCTTCATCCGCGCGCCCTCGTAGATCTTCCACGCCCCCTGGGTCTCGCCGCCGGTGACGACGATGTTGATCTCCTCGGGGTCGTAGAGCTTCAGCATCTCGTCGGGCGGCGCCTTCAGGTAGCTGGCGTAGGGCTCCACCCCCGCCACCGCGAACGGGCGGATCAGGGTCTGCACCCACTGCTCGTTCCAGTATTCGCTGGCCGGCAGGCGCGCATTGTCGGCGCACCACTGGATCAGCGATTCCTTGGTGAAGCCCCGCTCCGAATAGAGCCGCGCGACGATCGGGTCCATCACGATCAGCGGCGACTGGCGCGCCTCGCCGGCGGCGAAGACGCGGCGCATCTTCTCCTCCCAGTGCTCGCGCGGGCCGAAACCGGAGTGGGTGTAGCGGCCGCCGCGGAAGACCGTCACCGCGCTGTCGGTCGGCTTGAAGCCGTAGCGCGTGTGCAGCGGCGCCCACGGGCTCCTCTCCTCGTTCTCGGCGAACGCGGCGCCGACCGAGTACCAGTTGCCGAGCGTGCCCATGTAGGTGTCGCCCGGCGTCGAGCCGCCCTGCAGGTTCTGCGAGGCGAGGTTCCACGCCCGGCCGATGGTCTGGTTGGCGTGGTTGAACGGCCCCATCGCGCCGATGCCGCAGTTCATCTTGATCTCGTTGCGGATCGGCCCGTTGACCACCGCGAGCCCGGAGAACGAGGTGGTGCTGGACGACCGCGCGGTCAGCCCGCTCGCCATCATCGCCAGGATCACCGGGAAGTATTCCGGCCGCGCACCCGCCATCACGGCGTTGACCGCGACCTTCTCCACCGTGAACTCCCACGCCTCGCGGAACGCGGTCGGGCTGAGGCGGCCGACCACCTTGTCGGGGGCGTGGCTGGTGCCCTTCAGCATCGCCGCCACCCGCGCCTCGGTCGGCAGCACGACCGGCAGGAAGTCGGTCCAGTTGCTGTCCATGAAGAACTGCTGGAGGTTCTCCTCCGTGTCGGCCGGCAGCAGCCGCGGGCTGGAGCGGTCGAAGGTCAGGCCCTTCACGTCCGCGTCGGTGAGCGGGCCGGTCAGGCCCTCGATCACCTCCTGCATGAAGGGGCGCTTGTTGACCGGGTCGGTGCCTTCGATGTAGCCGCGCAGCTGCGCCGGCGTGCGGTCGACCACCGGCTGCGGCACGTAGGCCTGCCGCGTGGTCGGCATGCCGTTGGCGCGCGCGGTGGACTTTGCGAGTCGTGCGAACACGTCGGTGTGCACGGCGACGCTGGGAACGCCGCCCTGCTCCAACGCCATGGCGAGCCCGACGACCGTCGGGCTACAGGTGCTTCATAAGCCGACCCCGAGGATCGCCGCGTCGCCGTCGGCGCACACCTTGGCGCGCATGTCGGGATCGTCGACCCAGCTCTCGCGCGGGGTGATGACGCGGGTCTTGACCGCCGGCAGGTTCGAACCGAACCAGTCCTGCAGCTCGTCCATGAACGCGGCCGAGTTGTCGAACAGGCAATCGACCAGATAGACGGTCTTGCCATCGAGGCTCTGCGGCCGCGGCGCCAGGCGCTTGCCGGCAACCTTCGGCGGATAGCCGCGCGGGTCGTGGACGGTCAGTCGATCAGCCATGTCAGCCTCCGCTGCGCCCGTTCGCCGGGCGCTTCGCCAGAAGTCCCAGGCCGCAGTCTAGCGCCAAGCGCCGCCGCCAAGGAAGCGGTCCAGTGCGACCGCGGCTGCGACACCGTCGCCCGCCGACGCCGCCGCACGCCCGGCCGCGCCGGCACGCACCGTGCCGGCGGCAGAGATGCCCGGCAGCCCCGTGCGCAGCGCCGCATCGGTGACGATACGGCCCGCCGCGTCGAGCGCGAGCCGGCCGTCGAGGAACGCGGTGTTGGGCGCGAGGCCGACGAAGACGAACACGCCGGCCGCCGCCACCTCCGCCGCCGCGCCGGAGGCCGTGTCGCGCACGCGCACGCCGGTCACCCCGTCGGCGCCGAGCACCTCCTCCACCACCGCGCCGAAACGCACGATGACGTTGGCCTGCGCGCTTAGCCTGTCGCGATAGGCGGCCTGGGCGGACAGCGCGGCGCCGCGGTGGACGATGGTGATCGACGATGCGTGCGGCGCCAGGGTCAGCGCCTCCTGCGCCGCCGAGTCGCCGCCGCCGACCACGACCACCGGCTTGCCGCGCAGGAGCGGCGCGTCGCAGCTCGCGCAATGGCTGACGCCCCTGCCGAACAGCCGCTCCTCGCCCGGCACGCCGAGCGTCCGGAGGTGCGTCCCGGTGGCGATCACCACGCCACGGGCGGCCACCGGGCCTTCGCCGGTATCGAGCCGCCAGCCGCCGCCGGCCGGCGCCAGCGCCGTCGCCTCGGTCGCCGCAAAATCGGCCCCGGCCGCCGCCGCCTGCTCCTCCACCATCGGGCACAGGTCGTAGCCGGGGACGCCGTCGGGGAAGCCGGGATAGCCGTCGATCCGCTCGATGCTGAGCAGCTGGCCGCCCAGCACGCCGCCGGTCAGCACCACGGCGCGCCGGCCCAGCCGCGCCGCCGCCAGCCCGGCGCTGAGCCCGGCGATGCCGCCGCCCACGACCGCGATGTCGTATTCGCCTTCCAAGCGCACCGCCCTAGTTTTCGTTTGACCCGCGCGGGGCGCGGCGGCCACGTTGGGCCGCTGTCCCGCAACCCCCAGTCAATCGGTTTCGCCCCCTCCATGCAACTCGTCACGTTCAGCCACGATGCCCGCGTCCGCCTCGGCGCGCTCGCCGACCAGGGCGCCTCGATCGTCGACCTCGCCGCCGCCGATCCGGCGCTGCCGGCCGACATGCTCGGCTTCATTGCCGCCGGCCGGCCGGCGCTCGACGCGGCGCGCAAGGCGGTCGACGGCGGCCGCCACCGCCTGCGCGCCGCCGCCTGCGCGCTGCTGGCCCCGATCCCGCGGCCGGCGCGCAACATCTTCTGCGTCGGCAAGAACTACCACGACCATGCGCGGGAGTTCGCGCGGTCGGG
>JBFWQM010000118.1:0-15826 GCA_050249455.1 Rhodospirillaceae bacterium | reverse complement strand
GCCGGGTTGTCCTCCGGCCGGTAGTGGGTCGCGACCGGGTTGCCCTCGACCTCGGTCTGCCACACCGAGACCTTGCGGCCGGCGCCCTTGACCACGCCCTTCGGCCCGCCGTCGATCTCCACCACCATGCCGTCGCGCGAGACGAAGTAGCTCGACAGCGGCACCGCGCGCCGTGCGGCGCTGAGCAGCGTCGAGTTGCGGTGGATGTAGATGTGCGACGCATCGACGCCGTTCTCGGCGGCCAGCCGCCAGTTGCACTTCACCACGCCGCGCGCCCCGTTGGGCGCGACGTAGAGGTCGTCGTCGAGGAAGCCGGGCTGCACGCTCTCGGCCAGCGGCGTCGGCTCGCCGTCGCCGATGAAGACGAAGACGAGGTTCTTGCGCTCCTCGACGAAATACGTCTTCAGCCCGACCTTGCCGATCAGCGCGCTTTCCGGGTCGGTGATGATCGCCACCAGCCTGCCGTCGCGCACGTCATAGGTGAAGCCGTGGTACCAGCACGTGACGGTGTTGGCCGAATAGCACTCGGGCCGGGCCGACAGCGACACCCCGCGGTGGACGCAGCGGTCCTCCACCGCGTGGACCCGCCCGCCGACCCGCTTCAGCAGGATCCGCTCGCCCAGAAGCTGGACCCCGAGGCAGTCGCCTTCGGCAACCTCGTTCGCGAAGCACGCCGGGTACCAGAAATTGCGCAGGCCAAGCGACGCCTCGATATAGGCCGCCCACGGCTTGGACGCGAACTCCGCGTCCAGGCTCGCGGGATCGGTCGATGTTCCGTCGTCCACCGCGCTGCGCTCCTAGCGGCTGAGAAAGGCGTCGACCGCGTCGGCGACCGCATCCGGCTGGTCGAAATCGGCCATGTGGCCGGCATTCGGGATGATCTTGATCGTCGTTTCGCCGCCGATCGCCTCGGCGAAGCGCCGGGCGTAGGCGGCCGACATCACCCGGTCATCGGCGCCCCACACGATCAGGGTTGGGCAGGCGATGCGCGGCAGCCGGCGCCTGAGCCGCGTGTCGCCGAGCGGCCACAGGAAGCGCGCCGCCGCGTTGCGGGCGCGCTGCTGGCCGATGTCCCATTCGACGATCTCGTCGGGATCGTTGCTGTCGGCGCGGACATAGGCCTCGACGTCGGCGGGCCGGTTGGAGACCAGCGGCGCGTAGGCCCCGGGCGGCTGCGCGAAGACGTCGGCGATCGGGTCGGCGGGCTCGAACACGCCGAGCGGCCCGATCAGCACCAGCCGGCGCACCGCCTGCGGCCACAGCGCGGCGACCTCGGCCGCCAGCGCCCCGCCCGACGACGCGCCGATCAGGTCGGCGCCGTCGAGGCCCGAGCCGAGCCATGCATCGCCGCTCGCCAGCACCCAGTCGAGATGGGTGTCGAGATCCTCCCAGTCGGCGCCGCCGGGCGTGCCGGGCAGCGAGGGCGCCACCACACGGCGCGTCTTCGCGAGCGCGTCGAGGAACGGCGTCCAGCGCGGCAGGCCGAGCAAGCCCGAGAAATACCCGACCGGCGTGCCCGTCCCCTTCTCCCAGATGCGGAACCCGCCGCCTTGCGACCGGCCCGTGCGTACGGCCGGCGCGCTCATGCCGGCACGGCCATCGGCGCGACGCGCTGGGCGGCCGGCATCGGCTGCGGCCACCAGTGGTCCTCCCACTTGTCGTCGAACAGCCCGCGCAGCTGCGGCATCACCTTCTCGGCGAACAGCTGCGTGTTGTAGTTGGTGACCTCCTTCGACATGTTGCCGAACTGCATCAGCAGCATGAGGTGGCCGACGTTGAGGTTGACCGCGACCTCGCGCAGCTGGTCCGCCACCTCGTCGGGGCTGCCGATGATGACGTGTCCCTTCTCCAGGATGTTGTCCATCTCGGCGTCGGCGGGGCGGGCGAGCGTCGCCTGTGCGGCGGCTTTCACGATCTGCGAGTCGAGCTTGGCACGCACCGTCGCCTCGCTGGTATAGCCGGGCGGCTGCGTGAACTTGGGGTCGAGGTGGAGGCAGCGGTTGTAGAAATAGTTGGCCGGTTCCTCGTAGAGCTTCACCGCCTCGGCCCGCGTCTCGGCGACGCCGACCGCCTGCAGGAACCCGGCGCGATAGGGGTTCGGCTCGATCCCCATCTGCTTCATCTCGTTCCAGAAGCCGTTCATCACCTGGATGCCGGACTTGTAGCCCCAATACGACAGATAGGCGTAGACGAAGTCGTTCTCGGCGCACATCCGCCAGGTCTCGACCGAGCCCGAGCCCGGCACCCACACCGGCGGGCGCGGCTTCTGGATCGGGCGCGGCCAGATGTTGACGTAGCGGTACTGGTTGAAGCGGCCGTTGTAGGCGAACGGTTTCGGGTTCTCCCACGCGCGCTTGATCAGGTCGATCGCCTCGTAGTAGCGCGGGCGCAGCAGCGACGGGTTCTGGCTGTAGGCGTAGCAGGTGTCCATCGGCGTGCCGACCGGGAAGCCCGCGATCAGCCGCCCGCCCGAGATGACGTCGATCATCGCGAACTCCTCCGCCACCCGGATCGGCGGGTTGTAGAGCGCGAGCGAGTTGCCCATGACGCAGAGCATCGTATCCTTCGTCCGGCGGGCGAGCGAGGACGCGATCAGGTTGGGCGACGGCATCAGCCCGTAGCCGTTGGAATGGTGCTCGTTGACGCAGATGGCGTCGAAGCCCTGGCCGGCGGCGAATTCGAGCTCGTCCATGAAGTCGTTGTACATGACGTGCGCGCGCGCCGGGTCGAACAGGCTGCTGTCGACCTCCACCCAGACCCCCGGGTGCTTCTCCTTGAAGTCCTCCGGGAGCTCCGTATAGGGCATCAGGTGGAACCAGCAGATCTTCATCGCAGACCTCGCGCCGCTGTCGGCCAATCGCCGTGTCGCCGCCCACTTTGCCGGATGGGCCAGGCGGACGCAACGCGCGTCCGACGCTGCCGCATGGCGCAGTTGCCGCGGAGCCAAGGGCGCGGTAACGATAGAGTCCTAACAAGCGGCGATCGGACCCCCGCCCATGGAAGACCGCGGACAGCCGAACTCGGTGTCGCGCCGGGACGCGGCGCGGGTTTTCCACCCCTACGCCGCGGCCGGACGGCTGGACATTGACGGCCCGATGGTCATCGCGCGCGGCGAGGGCATCTACATCTACGACGAGGACGGCAAGGACTATATCGAGTCGCTCGCGGTCCTCGGCGCGGTGTCGCTGGGGTTCGGCAACCGGCGGCTCGCCGCCGCCGCCGCGCGCCAGATCGAGACGCTGTCGTTCTATCACACGTTCCAGAGCAAGACGAACCCGCCGGTCGTCGAGCTGGCCGAGCGGCTGCTGGCGATCGCGCCGCCCGCGATGGCAAAGGTCTTCTTCACCAGCTCGGGCTCGGAGGCGAACGACACCGCGATCAAGCTGATCTGGTTCTACAACAACGCGCTCGGCCGGCCGGCCAGGAAGAAGATCCTGTCGCGCCACGGCGCCTATCACGGGGTCACGGTCGCGACAGCGAGCCTCACCGGGCTCGCGGCCAACCATCGCGACTTCGACCTGCCGCTGCCCGGCTTCCTGCACGCCGACAGCCCCCACCACTACCGCAAGGGACGCGACGGCGAGACCGAAGGCGCATTCGCCGCGCGCATGGCCGACGACCTGGAGCGGCTGATCCTGCGCGAAGGTCCGGAGACGATCGCGGCGATGTTCCTGGAGCCGGTCATGGGCGCCGGCGGCATGATCTTCCCGCCCGCCGACTACTGCGCCCGCGTCGCGGCGGTGCTGCGCAAGCACGACATCCTGCTGGTCGCCGACGAGGTGATCTGCGGCTTCGGGCGCACCGGGCGCATGTGGGGAGCCGAGACCTACGGAATCGCGCCCGACATGGTCGCCGTCGGCAAGGCGCTGTCGTCGGGCTACATGCCGATCGCGGGCCTGATGATGTCGGACGCGGTGTTCGACGTCGTGCGGCGCCACGTCGAGGCGACCGGCGTCTGGGGCCACGGCTTCACCTATTCCGGGCACCCCGTGGCCGCCGCGGTGGCTAACGAGACGCTCAAGATCTACGCCGAGACCGACATCGTGGCGCATGTGGCCGCCGTGGCGCCGGCGCTGCGCAGGGGCATCGCGCGGTTCGCCGACCACCCCAACGTCGCCGACGTCGGCGGGGTCGGCCTGATGGCATCGTTCGAGCTCGTGGCCGACAAGGCGACGAAGAGACCGTTCGACCCGGCCCTTGCCGTCGGCCCGCAGCTGCGCGCCAACGCGCTCCGGCACGGGCTGGTGGTGCGGGCGATTGGCGACCGGATCGGCTTCACGCCGCCGCTCGTGATCGACGACGCCGGGATCGCCGAGATGTTCCGCCGGTTCGAGCGCGCATTGGCCGACACCACCGACGCGATCGGGCGCGCGCCCGACTGAGCGACGCGCCCGGAGAGACGACCTGACCTGCACCAAAAACCCGGCCCGACCGGTTGCCGCTCGGCCGGCGCACAATCATGGGAGACGAGCGTGAAGAACAACGGCATATCTAAGGATCCTGACACCCACGGCGAGCTGGTGTCGTTCCGCACCGAGGACGGCGTGCGCCTGCATGGCGCGCTGTTCACCAACAGCCGGGCCCCGGCCCGCGACGTGGCGGTGATCGGCACGCACGGCGCGGCCAACAGCTTCTACGGCAGCGTCACCGGCTTCGTCTCGCCGGGCCTGGCGACGCTGGGCTATCCGACGCTTTCGATGAACCTGCGCTGCCACGATCGCGCCTATTCCACCTCGATCTTCGAGGATTGCGAGAAGGACTTCGCGGCCGGCGTCGCCTTCCTGAAGGAGCAGGGCTATCGCAAGTTCGTGCTGTTCGGGCACAGCCTGTCGGTGACGCAGATCCTCTACTACATGGCGCAGCGCAAGGAGCCCTCGGTCGTCGGGCTTGCCCTCTCCGCCGGCCACGACGACCTGCGCCGCGACATCGCCCGGTCGTGGGAGACCCTGGCCGACGACCCGCAGGCGGCCTACGAGGCCGTGCTGAAGGAGTGCCGCGACATGGTCGCGCGCGGCGACGGCGACCGGCTGATGATCATTCCGTGGTGGCGCCCCGACCCGAAGCTCAACCTGCGCCAGACCTACCGCGAGATCTCCGCCCAGACCTTCCTCAGCTACCGCTCGCCGGAGAGCAAGTGCAACGCCTCCGCCTGGATCGGCAAGGTCACGACGCCGATGCTGATGATCGCCCATTCGGTCGTCGATACGACGGCGAGCCCCGAGATGATGCGGATCCTGCACCGGCTCGCGACGGCATCCGAGGCGACCGAGTATCTCGAGATCGAGGGGTCCGGGCACTTCTACGTCGGCTTCGAGGACCGCCTGGTCAACGACATCGCCGGCTGGATCGAGCGGCTGCCGGCCGGCCGGTAGCGGCGTCGGCCGGCCGAGGGCCGAACCGGCGCGGCGCGCCGGTTCGGCCGCAGGCGCGCATTGATCTAGGTCAAAGCGTCCCGCCGCCGCCGGCGCGATGCTTCCAGCCTCAACGAAGGCGTCGAGGCGCGAGGAGGCATCGTGAAGGAAAGAACCATACCGCCGCAGGGCGCTCCCTCCGGCCGCCGGATCGCCGGACGCGCCCAGGACGATCACCTGATCGACCCCTACCAGCGGCAGCGCAAGCTGCACGAGCCGACGGTGTGCCCGCAGTGCAAGGCGGTGTACCACGACGGCGCCTGGCGCTGGGCGCCGCGGCCGGCGGATGCCGCGGAGGCGGTCTGCCCGGCGTGCCGGCGCGCCGGCGAGAACCAGCCCGCCGGCATCGTGACGCTGAGCGGACCCGTCGTCGGCCAGCACGCAGCCGAGATCCTCCACCTCATCCGTCACCAGGAGGACCTCGAGAAGGACGACCACCCGATGAACCGGATCATCGCGATCGACCAGAAGCCGGAGGAGATCACGGTGACCACGACCGACGTCCACCTGCCGCGCCGCATCGGCGAGGCCATGCGCCACGCCTTCCATGGCGACCTCGACCTCGACTACGACGAGCACGGCTACTTCGTGCGGGTCAACTGGTCGCGCCCGGCGTGAGGACGGCCCGGCCGGCGGCCGGGCGGCGGCACGTCGCCGCGAGGCTTGCGAAGGCGGTTGCCGGATCGGGCGGACGCCGCTATCGAAGGACGTCCGGGGCGCCGCCGTGGGGGCGCGTCGGCGTGCCGGCATGGCGGACGGCCGACGGAAGGCACGATCACGTGGGGGGCATGGATGGGCTGCCGTTCGGGGACCGTCGCCGGCGCCACCGGCAGCGGGCTTGCGACATCGGACCGGCGATAGGTTCGGGCCGCGAATGCCGCCACAGGACCGCATCGCGGACACGGTCGCGCATCTTGCCCGGGTCCTGGTCGCCGGCCTGACCGCGGCGGCGCTCGCGCTCGCCGTCGCATCGCTTGCGCCGGCGCCGGGCGCGACAGCCGCGACGGCCCTTCCGTTCACCATCGAGATCCCGCGCCTGCCGCCGTCGCTGCAGGCGCGCTGGGCCGATCTCGCGGTGCTCGACGTCGCCACCGGCCGCGTCCGAGCCATCGGCGGCTTCGTCGACATCGGCCGGGACGACCTCGTCGCCGCGCTCGCCCGCCACCCGCAGGCCGACGCGCGGCTGGCCGGCGCCCCCCTCCTCGATCGATCGTCCGATGCGACGGGCGCCGTGGTCTGCGACTGCGGCGCTCACCTGCGCCCCGGCGAATACCTCGTCAGCGAGCGGCCGATCCTCGAGGCCGGCACGGGCCGGTTCGTGTCGATCAACGACGAAGGCTACAAGGCCATCCTCGAATTGATGAATTACCCGCTCGAGCGCAGCGACAGGCTTGCGGCGGCGGCGTTCTCCGAGCTGGTCTATGTGGACAATGGCGACGCCGTTCGCCGATTCCTCGACGCGCGCGGCTTCGAGGCTCGGCTGCTGTACGGTTTCCTGAACGGGGACGCATATCCCGGCGACGGTGACGTTCAGTTTGCGGTCATCGGGCGCCGCGCCGCCGAACGGGCGTACGTCGCCATCCGCGGCACGTCCGGCACCGGCGACATCAAGACCAGCCTGCGCGCCGACCTCATGCCATGGGCCGGCCGCGGCCGCGTCCATGAAGGGTTCGGCGCGACCTTCGCCGTGATCCGGCGCAGCATCGAGCCACTGATGGACGCCCTTTCGCATGTGCCGGACGGGGCCGTTCTGACGGGCCACAGCCTGGGCGGCGCCGCGGCGGTGCTGCTCGCCGCACGTCTCCACGAGGAAGGCAGCCGGGTCCGCGTCATGACCTTCGCGGCGCCGCCCATGGGCGATGCGGCCTTTGCCGCGGCCTACGGGCCACTCGGCCAGGCGTTGCATCATTACGTGCTTCCCGGCGAGGAGCTCGAGCAGCTCCAGGCTTCCTCGCCGTTCGTCTGGCTGCACCGCATCGGCACCGTGGAGACGCTGCCGAACGTCGGCAGGACCGATGGGACCGTGCACTACCTCATCAACTACCTCCGGGCGGTGCTGCAGGCGGAAGGCGGCGACCGCGCGCGTTACGAGCGCGAGCTGCCGGTCTGCGTCCTGGAGCGGCTGCCCTGCTTCGCGGGCGGCCACCTGCGCCGCGTGCCGATCTGCGCGGTCTCGAGCTGGGACTGCTTCAGCGATCACGCGAACGAGATCCTGATCGACGGCGTCGATGCGGACAGCAAGCCTCCCGACGGCCTGCAGGCGCTGCGCGCGCGGGTCGACCGCCGGCGCCCCCTGGGGACGTCCGGCCGCGATGCCGGCGGCGAGCGCGACAACCGGCGACGCGCCATCGCCGCCGTGGTCGAATCGAAGGAGACGCTCCTTTCCGAGCGGCCCTCGCCGCGCCTCGCCGCGCTCGTGCAGCTGCGCATCGCGCACGCCGCCTTCGTGGCGGGACGGCACGACGAGGCGGTTCGGCAGCTGCGCGAGATCGCCGACCGTTGGCATCCGACACCGGTGATCGACTACCTGTTGGCCGAGTTCGAGACCGCGCGCGGCGGCAAGGCGGCCGCCGCGGCCGCGATCGCCGCGGCGCGGGCCGCCGATCCGCCGCCCGATTTCGCCGCGCGGCTCGCCGTGCTGGCGCGCGCCGCGGATGGCCCCTAGAGCATTATCCGGCGAAATGGAATCCAGTTCGCCGTAGAGAATGCGACCAAAAAACGGAATCCAGAGCGGTTTCCGATCGTATCTGATCGGATACCGCTCAAGGGGCCTAGCCTTGCGCCCGCGCCTGCCGGCCGATGCCGAAGAAGCGCGCAATGCGCTCCGCGATCAATTGCGTCAGGCTCGACACCTTTTCCTCGCCGGCCGCCACCGCCGACGCGGCCTCGTTGGCGGCCTGCCGTCGCGCCATGATCGCGGCGAGAGCGTTCGACAGCTCGGGTCGCGAATGCAGGATGGCGGCGATGTTCGCGTGGCCGAACTCGACGACCACCGCCTCCGTGACCGCAGCGACCGTGGCGGCGCGCGGCGCGCCGGTCAGGAGCGACATCTCGCCGATGCATTCGCCGGGGACCACGCGCGCGACCTTGCGCCGTACGCCCGAATCGTCGGTCATGAGGACGTCGAGCACGCCTTCGACCAGCACGAAGAGGCTCTCTCCCGTCTCGCCCTGCCGGCACAGCTCGGCGCCCGCCGGCACCACCTGTTGCCGTGCATCCTGGACGAGCGCCTTCCGCTCGTCCGCCGTCAGCACCGCAAACAGGTCGACGCGCCTTATGACGACGTCCAGGTCGAGGTCGCGCCCACCGCCGGTCGTCGGGCGGGTGCCCGCGACGGCCGCCGGACCGGGCGCGCCCGGTGCGTCGATGCCCGCAACTGCTAGGTATCGCACCACGTTGGCGACAACGCGGCCTCTGACCCGATCCGCTTCGGCGGTGTCGGAGACCCAGAAGTCGACGCCGAAGACCAGGCCGTCGCGGCTGAGCGCGCGCGGCAGGATCTCCGGTGCCGGGTCGGCCAGGACTCCCGGCGTGGCAAGCGCCGCGCCGGCAAGAATGCGTTCGCCTCGCTCCGGCGGAACGCCGTACGCGAGGACGACTTCGAACCCCGCCTTGCGCGCCGCGGTCGGACGCGACAGGTTGCGGATGACGGCGGCGGCGATGACGCCGTTGGGCACGACGATCATCCCCTGTCCCGGTGACAGGAGCCTGATCGTGCGCCAATTGATCTCCTCGACGCGGCCGCTGGCACCCGCGACCTCGATCGTGTCGCCGATCTCGAACGGCCGGTCGAAGCTGGTGGCGATGCCGGCGAACACGTCCTCGATCGTCTTGCGCAGGAAGACGCCGACGATGAGCACCGCGACCGTGAGGATGCCGACGACGCCGAGCTCGGACACGCCGAACGCCACGACCAGGATGAATATGCCGGCGATCAGGAAGACCACGGCGGCGAAAACGTCGTTGAGCAGGTGCGGCACCCGGTAGCCGCGCCGGCGCTCGACAAGGCCGTTCCAGAACAGGACGTTGACCACGCGGACGAAGATCCCGGCCGCGACCAGCCATGACGCGGCGATCACGGCCCGCCGCACCAGCGACAGCGCGACGATGCGATTGGGGAACTCGGCTACCGCCAGGTCGACCCAGTCGTCATAGAAGTGCCAGGCCAGCAGGAGGACGCCGGCGGCGACCGCCGGCGCGATCAGTCGTCTGCCGTCGATGGCGCCAGGCTGACGGAACGACGAGTCCATGGCCTCCCCGAATGCACCGCCGGTTGCGGAATGCCGTGAAGGCTTGTCGCGAACCACCGGTCGACGCAAGGGCAAAATCCCAGCCGGCGGTGACGGCGTTGGCGCTGTCGCTTCGCATCGCTAGACTGTGCGCCGTGCCGAGCCCGCCCGCCCCTCTGCCCCCCGCCGCCGCCGCGGCCCCGGAAAGGTCCGCGCCGTCGGCCTACTGGCCGTTCTGGCGCCAGGCCCTGGGCGCTTCCGAACTGCGGCCGGTGGAAGACCTCTATGGCGCGCTGTTTGAGCGGTTCGTCGGCAGGATCGCGTTCGAGGACCGTGACGACTTCGCCCGCTGGCAGGACCAGCCGGTCCTCTATCTCGCCAACCACCAGGTCGCGCTGGAATCGATGCTGTTCCTGATCGCGCTCTCGGCGCTGTCGGCCAACATGGTCAACGTAGTCGCCAAGGAAGCGCACCGGTGGACCTGGGTAGGCGAGCTGTTCGCGCTCACGTTCGGCTTTCCCGGCGTGCGCGACCCGGAGACCACCTACTACTACTACGAATACGACCCGGCCGGCATGGCGCCGCTGGTGCAGCGCATCGTTGCCGATATGACGGCGAAGCGACGCTCGCTCCTGGTGCACGCCGAGGGCACGCGGGTGCTGGCCGCCGGCCATCTCATGACGCAGCTCGGCGCGGTCTTCATCGATATCGCGCTGCGCGTCGGCTGCCCGATCGTTCCGGTCCGCTTCGCCGGCGGCCTGCCGGTCGAGCCGATGGCCGCGTTCCTCGATTTCCCGTTCGGCTACGCGCGCCAGGACATTCACGTCGGGCGCGCGATCGCGCCGGCGGCGCTTGCCGGGCGCGCCCTCAACGACCGCAAGGCACATGTGCTGGCGCGCCTCAACGCGCTCGGCGGCGGCCCGGATGCGCAGCGACCGAACCCGGGCGACCCGGCCTTCGCGGCCATGGTCCGCTTCCACGCGGAGGCGACGGGCATCGGGGAAGCGAAGGCGGTGCTGTGGCAGGCGCTGGCGGCCGTCCGGGGCGGCTGCGCCGAGACCTCGGCGCTGGCCGCCGGCCTTGCGGCGGGGACGCTGGACGTGCCCGACACGGCGCGCGGCAGATGGCTCGCCGATTTCGCGCGCTGGCTGAGCGACGGCCAGGTGCTCGTCCGGTTCAGCCCGGAGCGCTGACCGCCGCCGCCGGCCGCTCGACGATCCGCATGCCGAACCGGGGCATGTGGAAGATCTTGATTCCGTCGATCCACAGCAGCGCCTCGGCGATCGCGTAGAGGCCGGCGGCGTCGCGTCCGCTGGCGGTGATCCAGACCTCGGTGGTCATCAGGCGGCGGGTCGGCAGGATCTGGCCGCGGTATTTCCAGGTGACCGCCTCGCCGATCATCACCGGCTCGAAGCACGGCCGGTCGAACCCGTCCGCGAAGCCCTGGCTGCGCATCAGCGCCTGCAGCAGCTGGATCATCGCCTCCAGGCCGAGCGAGCCGGGCTGCACCGGGTCCTGGAAGAAATGCGCCTTGAAGTACCAGTCGTGCGGGCTGATGCGGGTCTCGGCACGGATCGCGCCCTTGCCCGCGGGCCCGCCCGACGGCCAAAGGCCGGTGATGCGGTCGAGCATGAGCAGGCTGCCGTGCGCCATCGGCGGCGCGCAGGCCGCGCCGGGCGACCGCAGGTCGATGTCGGCGTTCTGCGGCAGGGCAAACCGCGCGCGGTCGTCGTCTCCGGTCGGCAGGCCCACCTGGTTGGCCAGCGCCTCCGCCGTGAAGTAGCCGAACGACGTGCGCATGGTGAAGACCGGCGCGCCGTCGAGCCGGCTTTCGACGTCGAAGGCGGTCAGCGCGACGCCGCCCGCACGCGAGAAGCCGGTCAGCGTCACCGACTGGGTCAGCAGGCGGGCGCCACGGGGAATCGGCGCGTGCAGGGTCGCGGTGCCGTCGAGATTGCGGAAGAACAGCTCGCCGTCGGATTCGAGCGGCACGCCGACGAACGACGCGAGCCAGCCGCACGGTTGCAGCGCCGCCTCGAGCAGGACGCAGAACGGCATCACGGCGGCGCCGTTCTCCGCAAAGTACCAGGCATCGGCCGGCACGTCGTACTCGACCTCGACCCGCGTCCCGAGCCGGCGCACGCCAAGCGCGCCGTCGATGCGCGTCGCCCGCGTCAGGAAATGATACGGCGGCCCCGGCAGGCGCGGCGGGCGCATCCCGCCGTCGTAGCGGGCGTAAGCCGCGCCGAATGCCGCGGTCGGCGGTCCCCAGGCACAGGCGAGCATCGCGGGATAGTCGAAGTCGATGCCGCCGGCGCTGGCGACCGGCCTAGCCGGCGCGTGGGCGGCGAGGGCTTCGGGGCGATGGCTCAGCGGCCAGTCGGGCACCAGCCGCAGCGCCATGCGGCGGCAATAGAACGCCTTCAGCCCGTCCACGGTGCCGAGGAGGTCGGCGTAGAGCGTCGGCGTCGGGCCGACGACGAACTCGTCGACGAAGATCTCGATGACCAGTTCGCGGGTGGTCGGCACCGCCTGGCCGCGGCAGATCAGCCGGAAGGCCTCCTCCGGAACCGGCTCGAAGCGCCAGCTGTCGCGCGACAGCGTGACGCCCATCGCGGCCATGTAGAACGCCATCGCCTGGAGGCTTCCTTCGAACATCAGCGTGCCTGGCATGCACGGGTCGTCCTTGAAATGCCCGGCGAAGAACCAGTCGTCCGGCGCGACGGCGCGCACCGCGCGCAGGTAGCCGCGCCGCCACGGCCCGCCGGTCGGATCGAACGCGTCGACGCGGTCGAACAGCAGCATCCGCCCGCCCGGTATCGCCGGCGGCCGCTGGTGCGTCGCCGCGACGGCGAATGCCGGACCGAAGCAGTCCCATGGCCGGCGGTCGGCGAACGCGCGCACCGCCTCGGCGTCGAAGGCGCGTGGCGGCGCGTCGACGACAGGCGGGTCGAGCCGCGGCGACGGGGTCGGCGTCGCGCTGTCGGCATCCCACAGCACGCCGCCCGACCGGGCGAGTTCGTCGTCGCTGAAGAAGCCGGCCTGGCCGTTGCGCACGGTCAGCTTCGGGACGCCGGCGATGGTGCAGTCGTAGTGGAAGAAGAACAGCCGCACGTCGCCCTGGCGGGCATGCGCATCGATCCGGATGTCGTAGTGCAGCGTGTCCCCGGCCTGCGGCAGCGAACCGTGATAGGTAAGGTCGCAGCCGAGCAGGCGGTACACCCGTTCGCCGCGGTTCTCGAAGTCGATGCCAAGCCAGGAGATCAGCAGCAGGTCGGCCTGCCCGGCCTCGATCATGATGCCCGCCGGCATGCGATTGTCGTGGAGGTACCAGGAATCCGCGCAGATGTCGGTCTCGGTCCGCACGCGCCCGAGGCCGAGCGTCGCCGGCTCGCCCTCCAGCGACACCGCACGGTCGGCCAGCAGCAGCGGCGGTTCCGGCATGCGCACGACCCGCCGATAGGCCGCAAGCGGCGCGAACGTCGGGCCGAACGCGTCCGCGATCGCACCCGATGCATGCGCCTCAAGGGCGCGACGGTCGAGGGTGCGCGGCGTCGGCAACGGATGCGGCGCCGCCGGCGGCGGAACGGGATTGGCGAGCGCGACGGACGGCCCGGCGCCCAGGAAGGCCTCGAACGCGCGGCGCGAGATGTCGAGGAAGCGGCGCTGCGCCGCGCCGCTCGCCTGCTCCAGGTATGCGCGATGCGCGCTGGTCAGCCGTTCCAGATGCGCGCGCAATGCCGCCGCATCCGGCGCGACGACGTCGGCGGCACCGACGGCGGCGACTTCGAGCGCCGCTTCGGCTAGGCCCGGCGGCAACGATGGCGGCGGGGGCATGAACTGCGCTGCGGGATACGCCAACTCTGCCGCGGAAACCGCCTCGACCGGCGGCCATTCGATCGGCGGCCACTCGATCGGCGGCCGATGCGCGGGAACGCGCAGCGTCGTCGCGTCGTGCCGCGGCGGATCGCGCCAGCCGTCGGCAAGCCTGTCCAGCACGTCGCATCCCGGCACCGGGACGCCGGCCGCGATCAGCGGCGCCAGCGCGTGGGCGAGCTGGCGCACGCCGCAGCCGGCGCGGATGTCGAAGGAGACCGCGACGTGCGCGCGCGTGCCCAGGATGGCGCGGATCGCGTGGCTGCACCCGCCCTGAGGGCCCAGCTCGATGAACACGCGCACCCCGTCGTCCCAGGCGCTTTCGACCAGCGCCGGGAAGTCGATGTGCCGCAACGCCTGGGCCGTCAGCGCGTCCGCCGCGCTCGCCGCGGTGGGGGAATAGGCGCCGCCGGTCGCGTGGCCGTAGAAGCGGACACCCTCGACCGGGCGGGTCGGCCAGGTGTGCAGGCGCCGCCATTCGTCGGCGAACGGCGCCACCTCCTCGCAATGGGCGACGAAATCGTAATCGAGCGGCCGGGCGCGCGCCTCGCCGAGCCGGGCGACGGCGCGGCGGCAGACGTCCGGCGCGCCGCCGATCACCACGTCGCCGGGCGCGTTGGTGACGGTGTGGCGCAGCGCCGGCTCCGCCGCGAGCAGATCGGCAAGCTCGGCGTCGCTTGCGAGCACCCGCCACGCCGACCACGCGCGCGGCTTGCCCTGGCCGGCCAGCACACGGTGCGATCCGCCGAGCGATTCCTCGAACAGACGCGCCCGCCCGAGGCGATCGTGGAACGCGGCAATGTCGTCCCATGCGCCCATCGCGAACAGCGCGTTGGTTTCGCCCGAGCTCACGCCGATCGCCGCGTGGGCGCGGATGCCCAGCACCTCGCGCGCCAGGATGGCGTGGAGCTGGCACAGGTACGACGAGCCCCACAGCTTCTCCGCCGCCGTGGGCGGCGCGGTGCGCGCCGCGTCATAGACCCAGCCGGCGATCCGCTCCAGCCCCGGCACGCGCGCGCGCATCCGCGCCAGGACATCGGGGAAGGCGAGCGCGAGCGTGCGGCCCATCCCGGCATAGGCGGCCGCGGCGCCCGGAAACACGAAGGCGACGTCGCCGGCCAGCGGGTGCTCGCGCAAATGCGCCCCTTCGCTCGGCGGCAGGCCGCTGCCCGCCTCGACCAGGTTGACCGCGCGGGCGCGTCTGGCGCTCAACTCGTCCTCGGTGGTGGCGACGACGACGAGCCTTGCCGGGCCGGCCGCCGTCGCAATCCCCTGCCGCGCCGACCGCAGCGCCGACGCGACGGTCTCTCCCGCATAGACGTGCAGCCGCGGCGGCGGCGTCAGCAGCAGCGGCGCCGGGGCCGGCGCATCGGCGGCACGCGCGCGCACGCTTTGGGGCGGCGCGCCCAGGACCGGCACCACGGCCTCGACCGCGCGGGCGGACAACGGCGCCAGCCGCGGCCCCGCCGGCCCGCCCGCGACGTCGATCCCGTGCCGGCACGCCACCACCGCCGCCGCCGCGGCGAGCAGGCCGGATGCGGCATGGGCGTGACCGAACAGCGGCGCGAGCGGCGGCAGCGGATCGGGCTCGCCGCCCCCGGCGTCGCACTGCAGCAGGCCGAGGACGTCGTCGCCGTCGCGGTGCGCATCGTCCGGCCGCTTGAGCACGAGCGCGACGGCCGCGTCGCCCGGCGATGAAAGCGCCTCGTCGAGCACGGCCCGCGCCGCCTCCGCATGCACCGTCTCGCAGCAGACGTCGACCGCGGCGACGACGGCGACGTCGCACTCCCGCGCCGCCAGCGCGCGCGCGGCGAGGCGCAGCGCGACCAGCCCGGATGCCTGCTCGGCGGAGACCGTGAAGCCGGGCCCGGCCGCGTCGATCGACGCGTTGATCCGGTTCGCGACCACGTTGGGCAGCGCGCCCACCACGTTCGCCGCGACGAGCGGGTCGTTGGCGCGCGCCTCCGCGGCGGCGCACCACCCCGGCGACCCCGGCGGATCCCAGTCGGCGAGCCGCATACGCAGACCGTAGCGGGCGATCTCGGTATCGCAGCCCATCCCGACGAAGACGGCCGTCCTGTCGCGCGGCAGCGGCGACGCTGCGCGCACCGCCTCCTCCGCAGCCTTGAGGACGAGAAGCTGCTGCGGCAGCGCGCGCTTCAAGTCGTCGGGCGGAAAGCGGACCTGGCGCAGGTCGAACCCGACGTCATCCACCGCGCCGCGCGCGCGCGCGTCGCCGGCGGCGAGGATACGCGCAAAGGCGGCGGCGTCCGGCGCATCCGCCGCCACGACGCCGAGGCCGACGACGGC
>JBFWQM010000117.1:0-15859 GCA_050249455.1 Rhodospirillaceae bacterium | reverse complement strand
GCCTCCAGGTTCGACGACATCGAGAACTGCATCATCAGCAGCGACAAGGTCTGGTTCTTCGCGCTGGCGAGGAAGATGATCGTCGAGATGTCGCGGATCGCCGAGATGAACACGATCACGAAGATGCTGACCAGCATCGGGCGGATCAGCGGCAGCACGATCGCGAAGAACGTGCGCGCCGGCCCCGCGCCGCACACCCGCGACGAATGCTCCAGCTCCACCCCGATCTGGCGGATCGAGGTTTTCATCATGTGCACGCCGATCGGCATCTGCGCGACGACCATGATCAGGATCAGCGAGAACATGCTGCCGTAGAGGAACGACAGCAGCGGGCTGGCTAGGATCAGCCACAGCACCGACACGCCGAGCAGGATGCCGGGGATCGACCACGGCAGCCACGCCAGCAGATCGACAACGCCGCGCCCCGGCAGCCGCGACCGCACGATCAGGTAGGCGATGGTGGCGTAGATCAGGACTCCGGCGAACCCCGCGCCGGCCGACAGCACCAGCGAGTTGACCAGCGAGCGCTCGAACGTCGGGTCGCCCAGCACGGTGCGCCAGTGGTCGAGGGTATAGGGCGCCGGGATGTTGAAGAAGCCGAACAGCTTCATGCACGAGCCCACCACCAGCATGGCGAGCGGCAGCGCCAGCGCCACCGCGACGACGAGCATGAGGACGCCGGAGACCGCCCAGCGCGACCGCCCAAGGCGAAGCTGCGCGAAGCTCGCGCCGCGGCCCAGGATGGTCGCGTAGGCGGCGCGGCGGTTGAGCCGCTGGTAGGCGACGGCGACCAGCAGCAGGATGCACAGCACGAAGGTGGACAGCGCCATCGCGCCGGCGAAGTTCGGCGGCTCCCACGAGGCGAGGTCGTAGATGCGCGTCGAATAGACGTAGATGTCGGACGGGCGGCCGAGCAGCTGCTCGACCTCGAACGCCTCCAGGCTCTTGATGAAGCCGGCCAGGGTACCGGTCAGGATCGCCGGCGCCAGGATCGGCAGGGTGATGCGGCGGAACACCTGGAACGGGCTGGAGCCGCAGGTCCGCCCCACCTCCTCGAACGATGAGTCGAGCTGGCGGATCGCCGGGCCGAGCAGCAGCACCATGACCGGCACCGACGAGGCGATGACGTGCACCCACAGGATGCCACCGATCGAGTAGACGTCGAACACCGGCCCGTCGACGAACGGCAGCAGCTTCAGCCACTCGTTGATCAGGCCGTAGCGCGGGCTGAGCAGCAGGATCCAGCTCAGGGTCACCGGCAGGATCGGAATGAAGAACGTCACCCACATCGCGAACTCGATGAACCGGCCGCCCGGCAGGCGGAAGCGGATCAGCAGCCACGCGATCAGGAAGCCGGCCAGCGCCGCCACCGGCGCGCGCAGCGCCAGCAGGAAGGAGTAGCCGAGCGCGCTGCGGTTGGTCCGGCTCTCGGCGAAGGTCTCGTGCCAGACGTTGGCGTCGAGCGCGCCGAGGATAACCACGAAGACCGGCGCCGCGGTCAGCAGCGCGACCACGGCGAGCGTCGCCGCGCCGAGCGCGAGCTGCACCCGCGGCGAGGCGCCCCAGGACGGGGCGACAGCGCCTAGAGCGGCCACAGCCGCGTCCGTTCGGGATCGACGGCGAGGAACACCCGCGCGCCGGGCGCGAGTCCCTGGCGCTTGCTCGCGCTGACGGTGACGTCCTGGTCGCCGGGGCCGTCGACGCGCACCACGCATTCGAGGCGGTCGCCGTAGAACGTCACCTCCCGGACGTCGCCGTGCAGGCCGTTGCCGGCGGTGCCGGCCGGCCGCAATGCGATGTCCTCCGGCCGCATCGTCACCTCGACGGCGGCGCCCGCACGCAACCCCTCGACCGCGGCGGCGAGCAGCGCATCGCCGATGCGCACGCGGCCGCCGTCGAGGACGCCGTTGAGCCGCACGGTCTGGCCGACGAAGTCCTGCACGAAGCGGGTCGCCGGCCGCTCGTACACGGCGCCCGGTTCGTCCATCTGCTCGATGCGGCCGTGGTTCATCACCACGACGCGGGTCGAGAGCGACATCGCCTCCTCCTGGTCGTGGGTGACGTAGAGGAAGGTGGTGTGCAACCGGCCCTGCAGCGCCTTGAGCTGGACGCGCATCTCCTTGCGCAGCACCGAATCCAGGTTGGACAGCGGCTCGTCGAGCAGCAGCAGGTCGGGCTCGTAGACCAGGGCGCGGGCCAGCGCCACCCGCTGCTGCTGGCCGCCGGACAGCGCGGTGGACATGCGGTCGGCAAGGCCGTCGAGCTTCACCAGCCGCACCATCTCCGCGACCTTGGCGGCGATCGCCTCGCGCGGCAGCCGGCGCACCTTCAGCGGATAGGCGATGTTCTCCGCCACCGTCATGTGCGGCCAGATCGCGTAGGACTGGAAGACGAGGCCGACGTTGCGCGCTTCCGGCGGCACCATGGTGCGCCCGTCGCCGCTGGCGACCAGCCGGCCGCGCACCCACACCTCGCCGCCGTCCGGCCGCTCCAGCCCGGCGATCATACGCAAGGTGGTGCTCTTGCCGCAGCCGGAAGGGCCGAGCAGGGTGAGCACCTCGCCGGGGCGAAGGTCGAACGACACGTCGTCGACCACCCGCGTCGTGCCGTAGGCCTTGACCAGACCGTTGACGCGCAGGACCGCCGCGTCCGCCGCGGGTGGCGTCGCCGCCATCGAGGAACGGTCAGGCCGTGCGGGCGCGGCGCGTCGGCCGCATCACCGCTGCAGCTCCTTCGACAGCACCTCGACGGCCGGCGAGCGCACCTTGGAGAAGTGCTCGTACGAATAGTCGTCGACCGGATACGCGACGCCGGCCTTCGGGCGCACGTATTCCGGCAGGTTGGTGCCGGTGACGTCGGTGCGCATCGTGGTTTCCATCATCTGGGCCTCGTAGATGGTCTGCGCCTCCTTCGAGCCGAACCAGTTGACGAAGAGCTGCGCCGCCGCCGGGTGCGGCGCGTTCTTGATCATCATCACGACGCTGAAACCGCCGGTCACCGAGCCGGGGCCGTCGGCGGGGTACAGCCGCTCGATCGGCAGGCCCTGCTTGCGGTAGGTCTCCACCGCGAACTGCACCAGCGCGATGCCGATCGGGTATTCGCCGCGCGCCACCCATTCCGCGAGCTGGCGGTTGTCGGCGGTCAGCTTCACCTGCTGGCCGATGTAGAGATCCTTCAGGTAGTCCTGGCCGAACAGGGCGGCGAGGTAGCCGACCGGCGTCTGGCCGGGTCCCGACCGGCGCGGGTCGAACGCCGCGATCTTGCCCTTGTATTGCGGCTTCAGGAGATCCTTCCACGACGTGATGTCGCCCGGCTTCACGATCGAGGTGTTGACGAACAGGTCCGTCATCACCCACTCCGCGCCCTGGAACGAGCACTTGAAGTTGGGGTCGGTGACCGGCCCGCCCTCGTTCAGCTTTGGCTTGCCGGCGCGCCACGCCTTGGGATCGACCACGTCGGGGGCGATGATCTTGCCGTTCATGTTCTCGATCTGGCCGCGCGCGGCGATCGCCCAGCAGGTCGAGGTGCCGCCGATGTTGACGTCGATCGAGACCTTGCCGGCCTTCGATTCGGTATCGACGCGGGTGATCACCTCGCCCGAAAACAGGCCGAGGTAGTTGAGCTCGATGCCGAAGCGCTCCTTGAACGCCGCGGTCAGCGCGTTGCGCAGGCCCTGGAACGGCGGCCCGGCGACGACCAGCTGGCCTTCCTGCTTGGCCTTGGCCTGCAGGGCGGCCCAGGCGGCCGGGTCCGAGGTCTGAGCCGCCGCCGGCCCCGCGAGCCCGCCGATCAGCGCCGCGCCGGCGATCGTCGCCGCCGGCCAAAAAAGGAATTTGCGCATCGCCGCGTCCCCTCTTCGATATATGCGAACGGTTGTTCCGCAGATTGTTGGACACTACCGTAAGACAGACGTTGCCACTGCGCAATC
The DNA here is from genome assembly GCA_050249455.1 of Rhodospirillaceae bacterium. Lineage (GTDB taxonomy): Bacteria > Pseudomonadota > Alphaproteobacteria > MPNO01 > VGEU01 > JBFWQM01. Next base: position 11,931 of record JBFWQM010000117.1, on the reverse strand, counting down.
GCCGCGCGACAATCGCGCGCGAATCGCAGCGGCGGGGAAGCGTCATGGGCAAATTCCGCGATATGCAGAGCGCGTTCGACGACAAGTACGTCGAGGCCAACGGCATCCGCACCCACTACATCGAGATGGGCCGCGGCGCGCCGGTGGTCCTGGTGCACGGCGGCGGCGCCGGCGCCGACGCGTACGGCAACTGGTACGACTGCATCCCCCGGCTGGCCGAGCAGTTCCGGGTGATCGCCGTCGACATGCTGGCGTTCGGCAAGACGGCGAAGCCGGACCCGGCGACGTTCGCCTACACCCAGGACGCCCGCGTCGCGCACCTGGCCGCGTTCGTCGAGGCGCTGGGGCTGAAGAAGGTTTCTCTGGTCGGCAACTCGATGGGCGGCATGACCAGCATGGGCGTCGCGGTGACGCGGCCGGAGCTGGTCGACAAGCTGGTCCTGATGGGCAGCGCCGGCCTGTCGCGCCAGACGCGCGCGGAGCTGCGACCGGTGCAGAACTACGACGGCAGCCGCGAGGGCATGGTCGCCATCGTGCGGGTGCTGGCGCACGAGAGCTACAAGCCCGAGGACGACCTGATCGACTACCGCGTCGCGGTGGCGACCGAGCCCGAGACCAAGCGGGCCTACGGCGCGACGATGGGTTGGGTCAAGAACCAGGGCGGCCTCTTCTACGAGGAGGATTTCGTCCGCCGCGTCCGCACGCCGACCCTGGTGGTCGGCGGCAAGTCCGACCTGGTCGTGCCGATGGAATTGCAGTTCAAGTTCCTCGAGCTGATCCCGGAGTCGTGGGGCTACTTCCTGCCGCGCTGCGGTCACTGGGCGATGCTGGAGCACCCGGAGGACTTCTCGGCGCAGACCGCGCGCTTCCTGTCGCGCTGACGGCCGCCGTGACCGCGATCCCGAAGTCCATCACCGACCGCATCGCGACGCTGCGGCCGCGGCTGCATCCGTTCGACCGGATCGAGCCGGCGAAGACCGCGCTGGTCGTCATCGATCTGCAGAATATGTTCATGGCCGAGGGCGCGATCTACGAGGTGCCGTCGGCGCGCGCCATCGTCGGCAACGTCAACCGGCTGGCGGACGCGCTGCGCCGCGCCGGCGGGCTGGTGGTGTGGGTGCAGATGAAGTACGACCCAGGCGACCCGTGGCGCAACTTCTACGACAACATGCTTAAGCCGGAAACGGCGAAGGCGGTGCAGGCCGCGCTGACGCCGGGCAACCACGGCTTCGACCTGTTCCCCGCGCTGGAGCCGCGGGACGGCGACCTCTACGTCGAGAAGACCCGGTTCAGCGCCTTCCTGCCCAACAGCAGCGACATCGCGGCGCGGCTGCGCGCCCGCGGGGTCGACACCGTGCTCATCACCGGCACCGTCACCAACACCTGCTGCGAATCCTCGGCCCGCGACGCGATGATGATGGACTTCAAGACCATCATGATCGAGGACGCCAACGCCGCCCCGGTGGCGGCGGCGCACGACGCCGCGCTCGCCAATTTCCTGCAGGTGCTGGGCGACGTGCGCACGACGGAGGAGGTCGTGGCGCTGCTGGCGCGCGCGGCCGTGGCGCCGGCCTGACCTATTCGCCCGCGAGTGCCGGCGGCGCCTCTGCGATGGCGGTCCGCCGCGCCTCCGCATAGAAGCTCGCCTCCCAGTCGCCCGCCTGGATCTGGCGGGTGAAGTTGATCAGGTGGTAGCTCACCGCGCCGATGTGGATGACCTCCTCGATGCGGCCCCGGCGCAGCAGCGGCCCGCACACGCGCCAGAATTCGCGCCGCCAGTCGGCCCGCACGCCGCAGTGCCACAGCACGCGTCCGATCACGCGCAGGCCGTAGCGGACCATCGCCGCGCTGGCCTTCTGCGGCACCGCCTTGCGGTTGGCGAAGGTCTGCTGCGTCTGGGTCAGGAAGCGGTCCAGCAGCTTCGCCGGCTCATAGGCCGTCGTGACGGTGTCGAACCACATGCGCACGACGTCCTCGTAGGGCATGCTGAATTCGACGTTCGAGACGCGCCGCGCCGCCACCTCCGGCGGCAGGACGCGGCCGGCCTTGTCGAGCCGCTCGTGCAGCGCCGTCTTGGGCAGCGCATAGAGGACATTGATGGTGAGCAGCGGGATCTGCGACTGCTCGATGAAGCGCACGATGTTCGCGCCGGTCTGCGGCGTGTCGGTGTCCAGGCCCATGATGATGCCCGACACCACCTCCAGGCCGTAGCCGTTCAGCGTCTCGACCGCTTCCAGGATCGGGCTGCGCAGGTTCTGCGTCTTTCGCATGGCGAGCAGCGCGTCCTCTTCCGGCGTCTCGATGCCGACGAAGACGGTGACGAAGCGCGCCTCGCGCATCAGCGCCAACAGCTCCGGCATCTTGGCGATGTTCAGCGTCGCTTCGCAGGCGAAGCGCAGCGGGTAGCCGTTGCGCTGCTGCCAGGCGACGAGATGGGGCAGCAGGTCGTGCGCGGCCTTCTTGTTGCCGACGAAATTGTCATCGACGAAGTAGACCGCACCGCGCGCGCCGTTGGCGACGATCGCGTCGAGTTCGGCGCAGATCTGTTCGGGGGTCTTCAGCCGCGGGTTGCGGCCGTAGAGCGCCGGGATGTCGCAGAACTCGCACTGGAACGGGCAGCCGGAGGAGAACTGGATCGAGCCGAGGAAGTAGTCGCCGACGTCGATCAGCTCGTAGGCCGGCGACGGGAACTGCTCCAGCGGCACGCGATCGGCGGTGCGATAGACCTCCTGCGCCGCGGGCCGCGCGATGCCGGCGTCGATGCGCGCAACGATCGCCCGGGTGGCGTCGCCCAGCTCCCCCACGTGCAGGATGTCGACGTCGGGGTAGAACTCCGGGCACGACGACACCGACGGACCGCCGAGCACGGTGAGCTTGCCGTGAAGGTGGGCGCGCGCGTTGACGTCGTCGATGAACGGGCGCTGGACGTGCATGCCGCTGATCATCACCGCGTCCGCCCAGGCGAAGTCGGCAGCGGACGCGGCGCTACGGTTCTCGTCGATGAACCGGACGTCCCATTCCGCCGGCAGCCAGGCGGCGATCAGCAGCAGCCCCTGCGGCGGCATGAAGGCGCTGACGTCGGGAAACAGGCGGTAGGCGTATTCGAACGTGCCGAACGACGGCGCATAGCGCGGAAACACGCAAAGGATGTTGCGCCGATTGGACGGCGGCCGGACGGCATCGCCTTCCCGCGCCGGCGCATGCCCGGCTCGGGAACGTCTCGCTTCGGTCTGCATCGGCCCCCGTCGGCCCTGTCCCTTGTTTTCCGTCCCTGGAGATGTAGAGCATTGCCGCCCCCCGCTCCAGCGCGTCCACAACGTCCGGCGAGAACCTCCGGTTCCATCGATGGACGGGCCGCCGGATTTTTCGCGCGGACCCGCCGGGGCCACAGGAACGCGATGGCCGGTCGGCAGGTTTCTGTCGCGAAGACGAACCTGATGGGAGTTCGACAGATGGCTACCAGAACGCGCGATGCGCATGCGTCGATCCTGATCTCCGCCGACCGGGTTCAGGGCACCGACGTCTACAACGCCGGGGGCGACCATCTCGGCCACATCGAGGACGTGATGATCGACAAGGTCTCCGGCAAGATCGCCTATGCCGTGATGGGCTTCGGCGGCTTCCTGGGCATCGGGGAGAAATATCACCCGCTGCCGTGGTCGATGCTGAAGTTCGACGTGGCGAAGAACGGCTATGTGGTGCCGGTCGACCGCGCCTCGCTGGAGAAGGCGCCGAGCTACAGCCTCGAGGAGCTAAAGCCGGAGGATCCGCAGTGGGGCAACCGCGTTCACGACTACTACAACGTCACCCCCTACTGGATCTGAAGCCGGTCGCCTGGATTCGGGGGGCGGGTCGCAGGACCCGCCCTTTTCTTTGCGCGTCGCGCCGCCCGTAAGTAGATATGAGAAGGGCCGCGCGAGGCGGCCCTTTCCGAATCCGTTCGTGTGCGCTAGTGGCCGCGGACCTGCGGATCCTCTCCCTTGGCCTTGCGCTTCCCGTCTTCCTCGGCCCGCCGCAGCTCGTCGCCCTGCGGGCCCTCGACGTCCTTGCGCGCCTTTTCCGCCAGCTTGCCGACGTCCTCCTTCTCGATGAACTCGCGGGTGTCGCGGTTGTACTCGCGCGCCGCGGTGCGGTTGCCTTCGCCTTCATTCTTCTGACGGTTCGGATCCTGCGTCTTGTCCTGCGCCATGGGTCATTCCTTCTCTGCGAAACACTGGATGACCAACGACCGCCAGGCGCGTTCGTTCCGGCGGTCAGCCGGGAGCCGCCGTGCGGCTGCGCGGACCGGCGAGGAGCCAGATGACGAAGCCGAGCAGCGGCATGAACAGGATCAGCAGCACCCACAGCACCTTGCCCACCGCGGAGGTGGTGGCGCTGCCGAACACGTTCACCAGCGCCCAGATATCGAGGGCGAGGATGAGAAGGCCCAGCGGGCCGACCACTTCCATCCCGAGCATCGATCATTCCTCTTTGGGGGAAGCGTAGCCAAAAAATGCCGGGCCGGACGGGATGGAAAAAACGTGCCGCATCGGGGTTTCCCCCTTCGCGCCCCGCATTTCGACCCCGTCCGGCCCGCAGTTGGCGTCAAGGGAGGGCTACGCACCTTCATAACCCGGCAGGTCCCCATCTGTTCCGCAGCGCCGCCCAGAAACTTGGCGGCCCGACCCCTGGCGCGATTGCCGCAGGGCTCCCCGGGCGGGAACCCGCGGCACCCTGCGCGGTTGACCACCCGTGCAAAAAAGGAGGGGATCAAAGCGGATGTCGACCCTGACCAAGACCCAGACGCCGACGCGCTTCATGGCCACCGACCTGGTCAACGGCAGCGACGTCTATGCGCCATCCGGCCGGCGCCTTGGCTATATCCGCGACATCCTGATCGACGAGAGATCCGGCCGGGTCGCGTTTGCCGTCCTCGGCCTGGGCGGCTTCTACGGCTTCAATGAACGGTTCCGGCCGGTGCCGTGGCACTACCTGCGATACAGCAACGACGTGAACGGCTTCGTCTTGCCGCTGGATCGCGAGGTGATCGAGAACGGCCCGCCGTTCGACCAGCACGGGGTCGGCGAGTGGGACGACCAAACCCTGCTCGACTACTACCGCCGCACCGCGGCGTCGTGAACCGCGGCCGGTGCGGCACCCCGAGGGAGATGCCGCACCGGCCTCGACCGTTCAGCTGCCGGTGGCCGGGTAGGTCAGCGGCACCGCCGCTTCCGGCGTCAGGACCTGGAAAGTGAAGCTTTCGCACAGGTAAAGCCGCACGACGTCCTTGTCGTGATCCGCGTAGCCAATCGAGAAGTCGCGCCCGACCGTCAATGCGTAATCGTCGCCGCGAAGCGCGATCACCACGGCGCCGTTCACCGCCGGCGCATGGACGATCGGCCCTTCGACCAGGCGGCGGACGTGCTCAAGCACCGGGTAGCCGCCGACGGTCGTCTCGCTCAGGCCGGTGAAGCAGCGCGGACCGAGCGCCAGGCCGATCTTGCCGCCGATGCCTTCGTTGCGCAGCACCGTGAGAGCCCGCGCGACGACCGACGGATAGTTCACGTAGTCCGGCTCTATCCGCAGCGCCGCGTTGGTTGCCGCCGGAATGATCCCTTCGATGCCGGCGGGTGCGGAACCGTTGAAGATGGCCCGGTCCTCGGCCAGCGCGATCGCTTGCGCGGCCTCCTGCACGGCGCCGAGGTCGGCATCGCGTGCGCCGCGGTCGATCGCCGAGACCTCGGACCGCTTCAGCGCGAAATCGACCCGGAACTCGGACAGCGGCAGCACCTTGCGCCGGGCGATCTCCACGGCGTCGGCCTTGACCGGGGCCTCGGTGCGCCCGAGGTGCACGGCGCTGGCCTGCCATCCCAGCGGGCCGATGAAATCGACCAGCCGGCGGGCGGCCAGGCTGGTCCGCAGGACGCGGGCCGCTTCGGCGTCGATCTCGCGCCACGCGGCATCGGTGATCGGCGCAAGCTTCCTGTGGAGGTCGGACATGGCTCAGGCCTCCTTCAGGCTGCCGATGCCGAGCGAGCCGTCGCCGGCCGGCGCCGCGCCGGCCTCGCCGCCCTCGCCCGCCGTCGCCGACTTCTCGATCGCAGTGATCGGCCCTTCGGAGAACAGGTAGGTGCGCAGGTGCTCGTCGAGCGTCGGATCGCGCCGGCGCAACCACTCCAGCACCATCGCGGCGTGTTCCTTCTCCTCGTCGCGGTTGTGCGCGAGGATGGCGCGCAGGTCTGCGTCGGCGGTCGCATCGACGCGCTGGGCATACCAGTCCACCGCCTCCAGCTCTTCCATCACCGAGGCGATCGCCCGGTGCTGGTCGATCGTCTCCGGCCGGACGGCCGACGGGTTTTCGTGCAGGGTCGCGCTGTTGTCTGGCATGGATGTCCTTTGCCTTGCGGTCGTGTGGGGTGGGGACGGGAAATCCTAGAAGATCGAGCGGGCTCCGCCCAGCATTATGCCCTGTCCGGCACCGGCGCGTCAGCGGCCGGGTCGTCGGGCGCCGCATCCGGATCGTCGAGGTTGATGCCGGCCTCGCGTGCCCTGCGGGCCACGGCGATGTAACGGCGCCGGAATGCGTCGAGGTCGCTGTCCGACAGCTCCTCCAGGTCCAGCAGCGCGTCGTGCGCGCGCTGCGTGGCGTGGATCAGCTCGTCCAGCTTGATCTGCAGCGCCATGCCGTCGCGGTTCTGCGTATTCTGGATGATGAAGACCATGAGGAACGTGACGATCGTCGTCCCGGTATTGACGGTCAGCTGCCAGGTTTCCGAGAAGCCGACGAACGGCCCGAGCGCCGCCCACGCCGCCATCAGCGCCGCGGCGATGATGAAGGTGGCGGGGCGGCCGGCCAGCCGCGACACCGTCGAAGCGAAGCGGGCAAATCCGGAATGCGACATGGCCGGCGCCGGCTACACCGGCGGCCGGCGTCCGCGCGCCGAGTAGGCGACGAGGCTGATCAGCAGCAGCACCAGGAAGACGAAGAACAGGATGCGCGCGATTTCGGCCGCGGCGACGGAGATGCCGCCGAAGCCGAACACGCCCGCCACGATCGCAACCAGGAAGAAGATGAGGGCCCAGCGCAGCATTCCCCGCTCCTATCGATGTCCTGACGGACGCCGTCAACGAAACGTCGGCGCGAGCGCGCGGTTCCCGGGCGGGAACGTGCTTCAGGCCGGGAACGCAGCGCCGTCCGCCCCGTTTCATCGGGCCGCACGACGACAACATGCGAGGAGCGCAGCGATGGAGCGTCAGAACCGCAAGGCCGAGAATGCTTCGCGTACGCCCCGCCAGCTCGGCGAGGCCGATGCGAAGGCTCAGCACCGCGCCGCGGCGCGCCAGACGGCTTTCGCCTGGCGCATGCAGCGGCCCGTCGCCGACCGTTCGCCCGAGAGCCGCCGGCACATCCGTGCCTGGGAGAGCAGGCGCTGACCGTCGTGGGCCGCGGCTCAGCCCCGGGCGCGGCCCGCCTCCTCGGCCGGCGGGTAGAAGAACAGCGCCTGGCTGATGGCGGCCTTCACCGAGTCGGGGAGGAACGGCTTGGTGATGAGGAAGGTCGGCTCCATCCGCTTGCCGGTCAGCAACCGCTCCGGATACGCGGTGATGAAGATGACCGGGATGCGGCCTTCGTCGAGGATGTCGTGGACGGCGTCGATCCCCGAGCTGCGGTCGGCAAGCTGGATGTCGGCCAGGATTAGGCCGGGGCGGTGCTTGCGGGCCGCCGCGACGGCATCCGCGCGCGTCACCGCGACGTGGGTCACGGTATGGCCGAGGTCGCGCACGATGCGGCTGAGGTCCAGGGCGATGATCGGCTCGTCCTCGATGATCAGGACGCTCGTCGCGATCTCGCGCTCGATGTCCTCCATCACCTGGGAGACCAGCTGCTGCACCTCCGGCGGCGTGCGGTCGAGGATCTGCGCCACCTCGTCGACCGAGAACCCTTCGAGGGCGGTCAGCAGCAGCGCCTGGCGCCGCTCCGGCACCAATTGCCGAAGCCGATCCTGGGCGCCTCGCTCGACCCCTTCTTCGTCGGCCGGCTCCGGCACGGCCGTGGTGGCCCAGATCGCGTGGAACAGCCGGTAGAGGCCGACCCGGGGGGTCGTCTCGTCAGTCATCCGGTCGGGGTCGGCGATGAGAGCTTCCAGCGTCGCGCGAACATAGGCGTCGCCGCTGGCCTGGGTACCGGTAAGCGCGCGCATATCGGCGGAGAAACGGAAGATGCGGGGCGACCGCTTCCGAACGGGTCATTTTCCTGACGCCTCCTGGCCTCGGGTTGGGGTCTTGGGCCTTGCGAGCGTTGCTTAACGCCGGGACAGTCGCTTGGTTCCATCAATTTTGCGCCGTGTCATCGCTATGAGCAAAATAATCCGCGGACCGATGGAACCCGCCATCAAAGGGGGCGTTATGGTGGTCCGGCAACCCGGGCCGAATCGCCCCTTGACCGGGAGTTTGTCACGTCGAACCCCCAAGGACCTGGCGCATGTCGAGTGCTAACCAGAAGACCGAAGACCGCTCTCCGCGGGGCGAAGACGACCCCGAGCGGGGAGAGCAGGGCAAGGAGAGGCCCGCCATCTCCATCCGCAGCGAAGCGGGACGGGAGCGCATCCAGCGCGCTTGGCTCAGCCGCGGGTTGCGCGACCTGTTCCAGGACACGGTGAGCGAACCGGTTCCGGACTCCTTCAAGTCACTTCTCGAAGAGCTGGAGCGGAAGGAAAGGGAGAAGGACAGCGGCGATCAGCCCAAGGGCGACGTCTGAAATCCCTCGCATGTTCTGACCATAGGAAGGAGAGGACATGAATAGCGCGGATTTCAAGGCCCAGGTGCTGGACCTCATCCCGGCATTGCGTGCGTTCTCGCGGGCCTTGTGCAATGACCCGACACGTGCGGACGACCTGGCGCAGGAGACCCTGCTGAAGGCATGGGGCGCGCGCGAGAGCTTTACCGTCGGCACCAACCTGAAGGCGTGGCTGTTCACCATTGCCCGCAACACCTATTACAGCGATCACCGCCGACGCGGCCGCGAGGTGGAGGACCCCGACGGCATCCGGGCGGCCAGCCTGCCGGCCGCCCCGGAGCAGTTCACCGAGATCCAGAAACGCGACCTGCGCCGCGCCCTCGCCCGCCTTCCGGCGGAACAGCGCGAAGCGATCATGCTGGTCGGGGCGGGCGGCTGCTCGTACGAGGAAGCGGCATCGATCTGCGGGTGCGCGGTCGGCACGATCAAGAGCCGCGTCTCGCGCGCCCGGCGGGCGATCATGATCTACATGGAGGGCGAGGAAGCGGGCGCCCCGGCGGGCGAAGGCTCCGGTCCGGCCGCCGAGAATGCGGAGGAAATTGAAAAGCCGCGCCGCATCGCGCGGCTGTGAGTTTCCTCTACTACGTGCGGCGCCTGCCGGGACGGGTGGGGTCGCTGCGGCAGCGTTTCATGATCGTCCTGCTGATCGCCATCGCCCCGCCGGCGGTGTTCAGCGTCCTGCAGGCCTATTGGAACTACAAGGACGAGGTTCGCTCGGTCGAGGAGAACCTGGTGCTGTCCGCCCGGGCCGCGGCGGAGGAATACGAGTGGGTCATCTCCAGCGCGCGTATCGTGCTGACCCTGCTCGCCGCCCGGGAGGAGGTGCGCGCCTCCATCGAGGGGACCTGCGACGAGGACGTCGCCACCGTCATCCTGGCGCTGCCCCACTACAACGCCATCGCGATCGTCAACCGTGCCGGCAAGGTCGTGTGCACCGACCAGCCGGGCGGCGTGGGTATCGATCTTTCCGACCGCCGCTGGTTCCGGGAACTCGCCAACGGAAAGGATTTCGTCGTCAGCGAGGTCCTGCAGAGCCGGCTGCTCGACGCGCGCTCCATCGTGATCGCCGTGCCGCTGCGCAACGCCACCGGGTTCTCCGGCGCGGTCAGCCTGGGGCTCAAGATCGACACGCTGCTCGGCGTCGAGCCGCAGCGCCCGCGCTCGGAGAGCTCCTTCGTCGGCCTGATCGACGCCAAGGGCGAGGTGCTGCCGGTCCATCAGCAGGGAACCGTTATCGAGGCCCGCGACATCTCCGCGCTGGCGCTGGGGCAGGCGTCGGCCGCCGGCGACGGCAAGGCAATCTATCGCCGGACCGCGGACGGCGACCGGTTCGTCCTGACCGTGATGCCGATGCTGGACGGCTCGATGCGCATCGTCTTCGCGCAGCCGGCGGCCACCCTGATCAGCTGGAGCCATTTCAAGCTGATGACCGGCCTCGCCACGCCGATCGTGATCTGGCTGCTCGTCGCCGCGGTGGCGTGGCTCGGCACCGAGGTGATGGTGATCCAGTGGATCAACTACCTGCAGCGGCTCGCGCACGCCTATGCCAAGGGCCGCTACTCCATCCGCCCGGTGCGCCTGGCCAACGCGCCGACGGAGCTGCGCGAGCTGGGCGTGGCGCTGGGCGAGATGCTGGAGACGATCGAGGCGCGCAACGGCGAGCTCAAGGAGCTGGTCGAGTACCGCGAGATGCTGATCCGGGAGATCCATCACCGGGTGAAGAACAACTTCCAGATCATGGGAAGCCTGCTCAACCTGCACTCGCGCTCGGTGCGCGATCCGGCGGCGGCGGCCGCGCTGCTCACGCTGCGCGGGCGGATCAACGCGCTCGCGCTCGTCCATCGCATCCTCTACGAATCGAACAAGCTGGATGCCGTCGCCCTGCAGCCTTTCTTCGATGCGCTCGGCACTCAGCTGCGCGAGCTGCTGGCCGGCCAGCCGCAGCGCGTCCGCATGACCTTCGACGTCCCGGCCATGATGATGGACACCGACAAGGCGGTCGCGCTGGCGATGCTGGTGACCGAGGCGGTCACCAATGCCTTCCAGCATGCGTTTCCCGACAGGGACGGCGTGGTGGCCGTCACGCTGACGCCCGGCGAGGGCGGGATGATGACGCTGACCGTCGCCGACGACGGGGTCGGCGCGCGCACCACGGACCCGCTGGCCTCCGATGGGCTGGGACAGAGCCTGATGGCGGGCTTTGCGCGCCAGCTGGGCGGCACCCTGGCCATCGAGGTCGAGCACGGCACGCGGATCGTCGTCACGTTCCCCGAATCGTTCGAGACCGGCCGCGCCGCCTGACGCGCTTTTCACCGCAAATTGCGCACACGGCGGCGAGCCCGCGAAACATTCCGCGCTCTCAGCCGTTCCTGTCCGGGAACCTGTTGATCCAAGGAGACGAAGAATGAACGCACGGACCGAGTCCGCCGAGGAACTGCGCGAGGAACTTGCCGCCGTGCGCCGCGACATCGAGGCGCTTGCAGGCACCGTGGGCAAGATGGCGGCGACCGAGACCGCCGGCGCGGTGGCTGAATTGCGCAAGCAGGTCGACGGCCTGATGGCGCGCGGCAACGCGGCCGCGCAAGCCGCCGGCGCCAAGGCGGGAGAGGCCACCGCACGGCTGGAGGCCACCGTCGAGCGGAATCCGCTCACGGCGGTCGCTATCGCCCTCGCGGCCGGCTACCTGATGGCCATTTTGTCGCGCCGGAAGTAGCCGATGCTGTCCTCACTCGCCCGCGCGCTGGCCGGCCCGGCGCTGCGGCGCGGGCAGGCGGCGGTTTCGGAAACGCTGCGCCATGTCTGGCTGCTGCTGGCTGCGATCGTCCTGTTCGCCATCGCCATCGTCTACGGGCTGTCGGCGGCCTTCACGGTGGCGGCGCTGGAATACGGCGTGATCTATGCCGCCGCCGGGTTCGCCGTCGTCTTCGCCGTCGCCGGCGGCATCGTGCTGGCGGTTGCCTCGCACCACTCGAAGGCCGAGCCGCCGGCCCCCGAACCGGAGCCGATCGACGCGCTGCTGGAGCCTGCCGAACTCGACCGCCTGCTGGTCGATGTCGGCCGGAGCCTCGGTCGCGAAGCCTCCCCGCTTGCCATCCTTGCCGTCGCCGCCCTTACCGGGTTCGCCCTCGGCCGCCGCTGACGCGACGGCCGCGCCG
>JBFWQM010000116.1:0-15911 GCA_050249455.1 Rhodospirillaceae bacterium | reverse complement strand
AGGCACAAGGCGATCCGCACGCCGGGCGCGTGGGGCTACCTCAAGTCCTATGTCGCGATCCTGGAGGACGCGATCGCCAAGGAGTACGAGTCGATCCTGGTGCTCGACGACGACGCGCTGTTCCACCGCGACTTCACGCGCATGTTCGCCCGCGCCGCCGAGCAGCTGCCGGAGGACTGGAAGATCCTCCAGCTCGGCGCGCTGCAGTACGACTGGGCCGACGACTGGATCACGCAGCACTCCGAGAACCTCTACATGTGCAACGGCTCCAGCGTCGGCAGCCACGCGACCGGCATCCACCGCAGCGTGATGGGCGCGCTGCTTCACCAGGCGCAGTTCTTCGACCTGCCGCTCGACGTCGGCGCGCTGTCGCACGTCAAGCGGACCTTTGCGGAGAAGTGCTTCACGGTGCTGCCCAACCTGGTCATCCAGGACACCACCGAGAGCGACATCGCGTCGTCCGACGTGCAGCAGGCGGAAGGTGCGAAGAAGGCCAACGTCTACCGCTGGAAGCTCGAGGACTACCTGCCGCCCGCACCGCCGCCGGCGACCGAGCCGGTGCGCGAGGCGTTGATCGCCTGACGGCGATGGGCGGCATCGCCGCGGCGCGCCGGGCGGGTCGGGGGGCCCGTCCGGCGCGTGCCGTGCCGGCGCCGGCGCCGATCCCGCCGCTGCTGCACTACATCTGGGTCGGCGACGCGCCGCTGCCGGCGCGCTACGAAGCGAACATCGCGTCGTGGCGAGAGACCAATCCGGGGTTCGAGATCCGCACCTGGACCAACGAGACGGTGCGGCTCGACCACCCCTACCTGGAGCGGGCGTTCGCCGCACGCAACTGGGCGAACGCCTCGAACTACCTGCGGCTCGCGGTCGTGCTGGCGCACGGCGGCGTCTATCTCGACACCGATGTGATGCTGCTCGGCTCGCTGAAGCCGATGCTGCGGCGGCACTGCTTCTTCGGCTTCCAGGCAGTGGCGCGCGAGCGCGACTGGGTGAACAACGCGGTGTTCGGCGCCGCGCCGAACCACTGGTTCATACGCACCCTGCTGCATCGCCTGACCGCGGAGTTCGACGGCACAGAGGCGGCCAACCACTCCGCGCCGCGCCTGCTGACCCGGCTCCTGGTGGAGCGCGGACTCAGCCGCTACCGCCAGCGCGGGGTGCTGGTGGACGACGTCTTCGTCTACCCGGCGCCGGTGTTCTATCCCTATGGCTGGAACGAGGCGTTTTCGCTCGCTGCGATCCAGCGCAAGACGCGCGCCGTCCATTTCTGGGACAAGACCTGGCGTGGCCCCGACGAGCCCTCGCATGCCCCTGACGATGCGACGATGGCGCAATTCCAGGCGAGCCTGCGCGCGCTGGCCGAGGCGCGACGGCGGCGCAAAGGATGAGTGATCCTTCATTGGACCGACGGCATGCAAACGCATCGGTGTGGCGTTTCGGTGCACATGCGCTCGCACCAGCCCCCTCCCCCAACCCCCTCCCTCGAGGGGAGGGGGCGAGATACTCCCCCTCCCCTCGAGGGAGGGGGCTGGAGGGAGGGGGCGCTCGCGATAGCGAGACGAGACTCGTCCGCCCGAGCCGCGCCATATGGCGATTGGCAGCTGCCATCGCGGCGGTGTGCAATGCAGTCCCGGCAGCGGCCGCCGACTGCGGCCAGCGGTTCGACGAGGCGCTGGCGGCGCCGGCCGACCCCGCCACCGCCGAGCTGTCGTGCAGCCGCGATCCGGCATCGCCGCGGCACTGCATCGCGCTCGACGGCGCGGCGGACACGATCGGCGCCGCGGCGGGGACCTACGCGCTGTGGCTGCGGCTGGCCACTGATGCGCGGTCGACGACATTGCGCATCGGGCTCGACGACGGGCCGGCCGCGCCGTGGTACGCGCCGCCGACCTCCGGGGGCTGGCAGCTCGTCACCGAGGCGGACGGGCGCCGCGCGCGCGCGTTCGAGCTGAACGACGGCCGGCGCCTGCGCGTGGCGCCGCGCGACGATCCGCGGGCGGCGGTGGACTGCGCGCTGTTCGTGCGCGACAGCGAGTTCGTGCCCGGCATGCGGGCGATCCACCGCATCGGCAACGCCTGGGCCGGCGTCGGCGTCCTGTTCGACGGGGTGGCGGACGAGAGGCAGCTCTATGTCGGCTACTACGCCGCCGACCGCAGCCTGGCTGTGGCGGCGTTCGACCGCGCGGCGCGGCGCTGGACGCGGCGATCGCTGCCGTCGACCTTCGCCGGCTGGGACAACCACAACGCCATCGCGCTCGCGCTCGATCCGGGCGGCGTGCTGCACGTTGCCGGCAACATGCACGCCACGCCGCTGGTCTATGCGCGCGCCGACGCCCCCGGCCGGCTCGACGGGCTGGAGCGGCTGCGGCCGATGACCGGCGCCGACGAGGACCGCGCGACCTATCCGACGTTCCTGCGGCATGGCGGCACGCTGGCGTTCCTTTACCGCGACGGCGTCAGCGGCGCCGGCCGCATCCTGCTGAACCGCTACGCAGCGGGAACCTGGCAACGTCTGACCCCGCAACCGCTGTTCGCGGACGGCGACGGGGAGGGCGGCGCCAGCGCCTATCCCGCGCCGCCCCGGCGCGGCCCGGACGGCACCTGGCACTTTGCCTGGGCGTGGCGGCGCACCGCGGACGCATCGACGACGGTGGAGGTCGGCTACGCCCGCTCGGCCGACCTGGTGCGCTGGTCCGATGCCGCCGGCGCCCCGCTGGCGCTGCCGATCCGGCCCGGCGACGGCGCGGTGGACCGCGTGCCGCCGGGCGGCGGGCTCAGCAACGCCGTCACGGTCGGGCTCGACCATGCCGGCGCGCCAGTCGTGTCGTTCCTGAAATACGACGCGGACGGGCACACCCAGCTCCACAACGCGCGTCCCCGCGGCGACGGCTGGCAGGTCGTTGCGACGACGGCATGGCGCGACCGCTGGACCCTGGCCGGTCACGGCACGATCCCGGCGCTGATCCGTGCCGGGCCGGTGCGCGCCGCGGCCGACGGCACGCTGCGCCAGCCGGTGCGCCACTGGCGCGCCGGGATGTTCGAGCTCGTGCTCGACCCGGTCACCCTGCGCGCGCTGCGCGAGGCGCCGCATCCGCGGCCGCTGCCCGCGGCGCTGCTGCGGCCGGTCCTGCCGCATGCCGGCTACGGCACTATCGCCATCGCCGCGCATGCGCCTGACGGGACGACGGCGCCGTTCGTGCTGCGGTGGGAAGCCCAGCATGGCGGCCGCGACCGCCGGCCCGACTGCACGGCTGAGCGCCCGGTGGCGTGCGATCCGCCGCCCGCGCCGCTGACGCTCTACGAAGCGCTGCCGTGACCGCGCCGTTCCCCGGCCCGATCGTGTTCGCGGTCACCACCTACAATCGCGCCGACTACCTGCGCGAGTGCCTGGTGTCGTGGGCGGCGACGCGCGACCCGACGCTGCCGTGGTACGTGGTCGTCGCCGACGACGGCTCGACCGACGGCACCATGGACCTGCTCTACCGCGGCGGGCTGCCGATCGCGCTGCACGTGATCCGCAACGACCGGCGCGGCGCGGGCGGCCAGACCAACACGATCTTCGACCTGTGCCGGTCGCTGCGGTTCGGCTTCCTGTTCAAGGCCGACGACGACGTCGTGTTCCGCCGACCGGGCTGGGACCGCCTCTATCTGGAGGCGGCGCAGGCGAGCAGCTTCGACCACCTCTGCCACCTCAACGCGATGCTGTGGAACGGCGAGCGCCGGCCGGCGGTGCCGGTCGACCCGGCGCGGCCGGCGGCGACCGATCCCAGCGGCCGCTGCGCGGCCCATGTCGGTGTCTACGACTGCATGGGCTGCCTGTTCACCGTGACGCCGCGGGTGCTGGATGCCGTCGGCGGCATCGACGAGGCGAACTTCCCGCGCCGCGGCGACTGGCACATCGACTTCTCGGCCCGCTGCTGCCGTGCCGGCTTCAACCGCGCCGACACGTTCTTCGACGCCGCCGGCGCCAACGACTACGTCGAGCTTCAGGACAACCTGAAGCCGTTCTACCGGCGCAGCGTCGCGCTGACCGCCGCCCCGATGGCCGCCACCCTCGCCCCGGCCGAGCTCGCGCGCCGCCGCGCCGTGATCCGCGACGAAAGCCGCGTCTTCGTCGCAACCCGCTAGCCCGCCGCGGGAGACCCCGCTAGGCTGCCCGGCGATGGCGTTCGAGAAAGTCTGCACGCTGGAAGACGTGGGCGAGGGCCGCGCCGGGCGGTTCGAGGTCGCCGGCATCGACGTCATCGTCGTGTGGCCGCGCGGCGGCGTGCCTGGCGCGTTCCTCGACCGCTGCGCCCACGCGGAGCTGCCGCTGTCGAGCGGCTGGTTCGACGAAGACGTCATCATCTGCGCCTATCACGGCTGGCGCTTCGACGGCACGACCGGGGAATGTATTTCCCCCGGCGGATGCCGCCTCGTCTCCTATCCGGTGAAGATAGACGGAGCGGACGTTCTGATTGACGTCGGCGCGCGGTAACGCCCCGGCTTGTGCGGCGCGCCCGTCGCTGTATCCTGGGCGCCAACGAACGATACGGCCGGACAGGCCGAAACCGGGGAGGAACGAATGGGACGCGTGGACCATCGCATCCGGATTCTATTGGCTGCCGCTGGCATGGCGATGTCGTTGCCGTCGGCGGGCATCGCGCAGATGGACGAAACCTCGGTCGCACTGCCGGTCACCTCCCTCACCTTCGGCTTCCACTACCTCGCGGAAGACCTCGGCCTGTTCGAGAAGAACGGCCTCAAGGTGAAGTCGAGCGTGGTGTCGGGCATCGGCGCAGCCAACGCGGTGCTCGCCGGCAGCGTCGATTTCTCCGCCGGGTCGGGCCCGACGGTGATCCGGGCCAACGCGCGCGGCCAGAA
Organism: Rhodospirillaceae bacterium; assembly: GCA_050249455.1. Taxonomy (GTDB): domain Bacteria; phylum Pseudomonadota; class Alphaproteobacteria; order MPNO01; family VGEU01; genus JBFWQM01. Next base: position 11,045 of record JBFWQM010000116.1, on the reverse strand, counting down.
GCTGGTGGCGATCGGGCTCACGGTCGACAAGCCGCTGCTCGAGATCGTGCTCGGCAAGGAGATCGCGGCCAAGCGCGGCATCGACGACAAGACGCCGATGGACAAGCGCGCCCAGGCGGTCAAGGGCCTGCAGCTTGCCATCGACGCGCCCAATACGATCCCACACGGCTACATGAAGTACTTCCTGTCGAAGGGGAAGGTGGACGACCAGCGCGACGTGACGCTGACGCCGATGCAGCCGCCCAACATGATGGCGGCGCTGAAATCGGGCGCCATCTCGGGGTTCGTGATGTCGCAACCGTGGACCCTGATCCCGGTGCGCGAGGGCAATGCGATCCGGCTGGCCAGCAGCGTGCGCGGCGATTTCCCTGAGCTGGTGCCGTTCGCCTACAACGTCGTCATCACGCGCGCCGGCACCTGCGAGGCGAAGCCCGCGCTGTGCCGCAAGCTGCTCGCCGCCTACCAGGGTGCGCTGACCGCGATCCGCGACCGGCCGCAGGAGGCGCTGCCCGCGCTGCAGAAGCGCTTCGCCCAGCTCGATCCCGGCGTGCTGTCCGACGCGTTCGAGGCGATGCGCGCGATGACTCCGGCGTCGCTGGAGGTCACCGAGGCCGGCCTCAGGAACGGCCAGGACCTGATGCTGAAGACCGGCATGGTCAAGGCGGAGGAGACCCTGAAGTCGTTCGACGGCATCTACTCCAACGCGTACCTGAAATGAACCGCGTGCTGCGCCCGGCCGCCGACCGCGCGGCGATCCTGGCCCTGTGCGTGGCGGCGTGGCAGGCGTGCACGTGGATCTTCGGCGCGCAGTGGTTCTCCTCGCCGTGGTCGACGGCGGTGGCGTTCTGGGACTCGCTGACCGGCGGGCTTCTCCTGTGGCACGCCGGCTATACCGCGGAGGCGGCGGTGTGGGGCCTCGTGCTCGGCGGCGTGCCGGGGGCGCTGCTGCCGTTCCTGCTGCGGCGGTCGCCGGTGATCACCGCGATCCTCGATCCCTACATGGTCGGCGGCTACGGCATGCCGAAGCTGGCCTTGGCGCCGCTGTTCATCCTGTGGTTCGGCATCGGCATCGAGTCGAAGATCGCTCTGGTCTTCTCGATCGTCTTCTTCGTCGTCTTCTTCAACACGATGGCGGGCGTGCGCGCGGTCAGTGCCCAGCACGTCGGGATGGCGCGCATCATGGGCGCGTCGGAGGCCGACATCGCCCGCCACATCGTGTGGCCGGGCGCGGTGCCCTACATCTTCGCAGCGCTCAAGATCTCGGCGCCGTATGCGATCGGCGCGGCGGTGGTGGGCGAGCTGATCTCGTCCAACCGCGGCATCGGCTACATGGTCGGCGCGGCGGCGACCGACTTCGACACCAAAGGCGTATTCGTCGCGCTGCTCGGCGTCACGGTGCTGGTGCTGGCGGTCAACGTGGCGGTAGAGCGGGCAGAGCGCTGGCTGCTGCGCTGGCGGCCGCCCGAGGTCGCCGGCTCCGCCGGCGCGTCGGGGGCGGCATGACGGCGCTGGAGGTGGTCGGCGTCGGCAAGAGCTTCCCGCCGCGCGCCGAGCGGGCGGAGCCGCTGCGCGTGATCGATGACCTGACCTTCACCGTCGGCGCCGGCGAGTTCCTGACCATCGTCGGGCCGTCGGGCGCCGGCAAGTCGACGCTGCTCAACCTGCTCGCCCAGATCGACGTGATGACGGCGGGGGAGGTGCGGTTCGACGGCGAGGTGGCGCGCCCGATGGACGGCCGCGCGCTGCGCCCCGGCTGGGGCTGCCGCATGGGCTACGTAACGCAGGACGACAACCTGCTGCCGTGGCGCACGCTGATCGACAACGTGCTGTTCCCGCTGCGGGTCCAGGGCGCGCTCGGCGAGGAAAGCCGCAGGCGCGCCGACATGCTGCTGGAGGCGACCGGCCTCAAGGGTTTCGAGCGCTACTACCCGCACGAGCTGTCCGGCGGCATGCGCAAGCGCGCGTCGCTGATCCGCACGCTGGTCTACGACCCGCCGGTCATCCTGATGGACGAGCCGTTCGGCGCGCTCGACGCCCAGACCCGCATGCAGCTCCAGGCCGACCTGCTGCGGCTGTGGAACCTGGGCCGCAAGACCATCGTGTTCGTGACCCACGACATCGCGGAGGCGATCGCGCTGGGCGACCGCACCCTGGTGCTCACCCGCGCGCCGACGCGGATCGCCGCCGAGCACCGGATCGACATCCCGCGCCCGCGCGACGTCGCCAACCTGTTCGGCCTGCCCGGCTTCGGCCCGCTCTACGAGCGGGTGCGGCGCGACCTGCAATGACCAACCAGTCGATCGCCGCCGCGCTACCGCGGGCCGAGCCGCGGCGCCACTGGAACCGCCACCGGATCGCAGCGGGCAAGCTGGCGCTGGGCGTCGTGCTGGTAGGCCTGTGGCAGCTCGGCTCGGTCTCGCTCGGCCGCGACTTCGTCGCGCCGCCGATCGCCGTGCTGGAACGGTTGTGGACGCTGGGGTCGGGCGCGGAGCTTTGGCACCACACCGCCATCACGCTGTGGGAGGCGGCGGCGGGCTTCGCGCTCGGCGGCGGGCTCGGCGTCGCGCTGCCGTTCCTGCTGCGCCGGTCGCCGCGGCTCACCGCGGCGCTCGACCCGTTCGTCACCGTGGCGATGGGGGTGCCGAAGCTGGCGCTGGCGCCGCTGCTGATCCTGTGGTTCGGCATCGGCATCTTCTCCAAGATCGTGTTCGTCGCCGCGCTGGTGTTCTTCCTGCTGTTCTTCAACACGCTCGCCGGCGTGCGCAGCGTCAGCCCGCCGCTGGTCGCCACCGCGCGGGTGATGGGGGCGGGCGAGTGGACGGTGGCGCGCGAGATTGTGTGGAACACGACGCTTCCCTACATCTTCGCCGGCATCAAGATCGCGCTGCCCCGCGCGCTCAGCGCCGCGGTGGTCGGCGAGTTCATCGCCGCCAACGCCGGCCTCGGCTACTACATCAACAACGCCCGCGCGATGGCCGATTCCACCGGCATCTTCGCCGGCATCATCGTGGTGACGGCGCTGGTCATCGTGGTCAACGCCGCGCTGCAGCGCGTGCAGGCGCGCTCCACGGCGTGGCGGCCGGTGTCGCGCGACATGGTGGTGTGAGCGCTGCGAGCCAACCACGTGGCTCGCTGTCGGGAATGCATCGACGCTCTGTAGGGGCGGGTTTCAAACCCGCCCGCGGCCTCCCGACAGTACCGTCGATGGGGTGAAAAAAAGGGCGGGTTTGAAACCCGCCCCTACGAAACGTCGTGGGTTTCGCGGCTCACTTCCCCGGCGCGTACTTCCCGGTGAGCTGCGGCGTGTGGACGCCTTCCAGCTTCTTGTCGGCGTGCTGCAGCCGGGTGACCCGCGCCCAGGTGCGCTTCAGGTCGTCCTTCACCATGAACGACAGCCGCCCGACCTTCTCGATCTCGATCTCGATCTTGTCGCCGTCCATGAACGGGTTGAGGCCGCGGTGGTTGGTGCCGGTGGCGACGATGTCGCCGGGCTCCAGCGCGTGGATCGAGCTGACCCACTCGATGCAGCGCGGAATCTTATGCGCCATGTCGTCGGTGTTGTAGTTCTGCATCAGGGTGCCGTTGTTCCACAGCTTGACCTGCAGCTTGTGCGGGTCGGGGATCTCGTCGGCGGTGACGATCCACGGCCCGATCGGCGCGAAGGTGTCGCGCGACTTCATCTGGTAGAAGGTGTTGCCCGCCGGCGGCAGGTTGCGCGCCGATCCGTCGATGAAGCAGGTGTAGCCGAAGATGTAGCCCATCGCGTCGGCCGCCTTGACGTTGCTGGCGCGCTTGCCGATCACCAGAGCGAGCTCGGCCTCGCCCTCGAACACCGAGGCCGGGACGTCGGGCAGCACCATCGTGTCGCCGTTGCCGATGATGGCGCTGGGCGACTTGTGGAAGGCGTTGATCGGCGCCGGCTCGGACCGGGTGCCGTCCTCCATGTAGTTCACCGCCATGCACTCGATGTTGACCGGCTTGGGCAGGGGCGGTCGGATGCGCACGCCGGACAGCGGCTTGCCCTGGCCCTTCGCGGCGGCGTCCTCCAGCTTCTTGCGGTAGTCGCCGAACCGCGCGATGAGCCCGTTGATCAGGTCGTGCGGCCCGAGATGCGGGATGTCGCTCACCACGGCCGACACGTCGACCACCGCGTCGCCCTTCACCACGCCGAGCTTGAAATCGTCGAAATACATCAGCCGCATCATCGCCTCCCCAGGGTTATTCGATGGTCGAGGAGTAGTCCCGGCGGGTAGGCCTGTCAATCAGGCGGGGCTTGCGCCTGACCGCGTTCGGGCGATGATAGCGCGGCTCACCGCAGAGGAAAGGCGTATCCTCCCATGAAGTTCGCCCACTTCTCCCATGTCTGGTGCAAGACCGGGATGACGCCGGCGCAGCGCTACCAGCAGCTGTGGCGCGAACTGGTCCTGTGCGACGAACTCGGCTTCGATTTCGGGTTCAGCGTCGAGCATCATTTCCGGCCCGACGAGAGCTGGATGTCGGACCCGGCGATGTACGCGGTCGCGGCGGGCGCGCGCACCAGGCGGATGCGGCTGGGGGCGATGGGCCACATCGTGCCGCTGCACCACCCGGTCCGGCTAGCGGAGGAGATCGCGCTCGCCGACCAGATGATCGACGGCCGGCTGGAGGTCGGGCTGGTGCCCGGCATCCTGACCCATTACTTCACGCCGTTCGGGGTGGACTACGACACCCGGCGCGAGGTGACGATGGAGTTCGTGGCGTTCCTGCGCGCCGCCTATACCGACGCGCCGGCGTTCGATTTCGACGGCCGCTTCCACAAGGCCACGGACGTCAAGCTCTCGATCAACCCGGCGCAGCGTCCGCATCCGCCGCTGTGGATGGAGACGCGCGACCCGAAGACGCTGGAGTTCTGCGCGCGCGAGGGCCTCAACACCGGCTACTTCATCCTGTTCCCGCGCCGGGACGCGGCGCCGCGCTATCGCAAGTTCCTCGCCGACTGGCAGGCGGCGGGCTGGACGCACAAGCCCAACATCGCCTACTCGACCGTGGTCTATGTCGACGAGACCGACGAGGCCGCCATGAGGAACGGCCTCGCCCATGCGGCGCAGGCCTACGGCAGCCACTTCCCGCGCGCCGACACGCCCGCGGGCCAGCGCGCGATGATGGAGGAGCGGGCCAGGCAGTTCGAGGCGCGCGGCGAACCGGGCGCGGCCGAGATCATGCGCCACCTCACCGACGCCGATTTCCTGCTGGAGAATGAGCTGATCCTGGTCGGCTCGCCCGACACGGTGGCGACGAAGCTGAAGGCGTGGGCGGAGGAGGGGGTGTTCAACACCTTCTTCGGGGAATTCAACTTCGCCGAGCTGCCGGAGGCGCACATGATGCGCTCGATCCGCCTGTTCGGCACCGAGGTGATGCCGCGCCTGCGCGACTTCGAGCCGTTCTGAGCGGTCACGTCACGGCGCGTAGGTCTGCCGGTGCATCTCGCGGAAGTGACCCTCGACGGTGGTGACCGGGTAGCGCGCCGGCTCGCCGGGCGCGCGGCAGCCGGGCAGGCATTCGATCACCGTGTCGGGATCGCCGATCATGAAGAACGCGGCCGAATAGCGCTCGCGGCCCGACACGTTGACCACGCGGTGCATGGTCGAGCGGTAGCGGTCGTTGGTCCACCGCGCCATCAGGTCGCCGAGGTTGACCAGGAAGGCGCCGGGGATCGGGTCGGCCATGATCCAGCCTTCCGTCGCGGCGTCCCACACCTGAAGGCCGGCGTTCTCGTCGTTGAGCAGGATGGTGACCGAGCCGAAGTCGGTGTGGGCGCCGGCGCCCTTCTGGTTGGGCGTCGGGTTCGCCGGCTGCGGCGGATAATGCAGCGGCCGCAGGTTGGCGATCGGCTCGCGCAGGTAGTCGTCGAAATAGCCCTCCGCCAGGTCGAGCGACAAGGCGATGCCCTTGAGGATCAGGGCGGCGAGGGCGCCCATCTCGGCGTAGTAGGCGCTCATCACCGGCGGGAAATCCGGCAGCCCGGCCGGCCACTGGTTGGGGCCGTGGCCGAACTTGCCGGCGAGCGTCCGCGGGTCGTCGGCGGCGATCTCGCGGCCGACGTAGAAGCCCTCCTTGAGGTCGGGCGGCGCGTCCGGCTCCAGGGTCTGGCCTTCCAGCGGCTCGTAGCCGCGGCGCGCCGTCGAATTGCCCAGCGCGACCGCCATCTTCGCTGCCATTGGCAGGTCGAACAGCAGCCGGGCCTGGGCGAACAGGGCGGCCTGGAGGTCGGCCGGGACGCCGTGGCCGACGATGTAGAAGAACCCGTGCTGCAGGCACGCCCGCCGGATCGCATCCGCTACCGCGCGCCGGTCGGCGGGGTCGCCGGACCGCAGCCCGCCGATATCGATCACCGGCAGGGTCGCCCTGTCCACCGCCGCCGCCTGAAGATTGGTGCTCATCGCCGTTCGTCCCTCGCCGGTCCGGCCCAACGATAGCGCGTCATCTCGCAACTGCGAAGGGTCGCCTCAGCCCGGCGTCCAGGTCATGAACGCCATGCCGCAGCCGGTGCCGGCCGGCGAGCGGTAGCAGGGGACGTAGTCCATCCACTCGACCTTCATCGCCTCGGCGGCGCCGGCGACGGTCACCCAGTTGCGGATCTCGGAGTTGCCCGAGTTCAGTTTGTTGCGCGGCAGGGTCTGGAGGTGGCGCGGCTTGCCGGCGTGGATGGCGGCCAGGATGCTGCAGTCGAAGTCGGCATCGACGGTGAAGTGCGACAGCCCGCCGGAGGCGACGACGGCGACCCGCTTGTCGGCCGGCCATCCTTCGACCGCGCGCGCGATCGCCTGGCCCAGCGCATAGCAGCGCCGCGGCGTCGGCTGGTTGGGCGGGTAGTAGGTGTTGAGCGACACCGGCACGATGGGCACCACCCGGCCCGCCATCAGCCGGTGGTGGACGAAGCCGAATGCGTGGCCTTCGCCGCCGGGTCGCGGCAGCCGCGTCGAATGCGCGACGTCGAAGTCGTCGTCGACCAGCCATTCGATCAAATGGCGGCCCAGGGCCGCGTCCACCGGGTAGTCCCGCGCGCGCTCCGCCTCGTGGTACTGCTGGCGCGCCTGCCGCCAATAGGCGCGCGCCGACGCCGGCAGCGGCGAGACGTCGTTGGCGATCGTCTCGCCCCAGTAGACGTGGATCGCCGGCATGTTGTCGTCGTGGAACTGTTCGCGCTGGTCGTCGCCCACGACGATCACCGCATCGGGCGCCGCCGCGGCCAGCCGGTCGGCCAGGCGGGCGACGGCATCGCCGCAGGCGTCGACCTTGCGCGCCACCGCCTCCGGCGTCAGCTCGGCCGCGAGGCCCGGCGGCGCGGCCGCCACCAGCGCCTCGTAGGTCGTCGGCCGACCCTCGGTGTCGAGCAGGCCGGGGTTGGCGCGGTCGCGCTCGGCGTGCGCGAAGAAGTCTTCGGCGGGGCTGTTGAGCATCGGGCTGTGCGAGCAGCCGATGGCGAGGACGATCTGGGCCATGACGCGATCTTGCGGGTTGGCGGCGGACCAGTCCAGCTCAGCGCGGCAGGCAATCGAGCAGCGCGCCGAGCTGGCCGACCCGGCGCTGCACCACCCGGGCCTGGCCGGCGACGTAGGCGGAGGGCCGCCGCGGCGACCATTCGCGGGGACTGGGCAGAACGACCGCGAGCAGCGCCGCCTCGCGGGCGCCGAGCGCGGCGGCGGGCTTGCCGAAATGCGCCTGCGCCGCCGCCTCGATGCCGTAGATGCCGCGGCCCCATTCGGCGACGTTGAGGTAGACCTCGATGATCCGCGACTTCGGCCACAGGAGTTCGATCATCACCGTCAGGTAGGCCTCCAGCCCCTTGCGCAGGAAGTCGCGCCCCGGCCACAGGAAGACGTTCTTGGCGGTCTGCATCGAGATCGTGCTGGCGCCGCGGGTGCGCCGGCCGGCGACGTAGTCGTCGATCGTGTCCTCGATGGAGCCCCAGTCGAAGCCGCCGTGGCGGCAGAACAGGTTGTCCTCCGCCGCGATCGCGGCGCGCGGGGCGTGGCGCGACACCGACGACAGCGGCACCCAGGTCCGGTCGATCCCGTCGCCGTCGGCGACCGCGCGAATGACCATCAGGGGGGTCAGCGGGACGGGGACGAAGCGGTAGACCAGGGTCAGCGCGAGCGGCACCCCCACCAGCCCGACGGCGAGCCATTTGAGGGTGCGAAGGATGAAACGGCGCAATTCGGAGCCTAGCGGCGGCCGCGGCGCTGCCGGCCGTCGGGGCGGGTCGACGCGGGATTGCGCCCGCCGCCGGTGCCCGCCGAAAATAGTTCGAATTCTAATTGATTCGCGCGTTGTTTGACGTGGTTGGCGTCGAGCATGCGGCCCATGCTAAATCCCCGGCCCTTCGGCGGGGCAAGCGTCAGTTTGCCAATTGCCAATCACGATGCATCATTGTACGGAGGCCTGGGAGTCGTTTCATGTTGAATGTGCCGCGCGATCTCGGCGCGGGATTGTTCCTTATCGCCGTCGGCGCGTTCGCGTTCTGGCAGAGCTCGGGGCTCGACCCCGGGACGCTGCGCCAGGTCGGCCCCGGCATGATGCCGCGCGCGCTGGCAGTGCTGACGGCGCTGTGCGGCATCGGCATCGCGGCGGGCGTGCTCTTCGACCGCGGCGAGCGGATGGAGCGGTGGTTCGTGCGCGGCCCGCTGTTCCTGCTCGGCGCCGCCGTCGCCTTCGGGCTGACGGTCCGCCCGCTCGGCCTCGTCGTTGCCGGTCCGCTCGCCGTCATCATCGGCGGCTTCGCCGGCCGCGACACGCGCATCGTCGAGACACTGGTCTTCGGCGCGGTCATGACCGTGTTCTGCGTCGTGCTGTTCAAGCTGCTGCTGGGGCTGCCGATCCCCGTGGCGCCCTGGCTGATCGGCTACTGAGCGCGTCATGGAAGCCCTGGTCGACAATCTCGCCCTGGGGTTTGCGACGGCGCTCAGCCTGCAGAACCTGGCGCTGTGCTTCGCCGGCTGCCTGATCGGCACCCTGATCGGCGTGCTGCCGGGGGTCGGGCCGATCGCGACCATCGCGATGCTGCTGCCGCTGACCTTCCAGGTCGACCCCACCGGCGCGCTGATCATGCTGGCCGGCATCTACTACGGCGCGCAGTATGGCGGCTCGACCACGGCCATCCTGGTCAACATCCCGGGCGAGGCGACGGCGGTCGTGACCACCCTGGACGGCCACCAGATGGCGCGCCAGGGCCGCGCCGGCATCGCGCTGGGCACCGCGGCGATCGGCTCGTTCTTCGCCGGCACCGTGGCGACGCTGGTGATCGCCGCGCTGGGCGAGCCGCTGACCCGCCTCGCGCTTCTGTTCGGGCCGGCCGAGTACTTCTCGCTGATGGTGCTCGGACTCGCCTTCGCGGTGGTGCTGGCGCGCGGCTCGCTGCCCAAGGCGATCGCGATGATCATCGTCGGCGTGCTCTTGTCGACCGTCGGCACCGACCTGGAGACGGGGGAGGAGCGTCTGACGCTGGGCATCCCGGCGCTGTCGGACGGCATCGATTTCGCCGTGCTGGCGATGGGCCTGTTCGGCTTCGCCGAGATCCTTCGCAACCTGGAGAACCCGGAGGCGCGCGCCGTCGTCAAGGGCGCGATCGGGCGCCTGCTGCCGTCGCTGGACGACCTGCGCCAGTGCGTCAGGCCGGTGCTGCGCGGCACCGGCATCGGCGCGGTGCTCGGCATCCTGCCGGGCAACGGCGCGGTGCTGGGGCCATTCGCGTCCTATTCGATCGAGAAGAAGCTGGCAAAGGACCCGTCGCGCTTCGGGAACGGCGCGATCGAGGGCGTCGCCGGGCCGGAATCGGCCAACAACGCCGGCGCACAGACCGCCTTCATCCCGCTGCTCACGCTCGGCATCCCGCCCAACGCGGTGATGGCGCTGATGGTCGGCGCCATGACGATTCACGGCATCATCCCCGGCCCGCAGGTGATGTCGAAGAGTCCGGAGCTGTTCTGGGGCATGATCGCCAGCATGTGGATCGGCAACCTGATGCTGCTGGTGATCAACCTGCCATTGATCGGGCTCTGGGTGCGCTTCCTCAAGGTGCCCTACCGGCTGATGTTCCCGGCGATCCTCCTGTTCTGCTGCATCGGCATCTACTCGGTGAACAACAGCCCGGTCGACGTGCTGCTGACGGCGTTCTTCGGGCTGGCCGGCTACGCCCTCCACAAGTTCGGCTTCGAGCCGGCGCCGCTGCTGCTCGGCTTCGTGCTCGGGCGGCTGATGGAGGAGAAGCTGCGCCAGGCGCTGGTGCTGTCGCGCGGCAGCTTCTGGACCTTCATAGAACGACCCGTTTCGGGCGGCCTGCTGCTTGTCGCCCTGGCAGTCATCGTCGTCGCGGTGCTGCCCAACATCAGAAAGAAGCGCGAAGAAGCGTTCGTGGATTAACCGCTCCTGGAGACACTCCCAGATGAAGAAGACGCTTCTTTCCCTTGTCTGCGCGGTCGTTGCCGCGTTCGCCGGCACCGCCTTCGCACAGCAATATCCGACCCGGCCGATCACGCTGATCGTGCCGTTCGCCGCCGGCGGGCCGACCGACATCGTCGCCCGTATCGTCGGCGAGCACATGTCGAAGACGCTCGGCCAGCAGATCGTGGTGGAGAACGTGGCCGGCGCCGGCGGCACCACCGGCATCACCCGCGGCGCGCAGTCGACGCCGGACGGCCACACCATCATGATGGGCCACATGGGCACCCACGGCGCGGCGCCGGCGCTCTATCCCAACATCAAGTACGACCCGACGACCGACTTCGAGCCGATCGGCATGGCGGCGGGCACGCCGATCCTGATCGTCGCCAAGAAGAACTTCCCGGCCAAGGACCTGAAGGAATTCGTCGCCTACCTGAAGGCGAACCAGGACAAGGTGAACGAGGCGCATGCCGGCGTCGGCTCGGTGTCGCACTCCACCTGCACGATGCTGAACGTCATGCTCGGCGTGAAGCCGACGATGGTCGCCTACCGCGGCACCGGCCCGGCGCTCAACGACCTGGTCGGCGGCCAGGTCGATTACATGTGCGACCAGATCGTCAACCTGG
>JBFWQM010000115.1:0-15933 GCA_050249455.1 Rhodospirillaceae bacterium | reverse complement strand
CGGCGACCGCCCGGGCGGGACCGGCGGTGATCGCCGCCACCGCGGCGGCCCGCGCCGGGTTCGCCAGCACCTGGTGCGTCAGGTTGAGCCCGATCATCGTCTGGGGAATGCCGGAGCCCAGCACCACCGCGGCCGCGTGCGGGTCGACATAGACGTTGAACTCCGCATGCGGCGTGACGTTGCCCGGCCCGATGGTGCCGCCCATGAACACCACCGCCGCGATCCGCGCCGCGACGTCGGGTGCCTTGACCAGCGCGACGGCAAGGTTGGTCATCGGGCCGAGCATGGCGACCGTCAGGCCGTCGACCGCGCGCGCCGTCTCGACGATCAGGTCGACCGCATGGTCGGCCACCGGCGCGACCGCCGCCGGCGGCAGGACGATGCCGCCCAGGCCGTCGGCCCCGTGCACGTCGCGCGCGCTCTGCAGCCGGCGCAGGATCGGTCCGGGGCAGCCGGCCGCCACCGGCACGTCGGGCCGTCCCGCCAGCTCGACCAGCCGCCGGGCGTTGTCGGTGGTGAGGTCGAGCGGCACGTTGCCGCCCACCGTCGTCACCGCCCGCACGTCGAGCGCTTCCGGCGACGCGAGCGCCAGCATCAGCGCGACGGCATCGTCGGTCCCCGGGTCGCAGTCGATCAACAAGGGCAGCGGCACGGATTTGGCCAGACGTTCCCCAAGCAGGAAAAGGAGTCATACGCGGGCTCGACCCGCATATCCAGCAGCGCGGCATTGCCGCGCAGGAGAGCCTCTTGCGCGCTGACCTCGGGCGCTGGATACGCAGGTCGAGCCCGCCCATGGTCCCTTCTTATTTCATGGGACCGTCTGGCTCGCGCGGCCCCTACTCCTCCGCCAGCGACAGCAGCTGCGTGTTGCCGCCCGTCGCCGTGGTGTTGATCGACACCGTGCGCTCGACCGCGAAGCGCGGCAGATAATGCGGCCCGCCCGCCTTGGGGCCGGTGCCGGACAGCCCCTCGCCGCCGAACGGCTGCATGCCGACGACGGCCCCGACCATCGACCGGTTGACGTAGACGTTGCCGACCGGCAGCGCGCGCCGCACCGCCTCCACCGTCGAGTCGATGCGGCTGTGGATGCCGAGCGTGAGGCCGTAGCCGGTCGACTTCACCGCCGCCAGCACATCGTCGAGCCGGTCGGCGTCGTAGCGGATGACGTGAAGGACCGGCCCGAACACCTCGCCGGTCAGCCGGTCGAGCCGGTCGATCTCGAACACCACCGGCGCGAAGAAGGTGCCGTGTTCCGTCGCGCCGGGCAGGCGCGCGCGGCGCAGCAGCCGGCCCTCCCGCTCCATCCGTCCGGCGTGGCGCGCCAGCGCCTCCCGCGCGTCGTCGTCGATCACCGGCCCGACGTCGGTCGCGAGCAATGCCGGGTCGCCGACGGCGAGCTCTTCCATCGCGCCGGTCAGCATCGCCAGCGTGCGATCCGCAACCTCGTCCTGAAGAAACAGGACGCGCAGCGCCGAGCAGCGCTGGCCGGCGCTGAGGAAGGCCGAAGTCACGACGTCGGTCACCACCTGCTCCGGCAACGCGCTGGAATCGACGATCATGGCGTTCTGCCCGCCGGTCTCGGCGATCAGCGGCGCTATCGGCCCGTCGCGCGCCGCGAGCGCGCGCGCGATGGCGCGGCCGACCTCCACCGATCCGGTGAACGCGACACCGGCGACACCGGGATCGGCAACCAGCGCCGCGCCGACCTTGCCGTCGCCGGGCACCAAATGCAGCGCGCCTGCGGGCACGCCGGCGCGGTGCAGCCGGGCCACCACCGCGGCGGCGCACAGCGGAGTCTGCTCCGCCGGCTTGGCGACCACCGCGTTGCCTGCCGCGAGCGCCGCCGCGACCTGGCCGGCGAAGATCGCGACCGGGAAGTTCCACGGGCTGATGCAGGCGAACACGCCGCGCCCGTGCAGGCTCAGCCGGTTGGACTCCCCGGTCGGTCCGGGCAGGCCGTACGGCGCGAAGTCGCGGCGCGCGCGCACCGCATAGTAGCGGCAGTAGTCGATCGCCTCGCGCACGTCCGAGACGGAGTCGGCGACGGTCTTGCCGCCCTCGCGAATGCACAGCGCCACGAGCGCCGCCATGTCCGCCTCCAGGATGTCGGCGGCCGCGGCAAGGACGTCGGCGCGCCGTTCCGCCCCGAACTCGGCCCACGCGGGCTGGCCCGCCGCCGCCGCCCGCACCGCCACCGCCGCCGTCTCGGCATCGCCCTCGACGACCGCGCCGATGACACGCCGCCGGTCGGCCGGATCGTTCGCCGCGCGGGTGGTGCCGCGGACCCGCGCCCCGTCGATCACCGGCGCGGCGGTCCAGCCGTCGCCGGCCACGCCGGCCAGCGCGGCGGCGAACGGCGCGAGCGCCAGCGGATCGACGAGGTCGACGCCCCGCGCGATCCGGCGCTCCGGCCCCGCGATGTCGAGCGGCGCGGGAATCTGCGGGTGCGGCGCGGCCCTGAGCGACTCCGTGCGCGCGATGGGGTCGGCGACCACGGCGGAGACCGGCACGTCGTCGTCGATCCAGCGGTTGACGAACGAGGTGTTGGCGCCGTTCTCCAGCAGCCGCCGCACCAGGTAGGGCAGCAGGTCCTCGTGGCTGCCGACCGGCGCGTAGACGCGGCATGGCCGGTCGCCGACGATCTGGTCGTACAGCGCCTCGCCCATGCCGTGCAGGCGCTGGTACTCGAACGGCGCGTCGGCGGACATCTCGGCGATCGCGGCCACGGTGTGCGCGTTGTGGGTGGCGAACTGCGGGTAGAGCCGGTCGGCGGCGTCGATCATCCGCCGCGCGCAGGCGAGATAGGAGACGTCGGTCGAGCCCTTGCGCGTGAAGACCGGGTACGACGCCAGGCCCTGCTCCTGCGACCGCTTGATCTCGCTGTCCCAGTAGGCGCCCTTGACCAGGCGCACCATCAGGCGGTCGCGCCGGCCCTGCGCCAGCGCGGCGAGCCAGTCGATCACGGGCAGCGCGCGGCGCTGGTAGGCCTGCACCGCCAGCCCGAAGCCGCCCCAGTCGCGCAACGACGGATCGGCCCAGGCGCGCTCGATCACCTCCAGCGACAGGTCGAGCCGCGCCGCCTCCTCGGCATCCACCGTCAGCCCGATCTGCGCGTCGCGCGCCAGGCGCGCCAGCGACACCAGCCGCGGCGTCAGCTCGGCCAGGACGCGCGCGCGCTGCGTGGCCTCGTAGCGCGGGTGCAGCGCCGACAGCTTGACCGAGATGCTCGGCGCCTCGACCGGGCCGCGTCCGGCCGCACGCGCACCGACGGCGGCAATCGCCTCGGCATAGGCGTCGAGGTAGCGCGCGGCGTCGGCGGCGGTGTGGGCCGCCTCGCCCAGCATGTCGAAGGAATGGCGGTAGCGCGCGTGGTCGTCCTCCTCGGCACGATCCAGCGCCTCGCCGATGGTGCGGCCCATCACGAATTGCCGGCTCATGATGCGCATCGCCTGGACCAGCGACTGGCGGATGATCGGCTCGCCCGAGCGCGCGACCAGGCGGTTGAGGAAGCCGCCCATGTCGCCGGCGCCGCCGTCGAGCCGGATCACCCGGCCGGTCAGCATCAGCCCCCAGGTGGAAGCGTTCACCAGGATCGACTCGCTGCGCCCGAGGTGGCGCTGCCAGTCGGCGTCGCGAAGCTTGTCGCGGATCAGGCGGTCCGCCGTGGCGGCATCGGGGATGCGCAGCAGCGCCTCGGCGAGGCACATCAGGACCACGCCCTCCTGGGTCGACAGCGCGTACTCGTTGAGGAAGGCGTCGATGCCTCCGAACGACGACCGGCGGCGGCGCGCCTCCGCCACGTAGCCCTGCGCTGCCGCCGCGATGCGCGCGCGCGCGGCGGGCGTCAGGTCGATGGCGGCGAGGCAGGCCGCGACCGCCTTCGCCTCGTCGACGCGGTAGGCGCGGCGCAGCGCGCGGCGGGTGGGGTCGTCGGGCGGCAGGGGCCCGAGAAAGGAAGGCATGTCGTCCATGGCCGGCCGTCCGACAGGGGTCGATACGGGATTATATGGGCAGCCGGCCGGCCGCCGGCAGCGTCGTGCCGTCAGGCCAGGCTGGTCAGCTTCTGCACGACGTGGCGCAGCCCCGCGAGCAGCGCGCGGCCGATGTCGCCGCCGTCGCCGCGGATGTCGTCGCGCAGCACCGCGCGCATCGCATCGACGTGGGCGCCGATGACCATCACCGTGCGCGGGCCGAACTCGCAGCCGCTGCGCGCGAAATCCTCCAGCGACCGGCTGATCTCGGTCATCAGCCGATAGCCGAAGCTGCCGCCGTGGCCCTTCATCTCGAAGGCGATCCTGGCGATCTCGGCGACCGCCTCGGTCTCGCACTCGCCGCCGGCGCGCAGGCGCTCGTAGACGGCCTCCAGCCGGGCGAGGTCCTCCCGCGCCCAGTCGCGGTAGCTGTCGCCGAACGATGCGACGGCGGCCTCGGCCTTCTTCAGGAGCTCGGGGTCCAGGGTCGGCACCGAGCCGGGCGCCAGGCGCAGCTTGGCCCGCAGCGACAGCACCGGCGGGTCGAACACGACGGCGGACTTGGTCGGGTTACTCATCGGCGGATCATCACTCGCGCGGGAGGATTTCGATCTCGTTGCTGTCGGCCGGCCCGGCGGCGAACGGCAGCTGCGCGCCGCGGCGGTCGGCCATGCCGTCCGGCGCGCCGACGTCGCGGCGGCGGCGGTCGGGCCCGAAATAGCTGGCAGTGCGTACGAACGGCCGCGGGTTGGCGATCAGCGACACGATGCGCTGGTACAGCGAGCGCGCGGAGATGGGCTTGGCGAGGAACTCGTTGACGCCGACGTCGCGCGCCTCGCAGATGCGCTTCATCTCGGTGTAGCCCGACAGCATGATCAGCGGCACGTAGGGCGTCGGGCTCTTGGCGGCGTTGCGCACCATGCGCGCGAACTCCAGCCCGTCCAGCGGCTCCATGTGCCAGTCGACGATGATCAGGTCGGGCTTGAAGCGGCCGAGCTCGCGGTATGCCTCCTGCGCCTCGGCGAACTCGCGCGCGGTGCCGACCCCGAGCGCGTGCAGCACCGACATCACCAGCGCCCGCATGTGGCGGTTGTCGTCCACCACCATGACCTTGAGGCTGTCGAGGATCGGTCGGGATGCAGCGGCCATGACTTGATCTGTCGGTCTCTTGGCTCGGGCGCAGTCGCGACGCCGGCCCGTTCCCGTCATCATGCGGCCAACGGCATTAATGCCCGGTTAACCGTGCTCAGCCGAGCAGACCCAGGGTCCGCAACCACAGGTATTGCAGCGGGACCATGACCAGCCATGCCAGCACCGTGAACCAGAGGAACAGGCGGGCGACCTGGCCGAACTTGATGCCGCCCAGGTGGCAGGCGACCACGATCGGCGGCAGCTCGAAGGGGAACAGGACGAGCTGCCAGCTCGGCACGATCGCCATCAGGACGTCGTAGACCGGCCAGCCGGTCGCTTCCGCCAGCCCGCCCGCGAGCGGCGCCATGATGCCGGGCTGGCCGGGCATCGATGCGATCATGCCCATCACCATCCCGAGCGCGACGATGATCAGGTAGTTGGCGAAGTCGGCCCCGCGGTGCAGCTCCACCACCGTGAACAGCCCCTGCGCCAGCGCGGCGCCGAGCCCGGTGTGGGTGACGAACGCCCCCATCCCGATGACGCCCACGACAAAGAACCACGGCGCGTAGTTGACCTTCTCGACCAGGGTGCTGGTCGGCAGCACGCCGATCCGCGGCATCAGGATCAGCACCGCCGCGCCGACCGCGACCCAGGCCGGCGCGACGCCGTGCAGGAAGTCGGTGATCCACAGCGCCAGCGCGGCCAGCAGGACCAGCGCCAGCTTGATCTCGCGGTCGCTCGGCGCCGCCTGGGCGGCCTGGGCCTCGGTCCGCCGCGGCGTGTCGGGGAACATGCGCGCGATCAGGAACGGCATCGCCAGTATCGGGATCAGGCCGAGCACCGGGAAGTTGATCTTCAGGTAGCTGCCGTAGGTCAGGTGGATGCCGTAGATGCTCTCGGCCGCGCCGATCAGGCCCAGGTTGGGTACCGAGGCCGGCAGGATGCCGAAGGTCGGGAACAGGGTGCCGGTGCCGACCGCAAGCGCGAGCCCCACCCGCCCCTGCGACCCCGGCGCGAAGCCGATGCGATCGGCGAGCCCCATGATGATCGGCATCAGGATCACGATCCGCCCGGTGGTCGACGGCATGACGAACGCGAGCGCCGTCCCGACCAGGAAGACGCCCATGATCGTGCCGAGATAGGTGGCGGGGAACAGCCCGACCAGCCCGCGCGCCAGCCGGGCGCCGAGACCGGTCGCCTGCACCGCGATGCCGATCACCAGCCCGCCGAAGATCACCCACGCCGCGCCCGAATAGAAACCCGAGAAGACGACGTTGGGCGGCGCGCCGCCGGCGACCACCGCGACCAGGAAGAAGATGATCGAGGCGAAATACTCGGGCAGCGCGCCGGTGGCCCACAGGCCGACCGACAGCACGACGACCCCGGCGGCGCGGAACACCTGGGGCGAGACTCCCTCGGGCGCCGGCAGCACGAACAGGACCGCTGCGGCGAGCGCGGCGAGGATGGCGGCGAGGTTCTGCGGATTGAGGCGACGCATCATCGGAACCGGCGGGGGGACTGACCCGACCGGGCGGCAGTTACCACGGAATCACGCCCCCGTCATTGGCGTAGAAGCCGCCGCTCTTCGACGCATCGAGGGCCGCGATGACGGCGGCCAGCCGGCCGACGCTTTCGGCGACCGTGGTCGGCGCCGACTTGCCGCCCATCGCCGTGCGCACCCAGCCCGGATGCACCGCGGCGGCGATGATGCCGCGGCCGGAGAGGTCGTGCGACATCGCCCGCACCAGCATGTTGAGCGCCGCCTTGCTGGTCCGGTAGGCGTAGTTGCCGCCGCCGGCGTCGTCGATGCTGCCCATGCGGCTGGACACGAACACCATGCGGCGCTGGTCGCTGCGCGCGACGTTGTCCACGAACGCCTCCGCCACGCGCAGCGCGCCCATGACGTTGACCTGGAACACCTCGGCCCAGGCGGCGTAGTCCATGCCGCCGAAGCGGCTGCGGCCGCCGTAGATGCCGGCGTTGGACAGCAGCAGGTCGAGCGGGTCGCGGCCGAGCCGAGCCGCCGCCGCCGCGACCGTGGCCGGATCGGCGAGGTCGAGCGGCCAGACCTCGATGCCTGTGGTCGCCCGCAGGTCGGGGGCCGAGGACGGGTCGCGGCAGGTGGCGATCGCCCGCCAGCCCGCGGCGGCATAGTGCTGGGCGAAGCCGAGACCGAGGCCCCGGCTCGCGCCGGTGATGAGGACGCTCGGCAGGGCCGCCTCCTAAATCAGGAACAGGGTGGCGAGTCCGAGGAACGCGCAGAAACCGACGACGTCGGTGATGGTGGTCAGGAATACGCCCGAGGCGATGGCAGGGTCAATGCCGAGCCGGGACAGCCCCAGCGGCACCGCCGTCCCGGCCAGCCCCGCCACCACCATGTTGACGATCAGCGCGCCGGCGATCACCGCGCCGATCCCCGGATCACCCGACCACGCCCACGCGATCGCGCCGACCAGCACGGCGAAGCCGAGGCCGTTCATGACGCCGACCAGGATCTCCTTGGACAGCACACGCGGCGCGTTGGCGCGGTTGATCTCGCGCGTCGCCAGCGCGCGCACGACGACGGTCAGCGTCTGGGTGCCCGCGTTGCCGCCCATCGAGGCGACGATCGGCATCAGCACGGCGAGCATCACGATGCTCTGGATTGTGTCGGCGAACAGGCCGATCGCGTAGGCGGCGAGAAAGGCGGTGCACAGGTTGACCGCGAGCCACGTCGAGCGCGCCTTGCCGGTCTGCAGCGCGTCGTCGTAGAGGTCGCCCTCGCGCACGCCGCCCAGGCGCATCAGGTCCTCCTCCGCCTCTTCGTCGATGACGTCCATGACGTCGTCGGCGGTGATCGCGCCGACCAGCCGGCCGGCGTCGTCGACCACCGGCGCGGAGACGAGGTCGTGCTGGCGGAAGACGAACGCGACCTCCTCCTGGTCCATGCGGACCGGGATCGACACCGGCGCGCTCTCCATCAGGTCGTCGATCCGCACCGGCCGCTTGGAGCGCAGGATGCGGCTCAGCGCCACCGTGCCGACCGGCCGGTGGCGCGGGTCGACGACGAAGATGTCGTAGAAGTCGTTGGGCAGCGCGGTCGCCTCGCGCATGAAGTCGATCGTTTCGCCGACCGTCCAGAAGCGGGGGACGGCGACGAACTCGCGCTGCATCAGCCGGCCGGCGCTGTCCTCAGGGAAGGTGAGGCCTTCCTCCAGGGTCGCGCGCAGCGCCGCCGGGATCGCCGACAGTACGGCGCGCTGCTTGGTTTCCTCCAGCGACGACAGGAGGTAGAGCGCATCGTCGGATTCGAGGCGCGCGATGGCCTGCGCCAGCGACTCGGTGCCGAGCTGCTCGGCGACCTCGTCGCGCACGGTCTCGTCGAGCTCGGACAGCACCTCGGGATCGAAGCGGGGGCGGATGACCTCGATCAGGCGCTCGCGCCGCTCCGGCCCCAGCACCTCGATCAGGTCGGCGAGCGCGGCGTAGCGCAGCGGCTCCACCAGCATGCCCGCCTCGTAGGCATGGTTGTCGTCGAGCGCGAGGCCGACGGCCTCGACCAGCTCGGGCGACAGGCCATAGCGGTCGTCCGCGGCGCCGGGCGGGGCGACGCCGGCGCCGCCCAGGGCATCGGGCTCGGTCATCGGGCACCGTCCTGTATGCACCGGCGCCGCCGGGCGCCGGTGCCGGGCTAAACGCCTGCCGGCAAAGTCAGGCCCGCGCGACGGATCGGCGGGCCGTTATTCGAATGGTTGGTGCGGTCGAGAAGACTCGAACTTCCACGGGATTGCTCCCACAGCGACCTCAACGCTGCGCGTCTACCAGTTCCGCCACGACCGCAAATGTCTTGGATGCCATGGCCCGACAGGACCATATAATCGGCGGCAGATACCAAATTGCCAAGGCCGCCGCAAGGCTTGTGACATGTTCCTTGGGTCGTGACCAGCGATGCCTGCCCCTGTCGTCGAATGGCGGGTCGAGCCCGGCTTGACGGACTACGAAGCCGCCGTCGCCGCGATGGAGGCCCGCGTCGCCGACATCCGCGCCGGCGATGCGCCGGAACTGGTCTGGCTGGTCGAGCATCCGCCGATCTACACCGCCGGCACCGGCGCGCGGCCCGAGGATCTGCTGGCGGCCGGCCGGTTCCCCGTCCACCGCACCGGGCGCGGCGGCCAGTTCACCTATCACGGTCCCGGCCAGCGGGTGGCCTACGTCATGCTGGACCTCAACCGGCGCGACCGCGACGTGCGTCTGTTCGTCCACCGGCTGGAGGCGTGGCTGATCGCCGCACTGGACCGGTTCGGCGTGCGCGGCGAACGGCGGGTCGGCCGGGTCGGCATCTGGATCGACCGCGGCGCCTGGAACGGCCGGCCGGGACAGGAGGACAAGATCGCCGCCCTCGGCATCCGGCTGCGCCACTGGATCAGCTTCCACGGCGTCGCGCTGAACGTCGAGCCGGACCTGTCGCACTACAGCGGGATCGTTCCCTGCGGCATCGCCGAGCACGGCGTGACCTCGTTGGTCGACCTCGGACTCACGGCCACCATGGACGACGCCGACGCGGCCCTGAAAGCCGCCTTCGCCGAGGTGTTCGGCCCGGTCGCGGAGATGCCGTCGCTGTTGTCCGCTTCGACGGCAAACGCCGGCTAGGCGGTCGGGAGCTGGCGGAAGCCGGGCGCGGCGGGCGGGCCTGCGGGGGTCGTGGTGACGCGGGTGACGATGGCCGCCGGCGGCCCCTGGCGGCATTGCGCGACCATCTCGTCCACCGCCGCGGCGGGGCCGCAGAACAGCGCCTCGACGCTGCCGTCGCTGCGGTTGCGCACCCAACCGTCGATGTTGCGCGCGGTCGCCTCGCGGATGGTCCAGGCGCGGTACCAGACGCCCTGCACCCGGCCCTCGATCTGGACGCGGACGCTGGCGCGGCCGTCGGTCACGGACCGGCCCGGGCGAGCCGCATGAAGGTCGCGGCGGCGGTGATGTCCTGGCGCAGCCGGGCGCGGCGATCGGCGGCCTCCGCATCCTCGCCCCACAGCTCGACCTGGTAGAGCTCGTCGAGCAGCGACAGCGACCATGCGGCCTCGGCGTCGAGCCGCGCCTCCGCCAGCGCGAGTCCCAGCACGACCGAGCCGCAGGCGGTCGTCGCCGCGTGCAGCCCCGTCACCGTGAAGTCGTCGAGCGCGGCCACCGCTGCCAGGACGGCGTTCATGGTACCGGTGCCCTGCGCGACCGGCACGACCCCGGCGGTCACCTCGAGGGCGGCGTCGAAGCGCCCGGCGAACCAGTCGAGCATCGGCTGCCAGCCGGCCGCCTGGCGGGCGACCAGCGCCGCCGGTTCCGCCGCGCGGTAGCACAGGAGGTCGGTGCCGGCATAGCCGGTAATCTCGGCGACCACCGCCGCACGCTGCGTCGGGACGCGGTCGATCGCGGTGTTGGCGAGCCGTGTAAGCCGCAGCGACGAGGGGTCGAGCGTGTCGCCCTGGGCGTCCCATTCCGCGGCGATCGCGTCGGCCAGCGCGCGGGTCGGCGCGGCCAGCGGCGACCGCCCCGGCGTCTGCACCGGCTTGCCGTCGAGCGCGATGCTGTGGCCGCCGTCGGCTTCGACCACGGCGACCGCACGGTAGAACCGGCGGCGCGACGGCGCGCTCACGCGGGCTCCAGCGAGGTCCGGCCGAGCAGGGTGCCGATCGTCGGAGGCAGGTGGTCGAACGCCTCCACGACCCTGTGGGCGCCGGCGGCGTGCAGCTCATCGACCTCGTGCACGCCCCACGACACGCCGATCGCCGAGGTGCCGGCATTGCGCGCCATCAGGATGTCGAAGGTGGTGTCGCCGATCATCACCGCGTTGCCCGGCGCGACGCCGGTTTCCTGCATTGCCTGCAGCAGCAGGAACGGGTTCGGCTTGCCGGGGCCGTGGTCCACCGTCTTCACGGTGGCAAACCGGTCGCGGATGCCGAGTTCCTCCAGCAGCTCCTGCAGGCGGCGGTTGCTACGGCTGGTGACGATCGCGAGGACGTAGTCCTCGGCCGCCAGCCGGTCGAGCGTCTCCAACGCGCCGGCGAACAGCGTCTCGCTGCGTGGCGGCCGGGTCAGCTCGCCACGCGAGACGCGCAGATGGTAGTCGTGGACCATCGCCACCTCGGCGGCGCCGGAGCCGGGCATCAGGGCCTGGATCCCCTCCTCCCACGGCAGGCCGATGATGCGGCGCACCGCGACCGGGTCGGGCTCGGGAAACCTGCAGTGCGCCCAGCAGGCGATGACGCCTTCGACGATCGATTGCGCGCTGTCGATCAGCGTGCCGTCGAAGTCGAACGCCGCCAGTCGAAGCTCAGAACCCATCGCCGTGCCCTTGGTCCATGTCGCGTAAATAAGCTTTCCGGTCGCCCGCGGCCAGTCATTCCCAATCGTCGAACGCGCGATCGCCCGCGCGCGGGTCGAAGCCGAAGAAGCGCCACGCCTCCACCATCGAGGGCGGCAGCGGCGCGGTCACCGACAGGGTGCCGCCGGCCGGGTGCGGCAGCGCGATCGAGCGCGCGTGCAGGAAGACGGTGCCGCCGCCGGCCAGTCCGGTGGCGGTCGACCGCTCGCCGCCGTACTTGCGGTCGCCGATGATGGGCGTGCCGAGCTCGGCGCAGTGGACGCGGAGCTGGTGGTTGCGCCCCGTCAGCGGCCGCAGCGCGAGCCAGGCGGCGCGCTTGCCGGCGTGGTCCACCACGGCGTAGTCGGTCAGCGCGCGCTTGCCCTCCGCCGGGTCGACCACCGCCTTCTCCTCGCCGCCGACCAGGCGCTTGGCGAGCGGCAGGTCGATACGGCCGGCGCGCTCCTTCGGTACGCCGGCGACCAGTGCCCAGTAGGTCTTGACCGCCGCGCGGCCGCGAAACGCCTCCGCGAGCTTCGCCGCCGCCGCCGCGCTGCGGCCGAGCAGCAGGACGCCGCTGGTCTCCTTGTCGAGCCGGTGGACCAGCCGCGGACGGTCGGGCGCGTCGAAGCGCAGGCCGTCGAGCAGGCCGTCGAGGTGGCGGCTCACCTTGCTGCCGCCCTGCACCGGGATGCCCGGCGGCTTGTTGAGCACGATCACCTGCGGGTCGCGATGCAGTACGAGGCTTCGGATCCACGCCGCGTCCGCCTCGTCGAGCGCGGGGCGCGGCGCGCGCGGCGCCTCGTCCTCGGCGCCGAGCGGCGGCACGCGGACCTTCTGGCCGGCCTCCAGCCGGGTGGACGCCTTGGCGCGCCCGCCGTCGACCCGCACCTGCCCGGTGCGCAGCAGCTTCTCCAGCCGGCCGTGGCCGAGCGCCGGGAAATGCCGCTTGAACCAGCGGTCTAGCCGCACGTCGGCGTCGTCCGCCGCGACCTCGATCGTCTGGACCTGGGTCACCCCTCCCCCTTGCGCTGGCTGCGCAGCTTGTCCCAGTAGGCGAGGCGCTTGGCGATGTCGCGTTCGAAGCCGTGCTCGCCGGGCTGGTAGAGGCGCTGGCGGTCCAGCCCGTCGGGAAAGTAGTCCTGGCCGGAGAACGAATCCGGCGCATCGTGGTCGTACTGGTAGCCGGCGCCGTAGCCGAGGTCCTTCATCAGCCGCGTCGGCGCGTTGAGGATGTGCTTGGGCGGCATCAGCGAACCAGTCTGGCGCGCCAGCACGTTGGCGGCGCCGAGCGCGCGATAGGCGGCATTCGATTTCGGCGCAGTGCCGAGGTAGATCACGAGCTGCGCGATGGCGAGCTCGCCCTCGGGCGAGCCGAGCCGCTCGTAGGTCTCCCACGCCGCCACCGCCTGGACCAGCGCATTGGGATCGGCGAGCCCGATGTCCTCCACCGCGAAGCGGGTCAGCCGGCGGGCGATGTAGCGCGGGTCCTCGCCGCCGGTCAGCATGCGCGCGAGCCAGTAGAGCGCGGCGTCGGTGTCCGAGCCGCGCAGCGACTTGTGCAGCGCGCTGATCAGGTTGTAGTGGCCTTCCTGCGCCTTGTCGTAGAGCGGCGCGCGGCGCTGCACCGTGGCGACGAGCTGCTGGCTGTCGAGCGGCGCGTCGGCGGGCAGCGCCGCCAGCTCCTCCGCCAGGTTGAGGAGATAGCGACCGTCGCCGTCGGCCATCGCCTTCAGCGCGGCGCGCGCGTCCGTATCCAGCGGCAGCCCGTGGCCGAGCGCGGCCTCCGCGCGCCTCAGCAAGGTCTCCAGCGCGGAGTCGTCGAGGCGGTTGAGCACGAACACCTGGCAGCGCGACAGCAGCGCGGCGTTGAGCTCGAACGACGGGTTCTCCGTCGTCGCGCCGACCAGGATGACCGTCCCGTCCTCCACGTAGGGCAGGAAGCCGTCCTGCTGCGCGCGGTTGAAGCGGTGGATCTCGTCGATGAACAGCAACGTCCCCTGCCCCAGCTCGCGCCGCTTCGCCGCCTCGCCGAACACCCGGCGCAGGTCGGCGACGCCCGAGAACACCGCCGAAAGCGGCTCGAAATGCAGGTCGGTGACGTCGGCGAGCAGGCGCGCGATCGTCGTCTTGCCGGTGCCCGGCGGCCCCCACAGGATCATCGAGGCAAGCCGGCCGGAGGCGACCATGCGGCCGACCGGGCCGGCCGGGCCGAGCAGATGGTCCTGGCCGAGGACCTCGGCGAGCGACTTCGGGCGCAGCCGGTCGGCGAGCGGGTGCGGCGCCTGCGCCTCGAACAGACCGGCCGGGCGGGGCTTCTTCACGCTCAGCCCTGCAGCACGATGCTGCGCACGACGCCGTCGCGCCGCAGCGTGATCTTCCAGCGGCTGCCGCCGTGCTCCAGCGCGCGCTGCAGCGCGACGATGGTGGCGACCTCCGCGTCGTTGACGCGCAGCACGATGTCGCCGGCGCGGAAGCCGACCCGCTGGGCGGCCGTGCCGGGGCGCAGGTCGACCACGACCACGCCGCGGTACTGCGCGCCGAGCGACAGCTCCTCGGCCAGCGCCGGCGACAGGTTGGCGACCGTCGCACCCGAGAGCGGGTGGCGGCCGTCCAGCGCCGTGACGTTGCGCGGCGGTGTCTCCGGCGCTTCCTCCAGCGGCATCGCGACGGTACGCTCCGCGCCGCCGCGCCGCACCGTCACGCGCGCCGTGCCGCCGGGCGCCAGGGTCGCGACGCGGTAGCGGAACGAGGCGGCGTCGTCGACCTCGCGGCCGTTGATCGCGGTCACGACGTCGCCGACATGGATCCCGGCGCGGGCGGCCGGGCTGGCGGGATAGATCTCGTTCACCAGGAGCCCGACCGGGCGCGGCAAATGCAGCGACTGCGCCAGGTCGGCGTTGACGTCCTGGCCGGAGACGCCGGTCCACGGCCGCCTCAGCTTGCCGCCGCTGATGATGCCCGCCATCACCGCGCGCACCATGTTGGACGGGATCGCGAAGCCGATGCCGTTGGATCCGCCCGAGCGCGAGTAGATCGCGGTATTGATGCCGACCAGCCGGCCGTCCATCGCGACCAGCGCGCCGCCAGAATTGCCGGGATTGATCGCCGCGTCGGTCTGGATGAAGAAACCGAAGTCCGAGACGCCGCGCGCGGTGCGCGCCAGCGCCGAGACGATGCCGCTGGTCACCGTCTGGCCGACGCCGAACGGGTTGCCGATGGCGAGCACGAGGTCGCCGACCTCCAGCTCGTCTGAATCGCGGAAATCGACGAACGGCAGCTTCTCGCCGCGCGGGTCGATGCGCAGGAACGCGAGGTCGGTGGTCTGGTCGGCGCCGACCAGGGTGGCGTCGAATTCGCGCCGGTCGGCCAGGACGACGGTGATCTCGTCGGATTCGTTGATGACGTGGAAGTTGGTTACCACGATGCCGTCGGCGCGCACGATGACGCCGGAGCCGAGCGAGTTCTGGATGCGCTCGCGCGGGAAGCCGAACGAGAAGCTGTCGCCGAAGAAGCGGCGGAAGAACGGGTCGTCGAAGAAGGGCGATGCCGGCGCGCTGCGCACTACCTTCTTGGCATAGATGTTGACCACCGCCGGGGCGACCCGCTTCACCAGCGGCGCAAAGGAGAGCGCGATGTCGGCCCGCGATTCCGGCACCCGCTGCGCCGCGGCGTGCGTCGTGGGCAGCGTCGTCAGCATCGCCGCCGCCCAAACCAAAAAGGCAGCCCGGAGGGCTGCCTTTGGGCGTCGTCCGGCCGGCGCGGCGCGGGTCAATTCTCCTCCTGCGCCTCGGCCGTGTCGTCCTTCTGCGTCGGGCCGGAGTCCATTCCCTTGGCGTCGGGATCGCGGTCCACCAGCTCGATCACCGCCATCGGCGCGGCGTCGCCGTAGCGGAAGCCGGCGCGCAGCACGCGGGTGTAGCCGCCCTGGCGCGTCTTGTAGCGGTCGGCAAGCGTGGTGAACAGCTTGCTGGCCAGCGCCGGGTCGTTGTGCAGCTGGCTGATCGCCTGGCGACGGGCGTGCAGGCTGCCGCGCTTGCCGAGCGTGATCAGGTTGTCCACCACCGGCTTCAGCTCCTTGGCCTTCGGCAGGGTGGTCTTGATCTGCTCGTGCTTGATGAGGGCGGCGGCAAGGTTCGCCAGCATGGCCTTGCGGTGGCTGCTGGTGCGGTTCAGCTTGCGACCGCTCATCCCGTGACGCATCGTTCAGACTCCTCGGCGCTCTGTTCTCTGTCCGGTCTCTGCCCGGCCCGGCTCAGTACGGTTCCTCGAGGCGCTTGGCAAGCTCCTCGATGTTCTCCGGCGGCCAGTTCGCGATCTCCATGCCCAAATGCAGGCCCATCTGGGTCAGGACTTCCTTGATCTCGTTAAGCGACTTGCGGCCGAAGTTCGGCGTCCGCAGCATCTCCTGCTCGGTCTTCTGGACCAGGTCGCCGATGTAGATGATGTTGTCGTTCTTGAGGCAGTTCGCCGAGCGCACCGAGAGCTCGAGCTCGT